>JBAKGE010000005.1:0-42458 GCA_037191085.1 Porphyromonadaceae bacterium | reverse complement strand
GTTGGGCCATTGTTTGCTGCTAAGTTTCCATATCAATTGTAGGCTGTACTCTGGATCTTTCTCTCCTTCCCCTATTTGTCAGTTGGCCATCTCTGAGATAAACTTGATACGTATCAGGCGTATCTCGTCCTCTTCGTAGTCGCCTAGTTCACTCATGGCTGTCTCAAGTTCATCCGTCGTTGATGACTTGAAATAGTCAAAGATTTCCTCTATCTCCTCTTCGTCCATGACGTCATTTATGAAGTAATTGAGGTTGATCTTTGTGCCGCTGTATACAATAGACTCTATCTCATCGAGCAGCTCGCTGAAGTCCAAACTGTGTGTATTAGCGATGTCTTCAAGAGAAACCTTCCTGTCAATGAGCTGTACGATAGATACCTTCAGCTTGGATTTATTTGCTACAGTACGAATGCGAATATCTTCCGGTCGCTCGATATCATTCTCGTGCACATACTTCTCTATCACCTTGAGGAAAGGTTCGCCATACTTCTGAGCTTTACTCTGACCTACACCGGAGATATTCTGGAGTTCGGTCATATTGATAGGATAAAAGGTTGCCATATCCTGAAGGCTTGACTCCTGGAATATAACGTATGGAGGTAGATCCAGTTTCTTGGCCATCTTCTTGCACACATCCTTAAGGACAGAGAAGAGTACGGGATCGGCTGCACCTGCTCCGGTGCTCTTCTCTTCCTGTATATCACTCTCACTATCATCAGGCATGTCGACCTTGAATGAGGTTGGTTTCTTCAGGAAAGACTTACCTTTCTTTGTGATCTCGAGGACACCATACTTCTCAGTATTCTTAGTAATATACCCCTCGATCATTGCTTGGCGAATCACAGTCTCCAGCGTCTGAGGGTCATCCCCCTTGCAGGTGCCGAAGTCATCCAATTGATCCTGCTTGTAGTTTTGTATGTCCGCCGTGAGATTTCCGAGCAGGAAATCTATCACATAATCAGTTTTAAATTCTTCTCTGAGGGCAACTATCCCGCCCAATATGCTTGCTAACGTTTCTTTTGCTTCCACGTGTGTGTGTTTGGCTGTACAGTTATCGCAATTATGACAGTTCTCTTCGGAGTACTCTTCACCGAAGTAATGGAGCAGAAACTTGCGCCGACACAGAGGTGTCTCTGCATACTGCTCTATCTCTTCGAGGAGTTGTCTTCCTACTTCTCTTTCACTTTGACTCTTGTTTTTACTCTGGAGGAGCTTCTCCATTTTTTTTACATCTTCCTTGCTGTAGTAGCAGATACACAGTCCTTGTCCTCCGTCTCTGCCTGCTCTTCCGGTCTCTTGATAGTAACTCTCGAGACTTTTGGGGATGTCGTAGTGAATCACGTATCTTACATCCGGCTTGTCGATTCCCATGCCGAACGCTATCGTGGCCACTATTACATCTATATCTTCGTTCAAAAAAGCATCTTGTGTCTCTACCCTTAATTTCGAATCAATACCCGCGTGGTAGGGGAGTGCTTTAATCCCATTGGCCCTCAGTACTTCAGCCAAGAGCTCCACCTTCTGTCGACTCATGCAGTAAATGATACCCGTAGCTTTGGGATGTGCTTTGATGAACTTGATGATATCCCTATCCGTGTCATCGCTCTTCTCCCTAATGTCGTAAAAGAGGTTTGATCGGTTGAAAGAACTCATGTATACATCTGCATTCTCCATGCACAGACTCCTGATAATATCCTCTTGTACCAGTGGCGTTGCCGTCGCAGTGAGGGCGATAATAGGGCGCGGCATAATCTCATCTACCACGCTCCTAATCTTCCTATACTCGGGGCGAAAATCATGCCCCCACTCGCTGATACAATGCGCCTCGTCTACTGCATAGAATGATACCGATATCTCCCGTAGTAGGTCTATATTGTCTGGTTTTGTCAGGCTCTCAGGTGCTACGAAAAGCATCTTTGTCTTGCCTCCACGCAGGTCGTCATGTACCTGATCTATCTGAGCTCGTGTGAGGGAAGAGTTCATGAAGTGAGCTATTGATTCGTTCTTCGAGCAGGAGCGAACAGCATCTACTTGGTTCTTCATGAGAGCAATCAGAGGTGATATAATCACTGCAGTGCCGTCCATGAGTAGGGCGGGTAACTGGTAGCATAGAGACTTGCCTCCACCCGTAGGCATCAGCACGAAAGTATCATGACCATTGAGTACACTATTGATGATATCCAGCTGCTGATCCTTGAACTTATCGAATCCAAAGAACTGCTTCAGGGTACTATATAGTTGTTCGGTGCGCTCCATAATTGCTGTGAATAAGGTACCTGTGGGATTTTAGGAAAACCCCTTTATTTGCTCAATAAAGATAGCTAAAATTTTGTACTATCCAAGTCTATTGCTCATTACCTGCCTTATTCGCGTCGCTATCCTATCTCTGCTGTGATTTCCCACATTCCTGTGTCAGGCATTGACCTGAGCCTTCAGGTCCGTTTGCCTAAAGTGCTCTTCTGCGTATGCTCTCGTGAGGTGTAGTTTTTTCTCTTCAGAGGAAGGGATCTCGTACATCGCATCGGTCATGATGCTCTCAAAGATTGTCCTGAGCCCACGCGCTCCCACCTTGAATTCAATTGCTTTCTCCACGATAAAATCATACACCCCCTCGTCTATCTGTAACTCCACTCCGTCCATAGCCATGAGCTTGGTGTACTGCTTGGAGATAGCATTTTTGGGCTCTGTGAGTATTGATCGCAGGGTATTTGGACTCAAAGGATCGAGGTACGTGATCACAGGTAGTCGACCGATGATCTCAGGGATCAACCCGTACGATCTCAAGTCTGCAGGGGTGACGTACTGTAGGAGAGCGTCTCCCTCCTCTACGTGTGTGCCACGAAAAGCACTCGTGTACCCCACCATACGAGTATTCATACGCTTGGCTATCTTACGCTCGATACCGTCAAAAGCACCGCCACAGATGAAGAGGATATTCTCTGTATTCACCAGTATCATCTGCTGCTCCGGATGCTTACGTCCACCATTCGGCGGAACATTCACGTCCGTACCCTCGAGGAGCTTGAGCAGGCTCTGCTGTACGCCCTCTCCTCCCACGTCGCGCGTGATGCTGGGGTTGTCAGCTTTGCGCGCGAGCTTGTCAATCTCGTCGATGAATACGATGCCCTTCTCAGCTGCCTCCACATCATAGTCTGCCACTTGTAGCAGACGGGATAGGATGCTCTCCACATCCTCCCCTACGTAGCCTGCCTGTGTGAATACAGTAGCATCCACGATCGTGAAGGGGACTCTCAGGAGCTTTGCCACGGTCTTTGCCAGTAGGGTCTTGCCGGTCCCCGTGGGACCCACCATAATCATGTTGCTTTTATCCAGCTCTACATCATCAGAGTCATCCTTGGAGGAACCCGCGAGTCCTTTGCTGAAAAGTCTCTTGTAGTGATTGTACACTGCCACCGCCATGCTCTTCTTGGCATCCTCCTGCCCGATCACATAGCGATCCATAAACTCTACTATATCCTTAGGCTTAGGCAATTCGTCCAGATTATTAATCGAAAATCGACTTTTCTTCCGACTTACCTCTTCTGCCTCCAATACTGCCTGATGTACTGTCGTGGCACACTCATTGCAGAGGTTACCCACTGGCCCCTCCACCAGATAGTCTACCATCTCCTCGGGCCTACCACACACACTACACCGACGACCATTCATCAGAGGATCGTGGTCGCCAGAGTAGTTTCTGTTTTGTCTTTTTGCCATTTAGTTATTTCTCTTCCCCTCTACGGAGTACTTTGTCCACGATGCCGTACTCCAGAGCTTCCTGGGCTGTCAGCCAGTAGTCACGGTCGCTATCCTTCTCTATCTGTTCATAGGTTTTGCCGCTGTGCTCTGCGAGGGTTTCGAATAGCTCCTTCTTCAGCTTCAGGATCTCTCGCACAGTTATTTCCATGTCGCTTGCCTGACCCTGTGCGCCACCAAGGGGCTGGTGCAGCATCACACGCGAGTGTGGCAGTGCGAAGCGCTTGCCCTTGGCTCCTGCTACCAGTAGGACGGATGCCATGCTTGCTGCGATCCCCGTACATATAGTGCTTACGTCGCAGGAGATGTACTGCATCGTGTCATAGATGCCGTAGCCTGAGTAAACTTGACCGCCAGGAGAATTGAGGTACATGCTGATGTCCTTGCCCGGATCACTGGTCTCCAGAAATAGTAACTGTGCTTGCACTACATTTGCTACATAGTCGTCAATAGCTGTACCGAGAAATATGATACGATCCATCATCAGGCGACTGAAAACATCCATTTGTGCGATGTTGAGCTGTCGCTCTTCTATGATACTGGGAGATATATAACCACGAGAAGCCTCGCTGGTGAAACTGGAATACTGCTCCAGAGCCAGTGGGTTCATGCCCAGATGCTTGGTGGCATACTTATGAAATTCGGAATGATTCATACGATTCTTTATTGTTGTCTCTGTTTTGTAGTTGAAATACACGGGACAGTCTCTCTATCCTCTTATGCTTGGGATCGCAAATACCGTACCATTTCCCAGTTACCTTCGTCCGAAGCACGTCCCGTGATTCGCAGGCAAATATACTATTTTCCTATTCTCCTGCAATACTTAAACCTTTTATCATCTGTCACAAATACCACCCCGGTACATAACAAGAAGCCATACAACAGGATAGAAGGATCCGTGGGTCCCAAAATAAAAACTCGTGGTCGTGCCAGTCCATAAGGGAAAATCGAGTATCTCGGGAGTACTCCGGAAATATATCACTTTCCTATAGCCTGAAATTCCATGTTTCCGGGACTTAAGCATAGGAATTCCTTGTGTTTTGCATGTGAAAGTTCCCTCACTCTCGGGGTTTATCAACATGTGCCGAGGGTGTACCTCTACTGCTTTGAGAGCCAATAAACTTGTGCAACGAGTGTCGGTATCCCGAAACGGGAGTGAGAAACCTCTGGGTCATCGAAGAAGAAACCTCTGGGAGGTCGAAAATGAAAGTTCCGGGTTGTCGCAATCGAAAGCTCTGGGTCGTTGATTACGCTGTGTGTAGGACGCTGCTAATTTGCCTGTCCAGGGAACAGTTTGCCGACGAACTGAGGGGCTTTATCTCTTTTTCTGTCCCGTATCTTTAGTGTCGCCAGATATCATGCTCATGGAATTATTGTCAATAATGATTTTCGGAATCCCTTCGTTTCTTTCTCTTACTTCCCTATTTCATGGCCGAGCAGTACCCCTCCCCACACTGCAATTGTCCCGAGGAGCAGGCTCAGGGAGATGTAGAGGAGGGCGGAGAGGAGATAACCCTTATCAATGAGTCGCCAGCTCTCAAGTGCAAAAGTAGAGTAGGTGGTAAATCCACCGCAGAGACCCACGGTCAGAGCGAGACGGAGATGGGTGGAGATGTCAGGGCGGGTGACGAGCCATCCTGTGAGAGTGCCGAGGAGCAGAGCACCGATGACGTTGACTGTCATGGTGTGAATAGGGAGGCTGTTCGCCATACCGGACGGGAGTGGCAGATACGAGAATAGGTAGCGGAGAATGCCACCGATCCCGCTACCTATCCCGATGTATATGATGTCACGAAGCATGATGAGCGAGAGTTATAGCTCTGCTGCCTGGAGACGTTCGGCATTTTCTGCCACTGTGAGGGCATCAATGAATGGTGTGATATTGCCACTGAGAACATCGTCAAGCTGATAGACGGTGAGTCCGATGCGATGGTCGGTGACGCGTCCCTGAGGAAAATTGTAGGTACGTATCTTGGCGGATCGATCACCTGTACTGACAAGGGTTTTACGCTTGGAGGCGATCTCGTCTAAATATTTCTGGTGCTCGAGATTATAGATGCGTGTGCGCAGCTCGTTGAGAGCCTTCTCTTTGTTTTTGAGTTGGGAGCGTTCGTCCTGACATTGCACCACGATGCCTGTAGGAATATGAGTCATGCGGACTGCGGAGTAGGTGGTATTGACGGACTGACCGCCGGCTCCAGAGGAGCAGAATATGTCGAGTCTGATGTCAGACTCTTTGACCACTACGTCTACCTCATCTGCCTCTGGTAGCACAGCTACTGTAGCGGCTGATGTATGTATTCGTCCCTGTGTCTCGGTGGCTGGTACTCGCTGTACTCGGTGTACGCCGCTCTCATACTTGAGTTTGCCATAGACGTCAGTACCTTCGACGGTGAAGATGATCTCCTTGAATCCTCCGAGGGTACCCTCACTCATGGAGGTGGTGGTACACGTCCAGCCCTGCTCATCGCAGTATTTGATGTACATCTTGTAGAGATCACCGGCAAAGAGTGCCGCCTCGTCACCTCCCGTACCCCCACGGATCTCTACGATTGCGTTTTTCTGGTCATCGGGATCCTTGGGTAGAAGGAGTACCTTGATCTGCTCTTCCATGGGGGGGATTTGGGCTTGTATGCTCTCTATCTCCTCCTGTATCATCTGGCGCATGTCCGGATCTTGCTCGTCATTTGCCATGGAGAGATTGGTGGAGAGGTTCTGACGGAGGAGACGGTACTTCTCTGTTTGCTCTACTATCTGCTCCAGCTCTTTGTATTCTCGACTGAGCTTTTCGAATCGACGACGGTCCCCGATGACTTCTGGGTCAGTGATGAGTGTCGTCACTTCTTGGAAGCGTTCTTTCAGTCCTTCTGTGCGCGAAAGGATGTCAAAGTTATCTGCCATTCGTCATGTGTATCAGTAGGTGAAGTGTCCGAGGGGAGAGTCAATGATGAGTTCGTTCTCCTCCGCATCTTCGACTCGTCCTACGATCTGTGCCTCAACCCCGAAGTTCTCGGAGATGTCAATAATGTCCTGTGCTATCTCCTCTGGGACATACAGCTCCATGCGGTGTCCCATATTGAAGACCTTGTAGAGCTCACGTGGGTCGGTTTTACCCTCGTTCATGATAGTCTGGAAGAGTGTTGGCACCTCGAAGAGATTGTCTTTTACGATACGTTTATTCTCCACGAAGTGCAGTACTTTTGTCTGTGCACCGCCTGTGCAGTGAATCATCCCGTGGATGCTGGAGCGCATTTGATCCAGTACCCGGACGATGATAGGGGCATAAGTGCGTGTGGGGGAGAGGACTAGCTTGCCATAGTCGATACCGAACCCAGGTACCTGCTCCGTCAGGCGTCTCCGTCCTACGTATACGATGTCATCAGGGAGGGAGGTATCGTAGGTCTCGGGGTATGTGGTCGCAAGTTCGTGGCCGAAGACATCGTGACGAGCCGAAGTCAACCCATTGCTTCCCATTCCTCCATTGTACTCTGTCTCGTAGGTTGCCTGACCTGATGAAGAGAGTCCTACGATCACATCTCCACTTTGGATATTGGCATTGTCGATTACGTCAGAACGCTTCATGCGACACGCCACAGTGCTGTCCACAATGATCGTACGTACCAGATCACCCACGTCCGCTGTCTCGCCTCCGGTGGAGTGAATGTCCAGCCCAAGGGTACGGAGATGTGAGAGTATCTCCTCGGTTCCGGCTATGATGGCGCCAATGACTTCACTGGGTATAAGTCGTTTGTTGCGTCCTATGGTACTGGAGAGAAGTATATTGCTGGTTGCTCCCACGCAGAGGAGGTCATCGATATTCATTACTATTGCATCCTGTGCTATGCCCTTCCACACACTGAGGTCACCTGTCTCACGCCAGTAGGCGTAGGCAAGAGAGCTCTTGGTACCGGCACCGTCGGCATGCATCAGGCTACAGTACTCGGGATCCCCTCCGAGCATATCAGGTAGGATCTTGCAGAATGCTTTTGGAAACAGTCCTTTGTCGATGTTCTTGATGGCTTTGTGCACATCTTCCTTGTCCGCACTCACTCCGCGCAGACGATACATTTCGTTGATATCGATAGTCGTCATGTATTCTCCTTGGTTTGGATGTTTGATACGTTCCACATTAAGATTACAAAAGTAATCAAAAAGCCACGACTTTGGAAATGTCAAAGTCGCGGCTTAGTTTCCTGTGAAGCTAACAGTCCTCTACGGAGTATCCGTAGGTGAGGAACCTGAGGATGAGACGGATTACTTCACTAAATAACGTTTGATGCTCTGCTTTGGGGTCTTTTCGAATTCCTCTCTCCGTATCTCGAATGCATTGACGCGGGAGTAGGCGGGGAGCATACGGTTGAGCTCCTCACGGTTCTCCGTCATCTTTTTCTCCACCTGCTCGTCGGTAGTGATACCATCGCGCTGTAGGGCAGCGAAGTCCGGTACCACCACACCTACGATTCTGTGATCTGCACGCTGGATGACTACTGCTTCGAGCATGTAGGGAAGCATAACTATTTTTGCTTCGATCTCCTCCGGGTAGATGTTTTGTCCATTAGGACCGAGGAGCATGCTCTTGGATCTTCCTTTGATGAAGATATTGCGATGCTTATCCATGGTGCCAAGGTCTCCTGTGTGCATCCATCCGTCTGCCGTGAATAGTTCTAAGGTCAATTGCTCCTGTTTGTAGTAACCTTTGCAGACGTTTTCGCCGCGTACCTGTATCTCACCTATCATCTCTCCGTTTATCTCCTTCGCATCTGCGATGCGTACCTCCTCCACGGAGTCCAGTGGACGACCACAGGATCCTGGCATGTACTTCTTGTGAATCCCGGTGTAGGAGATTAGCGGTGCACACTCCGTCATGCCATAGCCGACGACGACAGGAAAGTTAATCTTTGTCAGTAACGCCTGCACCTCCTCGTTGAGGGCAGCACCCCCTACGATGACTTCGAAGAGATTGCCTCCAAAAGCCTCCATGAGCTTGTCCTTGATTTTTTTGTATACCACATTGCGTAATCCGGGTATCTTGACCATCAGCTTAGCAGGACCCTTGGATATCGCCGGGAGTATCACGCTCTTGTACATCTTTTCGAGCACCAAGGGTACAGAGAGTACGATGCGAGGCTTGACGCTCTTGAGAGCGTTGATGAGCTTAGTGGGCGTAGGCTTGGCTCCGAAGATGAAGACGTGCGTCCCACTGGCAAGAGGGAGTAGAAAGTTGAATGTGCAGCTGTATGCGTGTGCGTTCGGGAGGAAACAGAGGAGGTTGTCATTGGGTTTCATCAGTTCCTCGTCGAGCCCGAAGAGTACGTTGGCAGCGAGGTTATTGTGTGTAATGATTACGCCCTTGCTGAAGCCCGTGGTGCCTGATGTGTAGTTGATGAGCGCAATCTCCTCATTGGAGATCTCCGGGTATATGATGTCCTCTCTGCGGAATCCGAGCGGATAGTGCTCAGCGAAGAGCTTTTCTGCACTGACGCTCGCGGCCAGTTCGCTACGTGTGAGTTCGGGGAGGGGTGCCATGGTCTCGACGCCGAAAGTAGCCATGACCTCCGGCATCTCGTCGAGGGAGAGACACTTGATGTGCTCCCTGCCCACAAAGACCAGCTTCGAGTCACTATGGGAGATGATATTGCGGATGTCATCGTCGTGGAAGTCCGGTAATATAGGCACTACCACAGCACCGTACGTGACCACTCCCATCCAAATGATGCACCACTCTGCACTGTCATTGGCGATGAGTGTGATCTTGTCCCCCTTTTCTATATGTAGGTGGTCAAGGAGGAGATGTATCTTGGCTATTCCTTGGGCGAAGTTGGCAATACTATAGCTGGTGCCTGTCTCGTAGTTGGTGACAGCAGGCAGAGCCCAATGCTCGCGGAATGCTTCCTCGTATATCTTGACAAACTGTTTCTTCATCATAATTGCTTACTGACTATCATTTTAATACATGTGTAACTTCTCTTGCCTTAACTTGTGAAGTGCAAAATTACACAGAAATATGCAGAAGTGTGCAGTTTTTGGTCGAAAAATGCACACTTTGGTCGAAAAAGAGCATAAAAATCCCTTTCTTCCCCCTTCTGATGTATGGGGAGAGGTTTTTGTCTTTTCTTGAGTCGCTCTTGCCACACCACACGTAAGTGCGAAAAAATTTCTCTGGGACATCGAATTATCAACATCCCAGAGAAATTTTTTGTGACAAGTGGGACATCGAGTCATCGACGTCCCAGAGCTTTTTCCTTGCTATAGGTGCTTCGCCGTGAGCGATATTACTGTTTCTCGACGAACTATTTGATCTGTAGGGCCTTCTGCTCACGGCGATGGATGGCGAGTTCCACGGAGTTGAGCACGTTTTGCCATACGACATAGAACGATGGTACGAGAGCGACTATGGGATTCATGAATTCGAGTGCTATCCAAATCGCCAGCACCGTATTTTTCTGTCCCAGAGCTTGCCTTCCGTCGACTCTCCGTCCTCCGAAGTAAGCTCCCGTCTTCTGACCGATGAAGTATAGCGTGCTCGCTGTGAGGAAGGTGGCTGCTCCCGTCAGGAGCCCAAATTGAAGGGTCAGGTGATCGTTAGTCTTAAAGGAGTGAATTGTATTCGCCATGACGATAGTGATCGTACCCATCCAGATGTAGAAGGTATAGGTAGATCGGCTCGAGATACGAGAGTGGAGTCGCGGGGTGAGGTAGCGAAGTAGCCACACAATCGCCAGAGGGAGCACCAGCAGTACGGATACTTGTCCGAGGATTGCGAATACAGTGTCCATGTAGCTACTGCCGAGATCGGGGTACAACCAACTAATGAAGAGAGGCGCGACGAAGGCGACGATAACGTTGCAGGGGATGAGGAAAGAGGTGATGAAAGCAATGCTCCCCCCGAGCATCATCGTAATTACAGCAGCCGAAGTTGCTGTAGGGGTAATGATGATAAGGGTAAGCCCTTGTGCCAGATAGGGGCTAAAGGGATTGACTACTACGTATGTCAGGAGTGCTATTATCCATTGTATTCCGAAGAGAACATAGTGCATTCGAGTGATGCGGAGGTCGGAAGGTTTGATCTTCGTATAGCTCATGAAGAGCATGGCGAAGAGACTGTAGCGTAGAACGAAGGCAAACTGGTATAGGTAAGGGTAAAAAATCGCACCTACGACCATAGCCCATAGGAGACCGTAGTCCTTGAGTATTTGCTGTAACTTCACTGTTTAAAGTATTGGATTGTGTGGAGTATGAATCAAAAAAGACTCGAGGGAGAAAAACCTCTCCGCCCGAGTCTCGGTTGTTGTGTTTCGCCCTTCGGGGCTGATCTCAGTAGAGGATTTAGTGACAACTACACCCGCCACCACATCCCCCCGAGTGGTCATGATCGTGTCCGCATCCACTGCATCCCCCTCCCGTCATGGGCTGTAGGATAGCCTGGTACTCCTCGGGAGTAGGCTCCTTGACCTCTTGTACGTGCCCCACGAAGTTGAGGGATTTGCCTGCAAGAGGGTGGTTGAAGTCCATCTTTACTTCCTCGCCCTCAATAGAGACGACAAGTCCCTCAACGCGCTGACCATCGTCCGTAAGCATGGGTACCATGGCGCCTTCGTAGACCGTACCGCTATCGAACTCTCCATCCACCAAGAAAGCCTCCCGTGGTAGGGTGAGCTTCAGGTCCTCACGAGGCTCCTGATAGGCATTCTCGGGAGAGAGGGTGAAGTTGAACTTATCCCCTTCCTCCAATCCATTCAATTCTGCTTCAAAGTGCGGAAGCATGAGTCCCATACCGTGGATGAATTCGAGAGGCATATCCTCACTGGTGGCTTCGATGAGGTCGCCACGGCTACCGTCTCCGTTTACTACGTAGAGTTCGTACTGGAGACGAACCAATCGATCTTTATTGATCTTCATAATTTATATATTTACTATTCGGTACGACCACAGCACGAGCATGGTCATGATACAAAAACAACTAAATTGTGTTTGCGAAAAGACAATCGGATCAGTAGAAGTGCAAGATAAACCAAGCGATCCAATGCCGATGCAACGAATACCTCCCCAAAGTTACGAAAAATCATTGAGAACAAAGGTTTGGCGATGAAAATTTAATTACATTTGCATCACCCTTGCATGGAATTTATTTTTTTTAATCGTAAAAGTTTCGACCTGCGAAGTAACTTTTCTGAGTCTACCGGGACTATACATGTTGCGCATGCCTATTGCCAAAGAAATGTCATCGTACACGGCTACTTACTCACCATACCAGTCTTTCTCACGCAGTGAGTGGAGCGTGCTGGATAATCATCCCAATTTCCCATTTGCCGATATAGACCTTACTGCTCTCAAAGCTCTCAATGAACCTCTTACCGAGGATGAGATCAGCGATATATATCTACCCCTGTGTCGTCTGCTGCAGATCCATATAACCCATTTCAATCATCTGCATAGTGAGTATGCGGAGTTCTTTCATCGTGAGAGCAAGACAGTACCCTTTGTCATCGGGATAGCAGGAAGTGTGGCAGTGGGTAAGAGCACAACCGCACGTGTGTTGCACAAGCTGTTGTCCATGAATCCTGCGACTCCCCGAGTATCTCTCGTCACGACAGATGGTTTCTTGTACTCCAACGAGGAACTGGAGCGACGGGGAATCTATGACAAGAAAGGATTCCCTGAAAGCTACGACGCCGTCCGACTCCTCAATTTCTTGACTGCTGTCAAGAGTGGTCGCGGTCCTCTCAAGGTCCCTGTATACTCCCACCAGAGCTACGACGTGCTCATGGGCGAGTATGACATCATAGATCGTCCTGATGTACTAATCGTGGAGGGGATTAATGTACTACAGGTAGATCCGGGTAGTGGCCACAAGCGGAGACGGGTATTTGTGTCCGATTTTTTTGACTTCTCTATCTACGTGGACGCTGATTCGGATAGCATACGTCGGTGGTATATCAATCGCTTTCTTCACCTACAGAAGACTGCTTTTACCAAACCTGACTCTTACTTTAATCGCTATTCTTCGCTCACACAGGCAGAGGCAGAGGTGCTTGCCAACGAGATTTGGTGGAAGATTAATTCGGTCAATCTGGAAGAGAATATCCTACCCACACGGTTTCGATCCAACCTGATCATAGAGAAGAGTGATGATCATACCGTCAGAGGCATCAGGCTCCGCAAGGTATAATGCTATGGAGTGTAGAGAGAAAGAAAAGTGGCTGCTTTTGCAAAAATCACTGGTAAATAATAACTTTGTCAGACCCAAAAAGGGGGGATACACACGCATACCTATCTATGAGCGATCAATTACATATCGAGGACTTCAATGTCCGCAATTCGAGAGAGCGTGACGCAAGACTCGCATTCGATCCCACGCAGCACACGTACACCTATATCGGGGCAGAGGGGGTGGCACCGCTGGTGTCGGTGACCAATCTGGTGTCCACATTCTTCCCTGAGTTTGATGTGCAGGCTTGGGCTCTGAGTAGGGCACAGAGGTTTAGCTCCACCCCGGAGGCTGTGATAGCGGAGTGGGAGCGTAATGGACTCATTGCCCGTAGTCTCGGGATATTCATGCACGAGCAGATAGAAAATATCCTTTTGGGACGTGAGCAGAGAGAAGACTTCGACCTCGAAGTGCCGGGAATGGGCATCACGAATCAGAATATCGCGGAGGAACTAAGGTACTTCCGTCACTTTCTGGACGATGTTCGCCCTGTCCCCTACCGCACGGAGTGGAAGATTTTCGATGAGGGATACAACCTCGCAGGCACCCTCGACCTCCTCGCGCAGAATCACAATGGTGACTATGTTATGTACGACTGGAAGCGCAGCAAGAGAATGGGACGTGAGGTGGGATACAATTTCTTCCCCAACGACCGCAATCCCTATATCTCAGGGATCAACGGTCTTGAGCATCTGCCCAGTACTCCATTTGTTATCGGGAGCCTGCAGCAGAACCTGTACCGCTACATTCTAAAGCATGGATACGGCATTGATGTCAGGGAGATGTATCTCGTCATGCTCAGCACCAGCTTTAGTCGCTATCACTGCGTTCCCGTACCGGTCATGGATCACGAGGTGGAGATTATGCTTGGTAGTATCAAGTAAGGTCTACTTGGAGCATGGCACCCCCTGGGCTTGTATTGTCTCTATTATAGGGAGTGTGCACCTGCTCTCGGTGTGTGGGAGTTAGGCCTATTGTCAGTGTGTCTGTGCTGGTGCACCCATACGACATGGGTTCGATCTAAGAGACTACTCATTTGGGTACGGTCCTTGTCAGCATAGCTACCGTAATCATACCCTGCACCCAAATTGTGTGTTTGGAAAGCTCTGGGACGTCGGTGATTCGATGACCCAGAGCTTTCTCCGGCGATCTCTGGGATGTCGATTTCCCGACGACCCAGAGGTTTTTTACGGGGTATACCCGAACGTCTTGAATGGGTAAGGGGGAGATACGGCTTACGATGAAATGGTGGGTCATGTTTGATTTGGCATAGATACATCCATGCTCATTGGGTTAAATGACCTGGTTTCGGCTAAAATCCCTTGTCATTTGTATTGAACTTACATTGAAATACTTCACGGATGAGTGAAATATATTTGCACGAATGAGGAAATATCTGTAACTTAAGCGCAGTAATTGAGAGTATCATCTCAAGAGAGTGACAACTATAATTTGAAAACCTCAAGAAAAGACAAAAGCTATGCCAAAAACTATTTCATTCAATGAGTTGCGCAAGTTTAAGAATAGCTTGCCCCACGGTACAATCGCTCGAATCGCTGACGAGCTGAATATGAGGGAAGAGACGGTTCGCAATTATTTTGGTGGTGACAACTTTGAGCAGGGACGATCTGCCGGGGTGCATATTGAGCCGGGTCCGGACGGTGGTATTGTGGTGCTTGACGATGATACGATCTGGAAGAGAGCAGAAGAGATTCTTCTCTCAGCATCGTCTCAGGAGTAATTATACCACGCTGCAGGCTATCTTATACACATAGCGCATTCATCCCTTCCCGATAGGATGGTCAGAGGAGGGTGAGCGGAAAGTTTTAGCGCCGAGTCAAAACTGAAGAGAATACTTCGGTATTTTCCTGGAGTTTTCTCGGCGTTATTTTGTATATTTGCGTGGTACGATTGTGTATCGTGTATTTATAGAGTAAATTTATTGTATATGATAGGATATGTATTTCCCGGTCAGGGAGCTCAATTCGTAGGGATGGGCAAAGAACTCTACGACAGCAATGCTAATGCCAAGCAGATATTCGAGCGTGCCAACGACGTTCTCGGATTCAAGATCACAGATGTTATATTCAGTGGCACGGATGATGAACTGAAGGAGACCAAGGTCACTCAGCCCTCAGTCTTCATTCACTCGTACATCTCGGCTACTGTCCTAGGGGGAGAGCGCCATCCCGATATGGTGGCGGGGCACTCGCTGGGAGAGTTTACTGCCCTTGCACTCTCTGGGGCACTTACTTTTGAGGATGCACTCACGCTCGTGAGTAAGCGTGCCCAAGCCATGCAGAAAGCATGTGAACTCCAGCCTTCCACTATGGCTGCGGTTATCGGCCTCTCTGATGAGAAGGTAGTGGAAGTATGCCAGAGTATCGGTGATGATATTGTTGTTGCGGCTAACTTTAATTGCCCGGGTCAGGTTGTCATCAGTGGTACCCTGTCAGGTATCGAGCGTGCGTGTCAGTTGGTCAAGGATGCGGGTGCGAAGCGTGCACTTCCCCTCAAGGTCGGTGGGGCTTTCCATAGCCCTCTCATGGAGACTGCCCGTGAGGAGCTTGCACAAGCTATTGCAGAAACTTCTTTCTCTACACCGATCTGCCCGGTTTATCAGAACGTAGATGCTCGCCCTCATACCGATGCGGATGAGATCCGAGATAACCTCAATCGTCAGCTTACTGCTCCTGTACTGTGGACGCCGCTGGTCCGGCAGATGGTCGCTGATGGCTGTGGACATTTTGTGGAGTACGGTCCGGGATCGGTACTACAGGGGTTGATCAAAAAGATTGATACCTCAGTTACTGTCGAAGGCTTCTCTGCCTAATGGCGCTTGGTGGGGAGGAACATATACGTTTACCTTTTTTTGATTATATTTGCCGAAACTAAGGCAGGTGCTTGTTTAGTATACTTGGATGTACGGTAGAGAATCAGACTTATTGACTCGTGTAGAGCATCAGACTCTACTCCTTGCTCGTGGCTATACTCTCCAGAGGAAGGAGATACAGCGCCTTGTGGGAGAACGGGATAGGCTTCTCTCCGAGAATGAGAAGTATACGGGTGAGCTTACCAGACTCCGTGAGCAGCTGTCTATGGTAGCATTTGCGCTGCCACACGCTCCAGAAGCTAGAGAAAGCTTGGGCGATCTCAGGAGGGAGATTCAGGAGATAACGTCAGAGGTAGACGAGTGCATCGCTCTCCTCAGAAGAGGGGTGAAGTGATGTGCGTGAGGATATATTATTTTAAGGATAAGACCGAGTATAATTTTTATTTTTCCAATAGATAGTCAGTGAGTCTGTCAGGAGATCTAAGTCGAAAGCAGCGTGACATTACGATTCGTATCGGCGAGACGAGGATGTCGATTAGCATCCCTGCTGAGGAAGAGTCGGAGTTGCACTTGCGACGTGCAGCCAAGGTGGTTAATGACCTCCTCGTGCGGTACCGACAGCATTTTCCCGACGCCTCCAAGGAGGATACACTTGCTTACGTAGCATTGCATTGTGCCCGTGACTTCTGTGAGCTTGAGTACCACGAGAACAATAAGCAGACGGAGAAGAGGCTCAGTGCACTATTGGAGTCTATAGAGGACGCCTTGATGTAGAAGCGCATCCTTGTTGTTATTGTCACTTTTTCCTTTACTATTCATCACGTGACATCACTTCCGATAGATTTCGGAGGGAGATGCTGTATGCGTGAGTGAATTGTGAAGGATTTTTGTTTTATATTTTTTTGAATACCGCATAATGAACATATGGATACCCGTGATAGTAGCACTTGCTATACTTGCAGGAGGAGGCGTATTCCTTCTGCGTCTGATACGCAAGCGTACTGCTGAAGAGCGTGATGATATTCTGGCAAAAGCCCATGAGGAAGTAGAACTCTTCAAGAAGAATAAAATGCTTGAGATTAAGGAGGAGTTTTTGAATCGGAAGAAAAACCTTGACCGTGAAGTACAGCAGAGGCAAACTAAGCTACAAGGCATAGAATCTAAGCTCAAGTCCAAGGAACAGCAGATACAGAAGCAGCAGGAAGAGTTGGCTATCCGTGCCAAAGAGTTGGATAAGAAAAGCGAAACCCTTGAGCACCAGCTTGAGTTTAATAAGTCCAAGGAGGCCGAGCTCGATCTTCTCCGCCAGCGTGAGTTAGCAGAGCTACAGAGCATCAGTGGATTGTCAGTCAATGAGGCAAAGGAGCGACTTGTAGAGGGGCTCAAGGACGAAGCGCGTGCCGATGCTGCTGTCATGGTCAGCGAGATCATAGATGAGGCAAAGATGTCTGCCAACTTTGAGGCCAAGAAGATCATCATCAAGACCATCCAGCGCATCGCCTCAGAGACTGCTATCGAAAACGCCGTCACCGTCTTCCATATAGAGAGCGATGAGATCAAAGGGCGTATCATCGGGCGTGAGGGTCGTAATATCCGCGCCCTTGAGGCTGCTACAGGAGTTGAGGTCATTGTGGACGACACTCCCGAGGCGATCGTACTCTCCTGCTTTGATCCGGTTCGACGTGAGATTGCACGGCTTGCACTACATCAACTTGTGCAGGATGGACGTATTCACCCCGCACGTATAGAAGAAGTCGTCTCCAAGGTCCGCAAACAGATCGAGGACGAGATCCTCGAGACGGGCAAACGTACTGCGATTGATCTCGGGATCCATGGGTTGCATCCCGAACTGATACGTCTCGTAGGCAAGATGAAATACCGCTCCAGCTACGGACAAAACCTGCTCCAGCACTCACGTGAAACTGCGAACCTCTGCGCTGTCATGGCTGCAGAGCTGGGTCTCAACCCTAAGAAAGCTAAGCGTGCCGGGCTTCTCCATGATATCGGCAAGGTGCCTGACGATGAACCGGAGATGCCACATGCACTCCTCGGGATGAAACTTTGCGAGAAGTACAAGGAGAAACCTGACATCTGCAATGCCGTCGGAGCCCACCATGATGAAATAGAGATGGAGACTCTCATCGCACCCATTGTACAGGTCTGCGATTCGATCAGCGGTGCCCGACCAGGTGCTCGACGTGAGATAGCTGAGGCATACATCAAGCGTCTCAATGACCTCGAAAAGCTTGCACTGTCGTACCCAGGAGTCATCAAGACATACGCTATTCAGGCCGGTCGTGAGCTACGTGTGATTGTCGGTGCCGACAAGATTGATGATACGAAGACCCAACAGCTTTCGGCAGACATTGCACGTCAGATTCAGGACGAGATGACTTATCCAGGACAGGTGAAAATTACCGTGATTCGCGAGACACGTGTCGTGTCCTATGCCAAGTAACCTAAGTATAAGTTATTAAGACACATAATCGGATGTCCTAGTAAAAGGGTACACTGTTCGGTGTACCCTTTTTTGTACGTTATCCCCCCCTAATCCTCTTGGACAGTTCAGTTCCTCTGTATGCCTCAAGTTGCATGTATGGTGTGGAGGAGGGATTAAAGTCATCCGGCGTTTAACGGCGAGGAGAGCAAAGTCCGTTCAGTGGAAGGGAAAGAAAGCTCTGGGTCATCGATGATTGGATGTCCCAGAGCTTTTTTCAGAAACCTCTGGGAGGTCGTGGAAGCGATGTCCCAAAGGTTTTTTGGGGGGGGCTTGGGGAATCCAAGGGCATAGGTATAGTTGAAGGCATTTTGTCCCTCTTTGAATATACAATAATTAGTTATTCATCTGCGGAAATCGTTGTGCTTGTGTATGTATTATTTTATCCGATGTGGTCTGCCGGTGAGGAATGCGAGCGAGGTCGCTCCGAGATGCGGATTACAGATTACGCAATTATTTAGTTATCTTTGTCTATAGTGCTGGTTATCAAATTATCAGGCAGCCGAATAAGAAAGATAAATTTTCCACTATATCAATTGTTGAATATGAAGAGACTTCTGATTTTGATAGCAACGCTTTTGGCTAACTTAGGCGTTGTGTTTGCCAAAGATTACACCATTTATCCGATTCCCCAGTCCATGGAGATGGGCAGTGGTATGGTGACGATTACTCGCCGGGTATCTATCGTCGCAGATAAGATGATAGATCGAGCTACCCTCGACCGGGCACGGTCTATACTCCAGGCTCATGGCTATGAGGTTCGGATGGGTAAGAGCCGACATGCTACGATGCTCTACCTCCGTACCGCTGCGCCTACGACAGATGAGGGTAAGTATGATCGCCACACTCTCGTCATCGATGGCAGTGGTATTACGATCACAGGTGAGCATACCAATGCAGTGTTTTATGGGCTCGCATCACTGGAGCAGATACTGGAGCAGGGGGACGACGGTGACAGGTATCAGGCTGTGACGATACGTGACTATGCAGATCAACAGAATAGGGGGGTGATAGAGGGGTACTATGGGTTTCCATATTCCGTGAATGTGAAGAAAGATCTCCTTCGTTACATGATGCGGTACAAGATGAATACATACATGTATGGCGGCAAAAGTGATCCCTATCATTCCCGATATTGGCAGAAAGCGTATCCGGAGACGATAACTAAGGAGCAGGAGCAGAACGGCTGGCTCAGCCAAGATATGGTACGTGACATCACCCGCACGAGTGTCGAGACGAAAGTGAACTTCATCTGGGCGATTCATCCGGGCAATCACTTCCTATCCGATGATTCCGCAATCAGTGAGATTATGAGCAAGTTTGAACTTATGCACAGACTGGGTGTACGTCAGTTTGCCCTCTTCGTGGATGATGTAGCTATCCCCACAGAAGTGGCTGATATGAGACGCACTGCTGACCGTGTCACAGCACTACAGAAGGCGATAGAAGATAAGTGGAATCATCCCACCTCCTCCGCTGCCGACACTGTTCGTCCGCTCCACTTCGTGCCACAGATATACTGCTCCGACTTCGCATCCAGTGTCGAGCAACGCCAGAACTTCATGACCGAGATCGGCAAGACTCCTCCCCACATCACGGTGTACACCACAGGTCAGGGAGTGTGGACAGTCCCCAATTCTGAGCATACTGCCAATATGCACCGTGAGCTCGGACGTGACATGGCGTGGTGGTGGAACTATCCCTGTAATGACAATGCCGACAGCCGTATCTACCCTATGGATATGTACAACAACTTCGTAGACATGCCGGCTGTCCGAAGCGACTCCCGCATGCCGGAGGATTTGACCAATTGCATCGGGCTGGTAGCTAATCCGATGCAGCAGGGTGAGATAGCTAAGACGGCTCTCTTCTCTGTGGCTGACTATGCGTGGAATAATAGTGCTTTCGACAACCAAAAGAGTTGGGAGGCATCATTCAGTACGATTATTAGGGATCCCGAGATACGCCATGCGTATAGGTTTGTAGCCGAGTACCTGCGTTGGAATGAGCCACATCAGCTATCACGTCTTATTGGGGACTATCGATCCACGATGCTGACCAGGGAGTCTAAGGGGGATGCGCTCCGTGCCCACCTGCACAAGATTATAGATAACTGCATACGCGTAGAGGACTTGAAGGGCTCTCGAGAGGAGAGCGACCGTCTCCTCTACAACGACCTTCGCCCATGGCTACTAAGGCTGAGAGAGGATTGTGGGACCCTTCTTGCCCTGATGGATACCATAGACAGCCGTGCAGACATGACCGAGATGAGGAAGAAGTATGCTGTGGCACAACAGAGGGTGCTGGATCTGGATACCAATGCAGATTACTCCGTGTATGCCCTAGAGGGTATGGGAGATGAGATCTCCACGAGTGTCTACAAGACCCAACTCTCACAGCAGTATCTGGAGCCATTCATCGACTACCTTTTCCGCCGTGCTTATACGCTCCTCAGGGAGTGAAATCAAGCGAATATTGTGAGTGAAAAAAGGGGGGTGTTGACTATGACGACTGGCACCCCTCTTTTTCTTTATCTGCTCTTGTGTGGATTCATGTGTACTCGGTGTAAGGGATGAAAGTGAGTGTCCTGAAAATAGTAGTCTGACCTGACGAATCTTAGGGTACCAATGTTAGGAAGTCGTAAGGGAAAGCCACACCATAGTGAGCTTACGCTTGCGTTCACTTATTCAAGACGTGTGGGTATACCCCGTAAAAAGCTCTGGGTCGTCGATGATTGGATGTCCCAGAGGTTGTCAGAGAAAGCTCCGGGACATTCGATTATCGATGACCCAGAGCTTTTTCTGACAGATTGTACCGGCCCTAAGGGGGACTATTCCGATAGATGATATTCCGAAAGGGCAATTCCCTTCGAGGGAGCAAACTCACGTCGGATTAGCGGAGCAAGAGGATATCGCCCTCCTCAGGGAAGTAGTCTGAAGTAAGGTTATTCAGGCGGTAGAGTGCACTGAGCTGCAGACCGTACCTCTGTGCGATCTCATGTATTGATTCGCCCATCTGTACCACATGCTCATAGTGAGGTGGTTGTGCTCGGGTGAGCTTACGTTGGAGGTAGACGATGTCACCCTCCTTTAGGGGATAACCTTCGGGGAAGTCATTGTAGTTCGTTAGGCTGCGCTCGCTGATCTCAAAGTCGCGGGCAATGCTGCCGAGATCGTCGTTCGCATCAGCGAGGATGTACAGGAGTCCGTAGCTGAGGAATACCTCACGCTCATGTGGGAGAGTGGGGGACTTGGTTGCTGGTTTTTCGTACTGACGCGGTTCTTCTGTGCTTACCTTCTTTTGGGGTTGCTTCGGTTTATTGTAGGCGTAGTCTCGGTTTACGTTGTTCTCGTCGACGAGGTATAGGCGGTAGTCTTCTATGATTTTGATGAGTTTATTGGCGTAACCCTTGTCCGTTGCGTAGCCCGCTCTCTGCAGTCCTTTTGCCCAACCTTTGTAGTCCGTGGGATCGAGATTGAAAAGCTCGCTGTAACGCTTCTGCGTGGAGAGAAAGTAGCCATGATCCTCGTAGGATTCTCGGACGCTATTGTAGGAACGGAAGCACTCATTGGGGGCATCGTCCGTGTGGTAGGCTCGCCCACCTGTCCAGGAGCGGTGGCATTTGATGCCGAAGTGGTTATTAGCATTGCGGGCAAGCGTGCTATTGCCCGCACCGCT
The DNA here is from genome assembly GCA_037191085.1 of Porphyromonadaceae bacterium. Classification (GTDB taxonomy): domain Bacteria; phylum Bacteroidota; class Bacteroidia; order Bacteroidales; family Porphyromonadaceae; genus Porphyromonas_A. Next base: position 20,486 of record JBAKGE010000005.1, on the reverse strand, counting down.
CTCGAGGAGACCTTGAGCGAGCGTGATACTGGCCGGGATCTTGAATTTCCGCTGGCTCTCCAGAGCCACAGCAGAGTACCGATCTATGTAGCTATTGTAGGAGTGTGAGGTGCTGGAAGCCAGTCGTGTACCATTCGTATGGGACGACATTGTGCGAGACGAAGCTGGGTGGCGACGGCTACCACACGAGGTGAATGTCAGGGTGAATGCTATTAGGACAGTGGTGATGACGAGTATGGTTCTATTGGTCATGGTCGGGTGGAGAAGTGGGTAAGTGCAATTTGATTGTCTTTTTCTCTACATTTAGCGAGAGGCAGTATGTCATATATGGAAGTCTGGAGGCAGTAGTCCAGGGCATCCTCTTTGTGAGCCTGTACGAGTCGGGGATAGTGATCGCCGGACATGAGGTATCCTTTGAGGTCATGAGCGTGCAGTCGGTAGAGCTCGAGCATCATATGTCCGCTGTCGGATGCAGGGGCATGTGAATGGCTTAAGCGGTCGATGAGTGCGGCACCGTACATAGCATCCTCAAGGGAAACCATACCTTTCCACCCGGCACATACTGCGAGGACGTCTTTGTCCTTACAGAAGTCAACTACGGCATCAAGGTTGGTAAAAGCTCCGACTACGGTCTCTCTACCCATGTCCATGCACGCTCTCAGGGTGCGAGTACCATTTGTCGTGGTGAGATATATCTCCTTGTCGGCGACCCGCAGAGGGGTATATTCGAGAGGATCGTTGCCAAACTCTGCGAAAGAACACCTGACTACGTTTCGCTCAGCACCCACAAGGTGCCCTGCTTTCGCCAGCTCCTCTGCCTCCTCTATATGCTCTATTGGGATGATAGCATGTGCTCCGTTGTGCAACGCAGCTACTATTGTCGATGAAGCACGGAGGATATCGATCACTACGTATACTGTCGTCCAAGAGGAAGGATAGACCTGGATAAGTTCTGGCGAAAGTATGATGTCTATGCTATTCATTTGAGGGAGGAGAGGTTGTTAACTACTGCTCTAACGAGAGCGGTATCTGTCGTCATGTGGTGCACTTCGTCAATATGTACTGCTGTCGAGTCTTCCAGATCGGGATTCCGATAGTCCATATCAGTCTTTGTCAGAGTCTGGAGTGTCCCGTGTACTTCCTGCACCCCTGTTCTTTGCACGAGGTCCAGTACATTGTCCGGTCTGATCCCAGACCCTGCCATGATTACGATACGCCCATTAGCCTGCTTTACGAGCTTGTGTATCAGGTCAGCACCCTCTGGTGCCGTCGGTCTGCATCCGGATGTCAGGATGCGTGCGAAACCCATGTCGATTGCTCGTTCTAACTCTATTTCAGGGTGCTTCACTCGGTCGAACGCTCTGTGTAGTGTCACCGGTAAGCCCTGCGCTGCACCTATCAACCGCTCACAAGCCTTTCGGTCAAGGGAGCCGTCTGCCCGCAGTACACCGGTTACGATTCCCTGTACCCCCAAGGATACGAAATCACGGATATCCGTCTCCATAGTATCCAGTTCATCAGCACTGTACAAGAAGTCTCCTGCCCGAGGACGTATGATAGGAAAAATCGGGATCTTCACTGACTGTAGAGCTACTTTGACCAGTCCATGTGAAGGGGTCGTCCCACCCTCTGGCAGAGCAGCACACAACTCTATGCGTCCTGCACCTCCCTCTTCTGCATAGAGGCACGATGCCACAGAGGCAGCACAGTTTTCCAGTAATATCTTCATCATCTATATCTATTCACTATCTCGTTCATTGTATGCACCACTATCGCTCCCTTGGCATTCGTGGGATTGATGTCAGGATGTGTTATGGTGATTGTATGGGAGGTGTTTGGCAGGAGATCGAAGAAGTTGTCACTGTATCGAGCACCCTGCCAAGGCGTTTCTACGAATACATCCATCGCGAGTACATCGGTCGTCAGTGTCACTGTCATTACACCACGCTTCGCCTTTATCTGCATTTTCGGTGTCACAGAGGGCAACTTCATCTCTTTGGGTTTTTGGGGATGAAAAACTCGCTTTGCCACCACCTTTTCTCCGGCATCTCTGGCTACCAGATATACCATTGTACCCTCTGTTACCTCTAAGTCAAGCGGTCGGCGCACTACGGAGGGAGTGCTGGTAATGTCGAGATTGTAGTCTTTTCTTGCTTTCTTCTTGCCTGTGTACGTCAGAACTTCCGCTGTCACTGTCAGCATCCCTCTCCCATGCGGATCGTCCGTCACCACGCAGATATCCAATCCTTCAGAGCCCTTCACCACGTCTACAATCACTGGGGCATAGGCTTGCCGTACTTCGTATTGAAATGCCTTGTAGTTCCCCCAATAGTCAATGCCCGACCAGCTTACAGTGGGCCACACATCATTAAGCTGCCAATAGAGAGAACCCATATTTACCGGATAACTTCTCCTGATTGCTCTCAGGGCTTCTCCCATACCTCTCCCATGGAGCACCTGTCCCACGTACACGAAGTCTCCGAAGTCTGTCGGTACAGGGTACGAGCGCTTCATGTACTCTTCGATGCGCTCATTGCCGATAAATGACCTCTGCCTTTTCGTCAGAAGAGGGCTATATATGCTCATTGTATCAGTGGCTACCGAGGGATCGAAGCTTTGTATCGTCTTCATCTCGGGAAAGGACTGAAAGCCATACTCACTAGCGAAACGTCCATGATTACGCTCGAAAGTGTCGAAATCCTCACCTCCGAACCATACTCCCCAGTAGTGGCTATCTCCCGACAGCAGGCTCTCGGGTATTCCCCAGTTGGACGACACTGGAGAGCCATGGATGTAGTCCACGTCGGGGGCGTATATCGCAACCTCATGCGCCAGAAAGATTCTGAAGAAGTCGTCATAGTCTCTGTGCATCTGTGCCCATATCTCATCGGAGTAGCCGTATTTACTTTGCCAGCCCCAGTGCTTCAGACCCTCCAGAACTTCATTATTGCCACACAGGAGTGCGATACTCGGATGGTTGGCTATGCGAGAGAGTTGGTCTCGGATCTCGACCGCTACATTATCTCTAAATGCGGGATCGTTGGGATAAGTAGAGCATGCAAATGGCAGATCCTGCCAGATGAGTATACCGTGCTTATCCGCCAGGCGATAAAACTCCTCCGTCTCCCAGTCTCCGCCACCCCATAGACGAAGCATATTGAAGTGTGCAGGTACAATATCCTGCTCAAAGAGCTGTCTCAGTGTCCGCCCTCCACCTCCAAATCGTCGGTCGTGTGGGAGATAGTTTGCCCCCTTGACGTACAGTGGTTTGCGGTTGACCACGAACGTAAACATCTGCCCGATGCTATCCTTGCTCATGTCCAGTCTTATCTCTCGTATGCCGAAGTAAGTAGTATCTCGCTCCGCACTCCCCACGACTCCGCTCACCACTGCATAGATCGGCTGCTCTCCCCAGCCATTGGGCATCCAGAGCTGGGGGGCACGTACCTCAATGGTCGTCTCTGCACCAGCCCTTACTACACTACTCGTACGTGTTTGTAGTGTTTGTCCCTCGGGAGATAACAGCTCCACCGATACTTCTGTCCCCTCACTTGCCAGTGCTACGGCGTGTAGTACCGTCACTGTCGCCGACTTGGCATGTGGCTCTTGTGTGCTACTATCCCACTCGATAGCTGCACTTACCCTTGTCATATCTATCGTAGCACCGTGCCGTGCCGTCAGGATCACCGGGGCGCCCAGTCCCATAGTCACGATACGAGGACCCCAGTCCCAGCCGAAGTGATACTGACTCTTGCGCACCAGTGGGGCGTAATGTACCTCGTGGCGATCGTTGTCGGCGGGGTAGTTAAATCCCGTGGACAGGTACAGCGCATACGCCTCTCGGGTAGGAGATAGCAGCCGAATTACAAGACGGTTGGTACCCACTCGTAGGAGCTGACGTACCTCATATTGGTGGTGACGGAAGAGGTTATCCGTTCGTCCGATATGCACACCGTTGAGATAAATGTCTGCAAACGTATCTACCTGTGGAAGCATTAACCAGTACTCACGAGCGTCGTGTAGCGCATTCGGAGTGATATCGAAAGAGGCTTTGAGAAGCCAATTGCGATCACTGACCCATTGAATGCTGTCCTCATTGCTACCGACAAAAGGGTGGGGTATCAGCCCACGCTCCCACATCGTCTGCTGTAGCACTGCTGGTGCACAGAGCGGAAAGGTGAGTGTGTCCCCTTCCAGTGTTACCTCAAAAGATGTCAGTACCACATCATCACACTTCGCCTTCTGGCTGTATGCCGATGTCATGCCACACCAATCTACGATGATAGCAGTGAGGGCGATCACGCATAGTTTGTATAGTATCTTCATTGCCTATCCCAACGTATGAAATATCCGAACCGAGCACGCTTTCTGCTCTTCCATTGCCCCAAAGATACCCATTTTCTCGCCAACGTCTGTGGAGAAGTGCCGTATATGTAACCTAAAACCTCTGGGTCGTCGACAAAACGATGACCCAGAGGTTTCCAAGGAAAGTTCCGGGAGGTTGTTTTGTCGACGACCCAGAGAAATTTATCACTCCCTCTGCACTGCGCGAATGTCTGACGATGCGGAGTGCTATGAGAGTGTCAGAGGAGGGTTATTATTGGTATCTTTGCTTAGTCCCAATTTACACCAGACACATATACCCGATACAATCAGCATGAATCAAAAGTCTTTCAAGCTACTCGCTATCCTCGGCCTTCTCTGTTTGGGAGGGCAGGAGATCTGCACTCAATCCCCAGGGTACAACCGGAAGTACTGCTTGCCACACGAGGATACGTATGCGGAAGAAACTTTCGTCATCGAAAACGAATTATGTATCATAAAGCCGGAGGTACAGGGGGCAGAAATATTTGCTGAGGCACGTCAAATCCTTCCTGTACCCCTGTGGAAAGGATACGACGAGGAGGATGTGGAGATGTGTCGGAAAGCTTGGGAGATATCCCAGAGCAACCGGAAATTCAGGAACGTGATGTTACACGTGGAAGGAGTGGAGAGCAACATCTATTCTGGATTTGTCCTACGTACTGGTGATCAGGGGCACACCGTAGTGGAGACACCGCGTAAGCACGGTTGTTCGATAGATGCAATAGGTATCACTCTGTAGCCTCACCTTTGGTATTATGGTCAATCCTTTCCTTCGAGATATAGCACAGCACTTTGCCACCACGCATGGGCACGAACTGTATCGGTATCGGTTTCTCTTCCCCAATCGCCGTGCGGGCTTATTCTTTCAGCACTACCTGAGAGAGTCACTGGGTGACCGTCCCGCACTCCTGCCCGAGACGACGACAGTAAGCGAATACCTGAGGAGGATTCTCTTCTTGCCCGAGGAAGATGTTAATAATGATCTTTTTGTTACGTACGAACTTAGTAAGGTCTTCAACGAGCTGATGGGAGAGGATCAGCGGAGAACTTTCAACGATTTCTACTATCTCGGTGGGTTGATACTGGGGGACTTCAATGACATGGACAAGCACTTGTTACCCGTTGATCAGGTGTTTCGCAACGTGGCAGACTATCAGGAACTCAATGACGACTTGTCATTCCTCTCCGATGCTCAGAGGGAGACACTCCGTACCTTTTTCGGCTACAGAGGATTTATCGATAATCCTAAGGAATATCAGAGAAGATTTGTACAGTTTTGGGAGATTTTACCCGCACTTTATCATGGCACTCGAGAGCATTTGAAGGTGCGAGGACTGTACTATGAGGGGATGCTGATGCGTGAGGTAGTGGAGCGAATAGCCGAAGAGTCGCTGACTCTGGTGGCAGATCGTAGGGTCCCCGTTGTGATAGGGTTTAATGCCCTTACACCGTGTGAAGTGAAGATATTTGACCACCTCCGGGATAGTGGAGAAGCGATATTCTACTGGGACTATCTGTCGGAGCTTGTTCAGTCACCGACGCTGGCAGGTGCTTTCAGAGACAATGTGAAGAGGTATCCGATGCCCGTAGAGGAGAGCATCGACTATGTGTCATTCGATACGGTGCCGACCGCAGATGAGCAGGAGGTGGAGTTGGTAGCGCTGCCATCGGAGGTGGCTCAGGCAGTGTACATTGGCGAATTACTCAAAGAGCAGGGGAGCCTGCGTGCCGATATTGATGACCTTAAGGTGGCTGTCGTATTGCCCAATGAACGCCTTCTTATCCCTGTGCTTAGCAATGTGCCGTCAGAGTTGCCAAACCTTAATGTCACTATGGGTTATCCCATCCGCGAGCTCCCTATCGTGAGCATGATACTGCGGCTCCTCGAGGTGAGGATGCTCTATCGACGACGGGGATACGAGTGGCGAGGAGAGGAAGTGAGAGAGGTACTTGGGATGAATCCTCTCTATAGTGTCTTCGGAGAGAGGGGCTATAGTCGTCGTTGCATTCGCCGGCTTGTGGATGAGCGCTGGTACTTCATATCGTCCACCGATGTGGTGGAGCGAATTGCACTCGTGGAGGAGCCTTCCGATAGGCAGAGAACCCTGGTGACGCTCCTCTTTCGAGACCTGAAGGACGAGGGTTCGGCCCTATTGTCGTGGGTGATAGATCTGGTTGTTACCATGAGTTTGTGGCTGGTCAGGAAGGAGGATGATGACGATACGGTGGTATACTCAGGAGCCGATTCTGTGCTTCCATTTCTCACCGAGTTGCTGATGACACAGCGAGCATCCTTGGATAGGTATGTTGAGGAGAACGGTCGATTGAGAGACGAAGTGTTCGGTTATGATGTAGTACACGATCTCCTGCTGACCCTCCTGAGGCAGGCTCGCATACCTTACAAAGGTGAACCTCTTAAGGGCTTGCAGGTAATGGGAATATTGGAGACACGTGGAATTGACTTCGATACTGTGATTATCCCTGATGCTGCTGAGGAGATTCTCCCATCCAAGACACGTCTTGTGGGCGTTATTCCCTACACCATACGTCAAGGTCTCGGTCTCCCGACCTACAAGTGGCAAGATCAGACGAGAGCGTACAACTTCTTCCGTCTCATCAGTCGTGCCCGCAGAGTAATTGCAACTTTCGATACCCGCAGGGGGGATCATTCGGGAGGTGAACCATCACGGTACATAGGCCTTCTCGAACATGTGTATGGACGAAAAGTGAAGAGGATCAATGCCAACTTTCCGCTACTTTTCGAGCAACGGGAAACGGATGATATGGTGCGCGAACAGGAGAGGGTGGATAGATACATCCGTAGTATCACGGAGGAGGGTAAGTCGAAGCTCTCTGCATCCAAGATCAACCGTTACCTGGAGTGCCCGCGATCATTCTACTACACGGCGATACTTGGTATTGATGAGAGGGAGGAGATGGATGAGCTGATCAGCGATAGGGACATGGGAACTCTCGTTCACAATACTGTGCAGCAGCTCTACATGCCCTACGAGGGAAAGGAACTGGATCGACGGCAGCTCGCCTCCTGGATGAATGAGCACACTCATATCCGAAGTACGCTCGAGCATGCCTATGCTGACCTATTTCGCCAAAAGATTGACCGCTTAACGGGCATGAATGCTATCACTGTCGACAGGGCGGAGACCCTGGTGCGAAGTGTCGTCGCTATGGATGTCGAATCTCCTGTGGCAGTACATTACATCGGTGGGGAGGTGGAGTTTGAGCACCGATACACTATAGGAGACATGAGCGTGAACCTGAAGGGTTTCATTGACCGACTCGATTATATCGAGGAAAATGGTCAGGTTATCCTCCGTGTCATCGACTACAAGACCGGACGCGACAAACTGGAAGTCAACCTCGACGACGTCCACAATCCTGTGAGAGACTTTAACCATGCCGCCCTACAGCTCTTCTTCTATTCCTACTTCCTCTCCCGTCCAGATGTTGCCCGGAGAGTCATTACCGACGGGCATCAGGACCAGTTACCCCCCACGTATGTAGTCCGCCCCATGATCATCAAGCCCAAGGTCGCCAATGACGGACTCCTCACATTCTCTGATACCCCTCTCACCGATTTCGAACCACTCAGATCCGAGTATGAGCAACTACTCAGAGACAAGCTAGCCGAGATTATTAATCCCGATAACCCCTACGACACCACTCCACGTATCCACTCATGTATCCACTGCCCTGCAAAGACCTTCTGTGCAGACGCGAAAAACGACTAACCCACACTCATGGACATTAAAGTAATAGACAATGGTCAAATGGACTACTCTTCTGCACTTAGGCAGCAGGAGCAGATCTTCCGTCATTCCATTGAGCGAAAACACCTTAAGCTCCCGGTGCAACACTATCTCATCCTCAATGAACACAATCCTGTCGTGACCATGGGAAAGCATGCCGACCCCACCAATGTCCTTATTCCCAAAGAGCTACTTCACAGACAGGGGATTACTGTCCTCCACACCAATCGTGGCGGTGACGTTACCTACCATGGTCCGGGGCAGTGGACGATCTATCCCATATTCGATCTCGAAGAACTTAACATTGGTATCCGAGAGTATGTGGAGCGACTAGAGGAGGTAGCCATACGTACTCTCTTACATTATGGACTCAAGGGGGAGCGTCTCAAGGGTGCTTCGGGCGTATGGATGCATACCGACACACACCCAGTCAAGGTCTGTGCCATAGGCATACATGCCAGCCGATTCATTACCATGCACGGTATTGCCTTCAATGTTTCTACTCCTCCCGCCGCTTTTGGGGTCATCAATCCCTGTGGTTTTACCGATCGTGGGGTCACTAACCTTTCTATAGAAGCGGGTCGTGACATCCCCATGTCCGATGCTCGGGACGTTCTCCTTGCCTCCTTTTCCTCTGTCTTCGACCGTACCCTCATCTAAGTATCGTCCTATGCAGCCGTCATGATGTAGTCGACCGAACCTAAAAATGGCGGCGGCAGTCATTTATGGCTGATGCGAGAGGCCTGGGGAGGGGAGTTCAACCTGAGAAATTACTCTTTGGAGGGGACAGTGCTCATCGAGACACTTCTTTTCGCTATATCCTTGACGCAGACAAGGGCTCGGATTTCTCTGGGACGTTGAGTTATCGATGTCCCAGAGCTTTCTTTTTGAACCTCTGGGTCATTGATTCGCCGATGACCCAGAGGTTTTTATCAGGAGGATTCACAGGATTTGGATGAATGAAGTGGGATACAGCCGACGAAGGAGCGGATTGTTCTTACGGTTTCCTGAAACCAATCTCCCTAAAACCGCCGTGGTAAGTAATTATCGCCGAGACATTAATCCCTATTTCTTACGTCGAAATGGTATTATATAACCCATTGGTTTTTTACCTCCGGATAGGTCGATTTAGTCGTGGGGTTTATTAGAGAATGATAACTCTATTTTTTTGGATTCTCTTTACGATTGTCAGAAAAAGATTACATTTGTAGATAACGATTTATACTATAATCATAGTTGCCCATAACCTGGATAATTCTTGCTACACTTTTCCAAGTTTTATCGGGCAGCAGTAACTTGAATGAAACGAAATGTCTGGATATAGCCGTGTGTTATTTCAAATTCGGAAGCACAGCTACAAAGACTGGTTGATATTTAGTTTATAGTATTATGGATGTTTTTGGTTACGTTGGATCTGTATTACGAAGCACCTCCAAGTATTTGAATGGCCGGAGAAGAGAGAAGTATGAGGGAGACCGCTTTGAGGAATGGGTTGTCTCCAATTCTAACATTCGAAAAAGACCTGAAGTAGAGGATAATAGATCTTATTGGCGTCTGCTCGAGTGGCGGAGCGATAAGTATGTGGATGGGTGGTATGCGTTATCTAATATTGCTCCTGATTTAGTGTTGGAGTGTACGAAGAGGGAAGACGATTCTTCCAAAGTGAGGACTATTGCTATTGAGTGTAAGTATCGAAACAGTATGCATAATTTTTGGTTGGAAAAACGGCAGGTACTGAACTACGAACACTTTTGTCGGGAAAGGAATCCAATCATTGATGACTTATACTATTTATTCGGATTTCAGTGGGAAGACGGAGCACCTAAAGAGCTGTATCTGATCCCCTCGACAGCACTCTACACTTACGATGAAGAAGAGGACTTGGTTGATTTTTCTTGCAGTGAAAGAAAGACCAAGGGCGCGCTTTGGTATGCACCATACAGGGTAATTTTAGATCCTGAAAATGGGAAAAAGTACATTCAATATAGAGATAAACAAAGAAACGACAAATGATTGCTCCTCAGTATGGAGGTAAGGGAAAAATAGAGCTTCGATAGGCTTTCGGAAGATGGATGTTGCCAAAGAACCCCATTTCGGATAACATAATGACTGACTGTCTTTGATGGTTCCGAATGCGTGACTTCTACTGGTGCGGAGCGTTTGGAGGGAGTTTGTGGGGATAAAAATAGTACTGGGGCCTACTCGCGTAGATCCCAGTACTCTCTCTTAACAAGGAAATCAAATAATAATTAGTTCTAGATGTGACCTGTTGGTCGTTAGATCGTTTTATTTCACGCCTCGGTAGGGACAACTACCTGAGCTGAAGAACTCTCTTATCCGGACAAGGCAAATAAGGTCTACTTGCCTTTGTCGCATAGCAAATTTAGAATAACTTGAAGAATATACAAAATTATTGTCTATAATTACCTATTACTGGGTATTGGAGGACCTTTTATGTACTTTATACTACCTATGATTGTTGGGTCATGACTGTTTAGGGTTGCATAAAAGATAGGTACGGAACTCTATGTAGGCAGGGTTCCGTACCTATTTTCATGCGTACGATATTAATAACCAATGTGGTGATGAAAGGATTAAATATTGATCTTCATACCACAGTAGAACGAACGTGGGGTCAAAGGACCTACGATGTATCCACTGTCACGGAACCCACCGAAGTCATAGTCCTTCTGGAATGAATTGAGGAGGTTGTATGCGCCCATGTACAGCTGGAGCTGTGAGGTATTAAAGAGCTTGAAGTCGTAGGCAATCTTAGCTCCGAGGTCAAAGAAGTTGGGGGTCTTTTCGAGTCTATCCCACTTAGGAGCATTGGGTATGTCTACGGTGTTCGGGCGCTTGCCTGCAGCTATGAGCTCACGATCCACGGTGGCGGAGTTGCGTCCCACTTCCACGACGTGTGGGGCATACATGCGACCGGTATAGTTGAGAGTCATAGCGAGTGAGAGTGGTTTGATGGGACGATACTCGGCCATCAAGTATCCGTATACCTTAGGTGTACGGAGCATTTCTTTGGAGGTCATGCTGACGTTGTCGCCAAAGGTGGCATTGCCGTCTGAGTCCACATCCTGCTTGAAACCGGCTAGTGTGGTTGGGCCTTGATCCGTGAGGGTGTTGATGTCTTGTTCGCTACCCTTAGCTTCACCTACGAGGTAGCAGCGCACGCCCCACTCCTGAGCTTCATCCCACTGAGAGTGGGCATAGGTGAGACCACCCTGTAGGCTAACCTTGTCGAATACTACCTTCCCTTCAATATTAACACCCATGACAGTGGCATTGGATCCATTGACACGCTCGTAGACATTGAAGCCGTTTTTGGTCTCAACGAACTCGGTATTAAAGGCCCCGATAAGCTTGGTATAGAATCCTTCGACGAGGAGGTTACTCTGTACATGATCTCCGCTGAAATACATATCCGAGCTGAGACTGAAGCTGTGGCTATACTCCGGACGTAGCTCTGGGTTGTTATTGACACGCTTTGACTCTCCATTCACCACTGCTACGTGTAGATCTTCGTCGAAGACTTGTGGAGCACGGAACCCCTTGGCATAGCTGGCACGTAGATTGATATTGGAGACTGGGTTGTAGCGGAGGGTTGCACGCGGGCTAAAGATAGGGCGGATGCCACCGTTCTTGGAGCGAACAGCGGAATGCTCATCTAGACGTGCGCCGAGGAGGAGAGTCCATTGGTCGCTCGTCCACTCGATTTGTCCCAGTTGACTGAGGACATGGATACGCTGGTCCACGCCTGGATGTAGGGGGGCTTTGCCTGTGGCATCAGGCTCCCACGAACGAATCGGCATGTTATCCTTGAGCGCATCGTAGTTATACTCGAGACCGAGGAGCAACTGTGCGGGCGAGAAGAACAAGCGATCGAAGTCATAAGTGTACTGTGCTCCTGCCACATAGGTCTGACCCTTCGTGACACCGTAGTTAGTACCAAATTCCCCCTTGGGTATGAACCCGAGACGACCTACATTCCCCTCACCGATACCGCCATAGTAGCTATTGCGATCTACGATCTGTCCGGAGGTAAAGAGCTGTAGTCTATGCGTTCTGTCTTTGGAGAAATGGTTATACGTTAGCCCACCACTATAGATATTGTGCTGGGTTGCTTCGGCCACGGCAGCAGCATGCACTGGGAGATCGAGACGATCACCACCCCGACGATCTTCGTGTATGGCGTGGATTTCAGCGGAGAGCTTATCCTGGTTGGAGATGCGGAAAAATACTTTAGATCCTAGTGAATGGCTCTTGATTTGACCGATCTCACTAAAGCCATCGCCATTTGCATCCCAGGTACCTCGGTTGCGAGTCTGTCCGAAGAGCATTGCCCCGATACGTCCGTCTGCGCCCACGACCGTACCATTGAACCCAATCGTATTGTCAGGACTCTTCATGCCCGTGAAGGTCAGGTTCTCGTGGAAAGAGAAGCTATTGAATAGCGGTTCTTTCGTGATGATATTAACTACCCCCGCGATAGCATTGGAGCCGTAGAGTGCTGAGCCTCCTCCACGCACAACCTCCACATGGCTGATCATATTGGCAGGTATCTGCTCCAGACCGTACACGCCAGCGAGTGCACTAAAGATGGGACGTGAGTCCACGAGGATCTGGGAGAAATGACCGTCAAGACCATTGATACGCACTTGATTGAAACCACAGTTTTGACAGTTATTCTCCACACGAAGACCTGGCTGGAACGTCAGTCCCTGTGAGAGAGCTACCGCATTGGTCATATTGAAAATCCTGTCATCAACCACACTGACGAGGGTTGGCGTATGCTTGCGGAGGGTTGCTTGACGATTGGAGGACACGACCACTTCGTCGAGGTTGAGTACATCCTCCTGTAGGCTTATATTGATCTCCACCGTATTATTCTCGCGGATGTCGACCATTTTTTCTTGTGAGAGATAGCCGATTCCGGTGACGAGGATTGTGTAGCGACCTGGCTTTAGATTGCGGAGATAAAAGTGACCGGATGCATCGGTAGCTGTGCCATACGAGGTTCCTTTGAGCTGGACGGTGATACCGGGGAGGTGCTCTCCTGTCTTGGCATCGAGGATATGACCTACAATGTTAGCATCAGTCACTGGAGTAACACGAGTTGCGGTGGTTGACTTCACCGCGAGGGCTGGTGATGCAGAGCATAGGGCACCAGCCAAGATTGTGGTTAGGGTTAGTAGTCTTGCGTTAAACATATTTGATGGGTTTAATTGATGTTGGGTAAATGTTCCAAAAGGTGCAAATTATATTTCTATGAAATTCAGGCACAAATTTAGATTTAATTATAGAAAAGTCAAAATAAATTTTAATGTATACCTAAAAATAGGTATCGAGTATCGAAGATGATAATAACGTGAGTTTCACCTAAAAAATGACTATTCCCTCGGATAGCACTGACTGGATGCTCTTTTTCATGGTACGTGGATGTGCGGCAAGAAAGCTCCGGGACGTCGAGAAAGCGACTTCCCAGAGGTCTCGAGAGAAAGTTCCGGGTTCTCGTTTTGTCGATGACCCGGAGCTTTCTGTGAGGCATGCTCGCATGTGTGGAATGAATGAACTGAGGTGTATCTATTCTTTGTCGTATTAATCTGTTTAATCTTAGCTGGTTAATGCTATTTTTGATGCAGAAATCCTGATTGCTTATGTCAAGCTCATGCCACTGAGTACGGTGGAAAAGTGGGATGGGGCATCTTCCCTTGATTATATTCTGAACGAAGACTTGCATAGGGATGTAGCTACAATAAGAGCCCCCTCTGACATGTGGTGGTCAGAGGGGGCTTAACCTATTTTTTCTTAGAAGAATTGTGCTATTCTTCGAGAAGTCGAAGTGGGAGATTTATCTTAGGTCAACAGCCACGTACTTTATCTCTCCGTTAGGTTGTATCCCCTTGATGAATAGAACCTTATCGGAGTCGGATTCGATCACGCTCTTGATTATCTTCTCTGCTTCGTTGGGGGAGGATACGCGATAGTTGTTGATTGTAAGGATGATGAAACCTTTCTTGATACCAGCTTCTCTGAACTTCCCATCGCTTACTCCTCCGACCTCTACACCGTAACTGATGCCATACTTCTGCTTTGTTTTGTCATCCACTTTGATGAATGCCGCGCCGATGGACCCCGCGCTGGCCTTTTCTACACGCTCGGTGGTACCGGAGTTATTGCGTAGGGTCAGGATCTTTTTGATCTGCTGCCCCTTGCGGTCAAGTGTCACCTCTACCTTGTCCCCCGGACGGTGGACCGCTATACTCTCCTGTAGCTGGCTCATAGAGCGAACAGGGGTACCATTGATAGCCGTAATAACGTCTCCTTCCTGGATATCACCGAACTTAGCCGCACTACCGTCCATTACTTCTCCTATGAGAGCACCCTCAGATACCTTGAGGTTGTACTTCTTCTTTGCTTCTGAATTGATATTGCCTCCCACTACTCCGAGTATCGCTCTCTGGACCGTGCCGAACTGCTTGATGTCCGACACTACCTTGCTGGCAATATTGACAGGGACTGCGAATGAGTATCCGGCATAGTTGCCGGTCTCAGAGTAGATCATCGTATTAATACCGATGAGCTGACCACGAGTATTGACGAGAGCACCTCCCGAGCTACCGGGGTTCACTGCCGCATCGGTCTGGATGAAAGAACTGATAGGTAAGCTATTGCGGCCGGGGGATGTACCTCGTGCTACAGCACTGACGATTCCTGCGGTGACGGTGCTGGAGAGGTTGAAGGGGTTACCGATCGCGAGCACCCACTCGCCCACGCGTACCTCATCGCTATTGCCGAAGGGGATTGGGCGGAGACCTTTGGCATCTATTTTGATGAGTGCGATGTCGGTGTTGGGGTCAGTGCCTATGATTGTAGCCTCGTACTCCACGTTGTCATTGGTAGTGACGTACAGCTTGTCCACCTCCTCTACCACGTGGTTATTCGTCATGATGTACCCGTCCTCACTGATGATTACACCCGATCCGATGCCGATCGCCTTAGGTGTCTCCTGTGACTGCTGACCTCTCCGACCCGGCATGCCGAAGAAGAACTCGAATGGATCCATGAACCTCTGCTGCCGCACTTCCTTCTCACTGCGGATATTGACTACTCCGTCTATGCTGTGCTCTGCGGCTTCCACGAAATTCTCCGGTACCTGTCCTTGTGCAAATACGGCAGGGGTCATTTTTGCTTGTCCGAATACCTGTGATGCTTCGCTGTGTACCGTGTGTTGGTCATATGTCCCCGGGTTGGTACTGCGGTATAGACCTACTGCACCGAGTGCACTGAGTGCAGAGCAACCTAGGATCATGAGTGCTGTCTTCAAACTTTTCTTCATAATTACTCTTTCCTTTTTATATTGATTACATTGTAGTTGTTGATATTGTTTCATGTGTTGATCTGATACAGTAGATAGGATGCAAAAAGTGTACCATAATTGTCCGCTATCTGCATGCAAATAAAAGAATTATCCTACTGATAAGCAAGTGTGGAAATGCCGAATTTAACATTTTGGAAATGTTAAACGTACACGTACCTTGGCTTTTTAGAAATGATTAACGGGTTCCGATTTAACTTTTGCATTGTATAGCGATTTATCTTCCTCTGACAGATCTCCAAACGAGTCAGTTCACCCTGTCATCCTTGGCTGATACAGCGGATATATTTTTGTTGATTGTCAAGAGGTTACTTCTATGTTTTCCACGCCGTTGAGTATGACACAACGGGAGGTGTGTCAAGATTCCTCTGGGTCGTCGATCGTTCGATGTCCCAGAGGTAGACAAAAAAAGCTCTGGGACATCGAGAAACCGATGACCCAGAGAAATTTTGGATAGATACCGGAGCTATGTGTGGACTATTGGAGGAGATCCTTGAGCGATGTAGGCAGATAGAAGAGATCCGTCTTGTCCACATAGACAGCCGGTACAGCTATTTCGTGCGCTTGGCCATTGAGCATAATCTTGGAGCTAAATGCAGGGATTTCTAGGGTCTTTCGCCCCTTCTTGACCGTCAGCACTTTGTCCTCTGGCTTTTCACCTTTGACGATGTACTTGCAGCCCTTGAATACCCTATCGTGTGGTGCGAAGTACTCATCTGTGTACTCAAGCATGGTACGATCCAGCCCAAGGAGTTCTCGCATGTACTCGTGTAGCTCTATATTTGTATGGAATCCCATGAGCCTTTGCTCCGGAGTTGGTGCGTACACAGCCAGGAATACTTCCTCCCCTGTGTGTCCGTGTGTGGTGAAGCCCATATTCATGTGCTCACGGTATATAGAGGCGATGTAGCCCATTAGGGATTCGGCGTAGAGGATGTTATTTATCTCTTCCAATTCCTTGGCAGAGAGTACGGAGGACAGTTTGTCCTTGCTGATTGTTTTGGTTTCCACACGTCTCAGCATGGTAACCACGCGTAGCTGCTGCTCTGTGAGGGGGAATGAAGCATTTTCTTCAAATACCTCTGCGATCTTCTCCTCAGGTGTCTGTAAGAGGAGATTGGCCATGCCTTGATAGGTTAGCTTGATGCTGGTAAGGGCTCCGAATAGCTCTTGGGCTGAGGTCTTGTCGTAGTCTTTGAGATTGCCATTACCGATACTGAAACCACTATTGCCATGATCGGAGGTGATGATGACTACGGTATTACCGTCTGCTTTGGCAAAGTCAAGGGCTACTCCTACTGCCTGATCGAATGCTAAAGTCTCCGTAGCCATGCCCACGGGGTCATTGGTGTGTGCAGCCCAGTCTATCTTGCTTCCCTCTATCATGAGCACAAAGCCCTCTTCGCCATCCAGACGAGAGAGCGCAGAGCGTGTCATCTGTGCAAGAGAAGGAACCTTGGTGGCATCGCGATCTATATCGTAGGGGATATCCCTTGGTGTATATAGGCACCACATCTGACGACCCTTGTAGGTATCGAGGGCGTTGATGTCGTCCGTGAAGACACCATATCCCCTCTCCTCCAGTCGAGCGCGCAGTGCCGGGGTGAGGATATCTACTCCTCCGCCCATCATGATATCCAGCTTGTGGTTGACCATTTGCTTGGCGATCCATTCGTAGCGTGATCGCTTGTAAGAGTGCGCTATGCAGTCTGCAGGTGTAGCGTGTGGAAACTCTGCCGTCACCACAAGTCCGACACGTCGACCTTGGGTCAGAGCGGTGGCTTCCCACAGACTCATGAGCGGACGGTATGCCATGGTACTGTCCACCGGAATTAAGTCATTGGCACCGTCTGAGTAGGGATACGTACCTACGAAACCAGTGATACTCGGCATACCATTCATGTACGCACTGGTGGTGGGGGCAGAGTCGCCGATAGGCGCATTGGAGCTGTAGGTGAGGATAGTGCCCGAGATATAAGGGTCTAGGTTCAGATAGATCTGTGAGGGATCCTGCAAGCGCTGATACCAGCGGGCGAGAGAGACTGTGGACAACGAAGTGCCATCCGCGATCATTAGGATCACGTTCTTGGTCGGTTTGACTTTCTGATCACGAGGAACGGCGAATGAGACCAGTGGCAGAGAGATAGCCAAGGTCATGATAAGGGCTACTTTAGTTAATCTCCACTTTTTCATGAGTTCATTTATTTGGTTTAGTAGTTTAACTTCTCGAGGTGCAGAGATACTGTATCCGCTTACTTATGTAAGGTGAAGAGAATCTCCAGTCCTCCTGAGCTGTGTGTCCGTGCCTGCACCTGTCCAGAGTGGATGTGGATAGCATTCCTGACAATACTGAGCCCAAGTCCCGATCCCCCACTGGCACGTGTGCGACCTTCGTCAGCGCGATAAAAGCGTTCAAATATACGATTCAAATGTTTTTCGTGCAACCCTTTGCCTG
Organism: Porphyromonadaceae bacterium; assembly: GCA_037191085.1. GTDB lineage: Bacteria > Bacteroidota > Bacteroidia > Bacteroidales > Porphyromonadaceae > Porphyromonas_A. The sequence goes on along the minus strand of JBAKGE010000005.1, from coordinate 2,509 downwards.
TGTCGTAATAGGAGAAGTAAACGTAGTTTTGATCTTGATGATAGCACTCAAGCACCAGCTGAGTACCCTCTCCTCCGTAGCGGAGGGAGTTTTCGACGAGATTTTGGAGAATGGAGTAGAGTAGGGTGGAGTTCCCTTGGATCGAGAGACGGGGAGGGATCTTGATCAGGAATTGACTCCTGTTCTCCTCAATTTTGTTCATGTACGCTATCTGCACTTCAGAGGCGGTGAGGTGTAGATCAACTTCCTCGAACTTGAACGGGCTGATGTCCTCGTCAAGCTTAGAGATCAATTGGAGGTCGTCCATCATTTCGCTGAGTCTGATGCTCTGTAGGTAGGCTTTGTCGAGGAAATCGGTGCGCTTTCCCTCAGAGAGATTCATGGAACGAAGTATCTCGAGATAGCCACGGATGGAGCTCAGAGGTGTACGGATCTCATGGGTGATATTACTGGTCATCTCCTGCTTCAAGATCCGTGCTTTCTCTTCTTCGGTGATATTAGTGATTGTGATTTCGCATCCTTGTCCTTCTGATCGGAGTGCCTTGACCTCAAATATATTATTGTTCTGCTGTATGGTAGTCGAAATACTCTGTCTTTGGGGATCATAATCGTCGGATAGGAATCTTTTTATTGTGACCATTTTGGTATCATTGAGCAGTTCGTCGATATCCGTCATCGGGTGAGATACCAGCATGTTGGCGTACTGGATGAAGTGGCTATTGGTGAACTCTGTCTGTCCTTTGGCATTGAAGATCGCAATACCGATATTGGTGAGCTTGAAGTGGTGTATCAGCCGCTCTCGTGCTTCCTCCATGCCCCTGCGACTTTTTTCCTTTTGCTCTACTATGAACATGAGCTGTCTGCTGACATCACCCACTTCATCTGCTGGAAAGTCCAGCGTCTCTAAGGGTGTCCCTTCGGCAATGTTTTTACCGAGCTTTTTGAGATGGTTGATAGTCCTATTGTATCTCTTAGTGATCATGAGCAGGCGTAATGCCATGAGGAGGATGATCATGACACTGATGACAATAAAGAGGTGTGGGATTTCCATAGGCGGAGCGGTTGATGGCGCATGTGGAAGTGCCGTACGGATGTAGTAGCTGTCTTCGTAACGAGCGTAGTATAGGTATTCGATTTGGGTTGTCGTGGAGCGACGCATGTGGTAGCCCTCTCCGCTGTAGTGGGCGGACTGTATTTCTGGTCGAGCCTGGTGGCTGTCGAGGTCATGAGCAGTGGCGACCTCGGTGTCGTAGATGACGTGACCTGTGTCATCAAGAATAGTGACACGGATGCTCGTAGGAAGGAGGTGGAGCGTCTGAGAAAGCGATCCCTTCTTGTAACTTTCGTTCACGATGTCGGCATAAGAGCTGAGTCTGCTCAGTAAGATAGCCTCATCACCCTGCTTTTTGACTTGTTCTCCCACGACTAGTGCTCCTATAATATATAGCACTATTAGGATAATCAGAGGGGCGCTAAGACGTCTCGTATACATAGCCTATAGGTAAATTATGTCGTGGATCAGGAAAGAAGGAACTTGCGAGAGGTGCATTGTGTCAATGACTATTTTGATCTCTCAGAGAGGGGGAGAAGTGCATAGCCGAAACCCACACGATTGACGATCATATTACCGTGCTTTCCGAGTTTTTTACGGAGTCTGGCGATGTGTACGTCTACAGTTCGTTCGAGTACAATTCCGTTGTCGTGCCAGACGTAGTTGAGAATTTCCGAGCGAGAGAAGGGGCGCCCGGCGTTTTTGGCCAGGAGCTTGAGGATGTTGTACTCTGTCTTTGTCACCTCTTTTACCTCCTCCCCGTCTCTGACGGTCATATTCTCAATATCAATGATTAATGTTCCGCAAATAATGAATTTTTCGTTCTTTATAGATGCCTGATCCTGCTGGATTGTTTTGTTTGTTTCGATCTCTTGTGTCCCAATGGTTGAGAAACGTTTGAGAACGCTTTTGACCCGTACCACTGTCTCTTTGAGGGAAAAAGGCTTTTTGATATAATCGTCTCCTCCAACCGAAAAGCCCGTGAGCATGTCGTTCTCAGTATTCTTAGCAGTGAGGAATATGATTGGGATAGTATTGCCCCTTTTTCTCAGATAATCGGCCATTTGGAAACCTGACATTCCACCCATCATTATATCGAGTATTATTAGGTTGAAAGTATCATCTAGTACCTCCAAAGCTTCTTCGGCTGAGTGTACAGTGGTGGTATCAAAGCCCTCGTGGCAGAGGCTAAAGGAGAGGATTTCACAGATGTCCCTCTCGTCGTCAACGATGAGGATGCGTTGCTTTAGGTCATCACTTTTGTCCATGACGTATATCATTTCCGTTGACGAGGTATATGGTAGACTCTGCTATGTTTGTTGCGGAGTCGCCACATCGCTCAAGGTTATGTGCTATGTTCTCTAGCTTGATGAGTGTGTTTATTTCTTCAGTAGAGAGTACCCGATCAGCAAAGTTGTCGGTGAGGAGTTTTTTGAGCATGAAGTTTATGCTGTCTCT
>JBAKGE010000149.1:0-2570 GCA_037191085.1 Porphyromonadaceae bacterium | reverse complement strand
ATGGTGTTAGAAAGTGTTCTAGATTCATTCTTATGCAAGTGGCTGTAACCGAATGTTGTGAATTGCTTTCAAATCGTTGTATCTTTGTGATAGGTCACAACCTCGCTCGTGGTCTTTCAATGATGGTACTAGTTGTGAATTGCTTTCAAATCGTTGTATCTTTGTGATAGGTCACAACCCCCATGTTGTTGCTAGCACGAAGAGGGTTGTTGTGAATTGCTTTCAAATCGTTGTATCTTTGTGATAGGTCACAACTACACTCTCTGCACTCATGCCTGATGCGTTGTTGTGAATTGCTTTCAAATCGTTGTATCTTTGTGATAGGTCACAACCACCAGTAACTGCACCTACAACTCCTTCAAGTTGTGAATTGCTTTCAAATCGTTGTATCTTTGTGATAGGTCACAACCTCATCTGCCAATCTTTTAAATATTAAAAGGTTGGCAGATTTTACTCTATCAGAAAACTACGGACGTAGAAGAAGTTTGATCTGGTACGAATAGAGTTTTCTGATCCTAAGATTCAAAACAGACTGAGTTGATGATGTCCTGGTGGTGTATCTTCATACTCACGATTATGATAGAGTTCAATGCCTTCAAACTGCTTGTCTGTAATCGTCATCACGGCTACAGATCCATGATGGGGAAGTAATTTTCTGACCCTTTGTACATGCACTTGTGCACTCTCGCGACTAGCACAGTGCCGGATATAGATAGAGAATTGAAAGAGCTGAAATCCATTTTGCTCCAAAGCCTTACGAAACTTGGTTGCTTCTTTTCGCATTACTTTGGTATCTGTTGGAAGATCATATAGGACCATTACCCACATAGTTCGATATGCACTATATCTGTCAGCCGAGATCATATCTCTAGATTCTTGGGAAGGGCAAACTCTGGATAAGCAAGAGCACGCACATCACCACAAAAACACTTATAGAGTGATGACGCTGTCATTTTAGCTGCGACGATCAGTGGTCGAACAACGCCACAAATACCCACGTCAAGTGTTGCAATTTGTAGGATGTGATACTTAAACTCTTTCGTAAGCTCCACCTGATCTGGATAAGTATCACACCACTCCAGTACCATTGCATCCACAAAAGGTCGATAAGGTTCCATTATATCATCGGCGAGACAAAGAGGATTGTATTTATTCTTATGAAATATCCCAACAACGAGCAGTAGTCCTGTTTCTATGAGGGCACGTGCAACAATACTCCTCAGGACTGAATAGCCGAAATTAAGATATAGATTCGGAGCGGCTTCCTCTCTTCCTCTAACGAAATCAGGAGCAATAAGGTTTCGCCAGTAATACTGAGCTGATATTCCCTCCATATTCGTAGTATCTCCTGATCTAACTTCAGACAAATATTTAATCATTGGGGATGCATTCTCTCCTCTTGTCTGGAGGAGTTTGGACTGATTACGTATCTTAGCCTCTACAGTTTGTTTCCACAGTTGTTTCTTCAAAGGTTCACTAATATCAAGTTGAGTTCGAACACGAGAAGAGTATTCAGAATGACCTGCAAAAGGCAACATGATACCTTCCGGTAAATGCTGTGGATCACAGGATACAATACAAACATTGGCTTTCAGCAGTGCAAGTATCAATTGTTGGGTAATAGTCACCTGCATATGATCTATCATAAGCAATCCAATGTCCTCAATGGGGACACTTCCTACCTCTTCGTCTGTATCAGGGTAAATGACCTTCATCTGCCCTGATTTAAGATGAAGATAAGCTGGGTTACCTATATATATCGTACGGTAAAGCATAATTTGTCAATATTCTCCGACCTGAACTATGTCACCCAAATGATTAATGCGTACTTTCACCACTCCTCTTAACCTCTTAAGATCTTGGATTCTATAAAAAGTCAGACCCTTGACATCAATCTTAATTGTTGACTCAAGATGATGCCTAAAAAAATAATCCCTCGAAGATAGCTTCTGTGCTCTATACAAATTCGGACTAATTATTGCTTTATTCTTAGGATCAAGTAGGTCTATCTCAGTTGGATCAAAGCCTGTCTCTTCATTGGAGAATACGAACATCTCATTGATCTTAATCGTAAACAGCAGTTTCCAATCTGGATGTTCGGGATGCTTGCGATTAATGATTGGAAGATTATTGTTTGCTCGATCAACAGCATCCATAAACCGAATAATCTCTTCATGAACATTACCAAAACGGTCTATATATATAGCAGCATGATGATTATTCCGAGGCTCAACATAATCCGTAGGTATTTCTATACCATTTGCATCGCAGATTGCCTGACCAACATGGTCTCGCTTGAAATGCAATGGAATCCCATTCGTAACTTTTGCCTTTATTGTCACTCTCTTAATGGCTATACCTTCAGTCTCATTAAGCCATATAGGATTTGTCGTAAGGTCACCGAATGCTTTCTTGGCATCACCGCCACAATCACGAAGTCTTCGCTCCAATATCCGACAAATACCTGCATCTACCACGTTCTCCAGATTCAATTTGTCAGTGACATCTTCTCGCTTGGTGTAAATAATCTCATTTGGGTCACCTCTAATTCCCTCCTCCCTCTTCTCTTC
>JBAKGE010000045.1:0-16873 GCA_037191085.1 Porphyromonadaceae bacterium | reverse complement strand
ATGGTCGGACATTGGGTATACATGAATCCATCGTACGTGACCAGTACGAGAAGTTTGTGCCTATAGTAACCTATGAGGATATTGCTCCCTTGATTGACCGAATGGTGGCAGGAGAGAAGAATATACTGACAAACGAACGTACGGAGTGGTTTGCCAAGAGTAGTGGAACAACCAATGCCAAGAGTAAGTACATTCCGATTAATCGTACTCATCTGCAGGGGTGTCACTTCAAGGGAGGGATGGACTCTGTCCGTATTTATCTGCGGAATAATCCTGATAGTAGTTTCTTCTCTCACAAGGGCTTTGCTCTCGCTGGTACTTATGACCCCAAGCGAGAGGGAACGTATACCCGTACTGGGGATTTGTCCGCAACCCTACTGATGCAAATGCCTCGTATTGGCAGGGCTATACGTGTACCCAATATAAATACTTCGCTCATCGCCGACTGGGAGCAGAAGCGTGAAGCTATCTCTAATGAGATCCTGACACAGGACGTGGGCAATATCTCAGGTGTCCCTAGTTGGATGCTGTTGATCCTGAAGGAAGTTTTGCGTAAGACAGGAGCTTCCAATATCCGTGAAGTGTGGCCAAATCTTGAAGTCTTCTTTCACGGAGGGATAGCTTTCGGTCCATATCGAGAGGAGTACAAGCGTATATTGGGGGAGGGAGTACGGTATCAGGAGAATTATAATGCATCCGAAGGGTTCTTCGGGATTCAGGATGATCTTTCCGATTCATCCATGTTGTTGATGATTGACTATGGAGTATACTATGAATTCATCCCTATGGATGACTTTGATGAGACAAATCCTTCAGGAGCAATACCACTACATGAGGTTGAAGTAGGCAAGAACTATGCACTCGTAATCAGTACGCTGGGAGGACTGTATAGATACCTCATCGGCGATACTGTCTGCTTCACCCAGAAGAACCCGTATAAATTTATCATCACCGGTCGTACCAAGAGCTTCATCAACGCCTTTGGAGAAGAGCTAATGGTGGCTAATGCGGACGAAGCGTTTGCAAAGGTAGGTATCGAGATGAATTGTAGAGTCAGGGAATACACGGCAGGTCCGGTGTTCCTTACTGAGGAGGGGAAGGGCTTACATCACTGGGTCGTCGAGTGGGAGATCGAGCCCCGGGATACAGGGCTCTTCGTTCAAAAGTTTGATGATGCTCTCAAAGCTTCTAATTCGGACTACGAGGCCAAGAGATACAAGGACTTCTCACTCCAGCTCCCAAAGGTCTCTACGGTACCCTCAGGAACATTCTATGAGTGGATGAAGCAACGTGGTAAGCTGGGAGGGCAGAATAAAGTCCCTCGCCTGACCAAAGACGACAAAATGGTTAATCAGGTATTAGATATCGCGAAGGAGCTGAGAAATGCAGGGAATTAAATTACTCTTCGTCGGTAAGACGGACCAGGGTCTTGTGCGCCAACAGGTAGAGGAATTTCGTAAGAGAGCATCTCGATTTATTCCGGTAGAGGTGCAGGAGATTCCGGACGTGAGGGGGACAAAGGGAATGTCCGAAGTGGAGCAGAAGCGTCTGGAGGGTAGGGAGATTGTCGCAGCCATTGGGGCGAATGACGAAGTCATCCTTCTGGATGAACGTGGTGTTGCCCCTACGTCTGTGGAGCTGTCGGGGATGCTTAGTCGTAAGATGATGTCAGTGCAGAGGAAGCTCATTTTTGTCGTCGGTGGGCCCTATGGCTTCTCGGACGAAGTGTATGCTCTGTACTCTGAAAAGCTATCCTTGAGTCGCCTGACACTCAATCATCAAATGGTCAGGATGTTTTTGGCAGAGCAGATATATCGGGCTATGGCGATCCTGCATAATCATCCCTATCACCATGCCTGACGTACAGCAAAGACGATACTTCATCGATCTCTCCTACGATGGCACGGATTTCTATGGCTGGCAGATACAGCCCGGTACCAGGACAGTACAGGGAGAGATAGAGCGAACACTCAGCACGATTGCTCGTCGGGATGTCGGGGTCACGGGTGCAGGTCGTACTGATACCGGAGTGCATGCAAGGCACATGATAGCACATGTGGATTTGCCTTTCGGTTTGAGCGATATGGAGGAGCTTATCTTTCGAGCCAATCGACTTATCGGCTCGGATATCGCACTTCATTCCGTCCGAGAGGTGACACTCGAGGGGCATGCCCGATTCAGTGCCCTGTCACGTACCTACAGATACTATGTGAGTCGTGTAGCTGATCCGTTCATGCGGAAGTACCAGACCTTTTTACCCGCTGAGGGATTGGATTTTGAGCTAATGAATACGGCAGCTCAAGCGCTTGTCGGCAGGCAGGACTTCACGACGTTCTCCAAAAAACACTCCAACGTCTTTACACATATCTGTGATGTAAGACACGCCGAGTGGCATAAGGTTGATGCAGACCACTATTACTTTGAGATTACCGCCGATCGCTTTCTCCGTAATATGGTTCGCTCTACTGTCGGAACCTTACTGGAGGTTGGTAGGGGAAAGATATCCCCGACAGAGTTTCGGGAGAGACTCTATGCTCAAGATCGAACACAGGCGGGGAATACAGCTCCGGCACAGGGGTTGTTTTTGGAGAAGATAGTCTATCCTACAGATATTTACATCGACGTGAGTTAGACCTAAGAGGTTGCTCTTCTTCAAGATAATACCTACTGGAATAGTTCTTTTTATTAAATCTTAACTTTATCTCATACGCATATATGTGCTAAAAAAGCTCCGGGTCGTCTGTGATGCGATGACCCGGAGCTTTCTCTGACAACCTCTGGGACATTGATTTATCGACGACCCGGAGCTTTTCTATACGTACACTCACATTCTGGAAATGAAAGGAAGTGTAGCTTACTATAGCGTGGTTTGGCAAGTAGTTATCGGAAAATCAGCAGAAGAGAAGGGTAAACATTACCACGTGGGCGATGAGAATGGAGGTTGCGCTCGTGAATCTTAACACCTTGTTGAGTTCTCCACCTTGGTGCTTTCGTATTTTTATATTTCCCATTATGACCACGGTGCCGAATACTATTGCGGTGATCGCAATCCATATATAATTGTGGGTATACCACAGTCCCGCAAGTGAGAGGGCAAGGCTTGACACACTATTGAAAAGATAAAGTCGGGGACCAAATGCTTCGCCGAGAAGTACGATGAGCGTTCGTTTGTTGCTCGACTTGTCTTCGGCATAATCACGGTAATTATTCACCACGAGGATATTTGCCTCCCACATACCTATTCCCAGTGCCAGTGGCACCATGTAAAATGGTGGCATTACTCCTCCTACTGCGATGAATGTACATAGTACAGGCACCAGTCCATAGAATACTACTACGGCGAGATCTCCAAGGCCATGGTGGGACAGAGGGTAGGGACCTGCAGAGTAGGCTGATGCTCCGATGATCACGAAGAGTCCTACCATTAGCATCCACCAGCTTGATATCGCTGCGACCCCGATCCCCGAGGTGATACAGACACCGGTGGCGATGTATAGGGCCGTCTTCATCTGTTCTTTGGTTACTTCTCCAGTGGTTAGTATCCGCTCAAACCCAACTCTCTTCTCCGTGTCCTTTCCCCCGATGAAATCGAAGTAGTCATTGGCTAAATTGCTTACAATCTGTGCAGACCATGCCACAATGAAGCATAGCACATATGGCCAGAAGCGAAACACACCTTCGTGTATCAATCCTCCACATACAATCATCATCGGAGCCATAGATGCTCCCCATGTGTGAGGACGAGTGGCATATAGCCAGGTTTGAACCTTACTTCGTTTGCTCATCGCCCGCGGCTAGAAGTCAAATAGATGATTGTTCAATTGATTCAATGCTTCCTTCTTGTCTGTCGTGCGGACAAGTACAGAGACGTTGTGGTTCGAGCCACCGTAGGAGATCATACGTACGGGGATATCGCCCATGGCTTCTATCACAGCTGCTTCAAAGCCTACGTTCTTCCAGTTTAAGTCACCTGCAATACATATGATTGTCATATCCTCATCCAATGACACTGTACTGAACCTCTTCAGCTCTGCCAGTATCTCCTCCAGTCGGCTGGTATTGTCTATCGTTACCGATACGGCGACCTCACTGGTCGTCACCATATCTATCGGGGTCTGATAGCGTTCAAATACCTCAAAGACTCTCCTCAGGAAGCCATGTGCCAGCAGCATTCTCGTGCTGATGATACGGATAGCAGTGATATTATCCTTTGCAGCTATTGCTTTGATCATCCCTTCGGTGATGCGATTGGAGATTAGTGTCCCAGGTGCTGTCGGCTCCATGGTATTCAGTAGCCTCACTGGGATATTAGCCATTTTCGCGGGGTGTATGCAGGTAGGGTGTAGTATCTTCGCACCGAAATATGCTAGTTCTGCCGCCTCGTCGAAGTGCAGTGAGCGTACGGCTTTCGTCTTAGCTACCACACGAGGGTCATTATTGTGTAGTCCGTCTATATCTGTCCAGATCTGTATCTCCTGGGCGTCCAAGACTGCCCCTACTATTGATGCAGTGTAATCGCTACCCCCGCGCTTTAGGTTGTCCACCTCCGCATATGCGTTCTGGCAGATATACCCTTCGGTGATGAATAGTGTCTCCTCGGGATATTGGCTCAAGAGCTCTACCAGATCGCTCTGTATTCGTCCCATAGCTGGCTCACCATACTTGTCCGTACACATATATCCGAGTGCAGGTATTATCGTAGCGTGCACTCCAATATCTCTGAGATGAAGCATCATCATCATCGTCGATACTATCTCCCCTTGTGCCAATACTTGTTTCTCCTCGAAGTCGGTGAATAGTTCTCTCTGAAAGCCTCTCAGGAAGTTCATCTTTCGCTCCACGAACGCCAATGCTTGCTCTACTATCTCGGGGTTGGAATACAGATCGGCTATGGTACTATGGTACTTCTCGGTGAGCTTGTCTATGAGTTCAAGTGCTCCTTGTATGTTTGTTTTGCGGAAAAGATCACTAATCTCCACCAGCGTATTGGTTATACCAGACATGGCACTCAGCACTACTATCTTAGGCTGGGGAGTGCTGATCAGCTTACCTACCTCACGGATGTGTTTTGCACTACCCACCGAAGTTCCTCCAAACTTCATTACCACGAAGTCTGAATACGTTCTCTTGTTCATCTCGAAAAACTAATTCACTAAAATCTGATTGCTTCGTCTGCTACTCTTACGCAACTTTGCCTAATAGTGGTCACAGCGTTACTCCATACCCATACCGCTACTTATTTCGGAGATGCTATCTCTATCGTCGGTCATTATATCCTCGCGGATCTGCATCTCCAGTAACTGCCCGTCCTGTATCTTGACGATTCGGGCTGGGTATTTCTTCACCATAGCATAGTTATGTGTGCTCATAAGTATGGAGGTCCCGTCAGCTTTGATAGAGTGGAGTAGGCTCACTATTTGTTCGCCGGTTTCTGGGTCCAGATTCCCTGTGGGCTCATCTGCCAGAATGAGCTTGGGGCGGTTGAGTAGTGCCCGTGATATTACCACACGCTGCTGCTCACCTCCAGATAGCTCGTGTGGGAGTTTGTACCCCTTGCTCTCCAGTCCTACCTGTCCCAAAACTTCCTCTATGCGGTGTTTGATCTCCCTGCGGTCGATCCAGCCAGTAGCCTTAAGTACGAATTCGAGGTTCTTCTCCACTGTGCGATCGATCATCAGCTGAAAGTCCTGAAAGATTATCCCCACCTGACGACGTAAGTATGGGACCTGACTCCGTTTGATCTTCCGGAGATCAAATGAGCCAAATTGTGCATGTCCGCTATGAATCGGTACGTCTGAGTATATAGACTTAAGCAGTGACGACTTGCCTGAGCCTACCTTACCTATCAGATATACCAGCTCGCCGTGTGATATGTCTAGTGAGGCATTATGGAGTATGGAGTTCTCGCCACGTTTAAGGGTGATGTCTTTGAGCGAAAGGATAGTCGTCTGTTCCATGGTGTATCCGAGCTATTGTCTATTCTACTTCTTTTCTCTACCAAACTAATTCGCTACATCGTGTGCAGCGCCACAATAAGTACACAAATTTAGCAAAAAAGCTTGAGAGCTCCTCTTTTCCGAGAGTTCAAATACTCCACTCTCGCATCCAGCTGCTGTAGTACACGATATGGAGTGGTATTGGATGACAACATATCCCCTGGCTCACTTAGTGAACCAGGGGACACCACCACTGTAGCCCATAGGGGAATCGAACCCCTCTTTCCAGAATGAAAATCTGGCGTCCTAGCCGATAGACGAATGGGCCATGCCTGGGGAGGAAAACTTACTGTGTTCTCCTCCACCGACTTACTTATTCCTTTACGCCTGAGAACCTGCTACGAGAGCGTTTACATGGTGTGCAAGCGAACTCTTCAGATTGGCAGCCTTATTCTTGTGGATGCGACCCTTGGTTGCCATTCTGTCAATCAGAGAGCTAACCTCAGGGAGTTTGCTCTGTGCCTCGGTTGCGTCTTCGAGGGCGCGAAAGTTGCGCACCGCATTGCGCATGGTCTTGCCGTAATAGCGGTTTCTCTCGCGACGTGTCTTGGTCTGACGAATCCTCTTTAATGCTGACTTATGATTTGCCATTTCTACAGTTTCCTTTTTCTGCCTTCTGTTGTATTTTGGTAGCCCATAGGGGAATCGAACCCCTCTTTCCAGAATGAAAATCTGGCGTCCTAGCCGATAGACGAATGGGCCATATTAGCTTCGTGTGCCGTGTCTGCACTTCTGTTTTTAAGCGAGTGCAAAGGTAAGCATTATTTTGCTAATTGCCAAACTCTCGAAGGCGTTTTTTTAACGACGTATACCTAATTCCTTGATGATTGCGCGATAACGTTCGATATCGTTCTTCATGAGATAGTCGAGGAGACGGCGACGCTTGCCGATGAGACCTTTCATGGCACGAGAGGTATTGAAGTCCTTTCTGTTGCTCTTGAGGTGCTCTGTAAGGTGAGAGATGCGGTAGGTGAAAAGCGCAATCTGGCTCTCTGGTGAACCGGTGTCAGTGCTCGACGTACCATACTTCTCGAAGAGTTCTTTTTTCTTTGCTGAATCCAAATACATAATTCTGCCTTTTTCTTCGTTGGGTTGCTAAATACTTATTTCAAATAACCACTCCGTACGCAGGGGTGGCATTTACGTGCGCAAAGGTATAACTTTCCCATGAATTACGCAAGCATTTCCGGTCTCTCTTTTATCCCGATTCTCTCATTGGGATGTTGTCGTGGAGGAAGCGAAGCAATGATGTGGGAAATACGGCGGGTGATCAGGCAGAATGCCTGTCGAGCCCCATACGTTTATTGTGTGCGTGCGCTGAATTGGAAGGTAAAAGACCCCGAAGAAGGGTTTGTGGACGTCCCAGAGGTTTCTTTTTGATTCTCCCGGAGGTCGATGACGCGTTCTCTGGGACGTCGACGTATCGATGACCCAGAGCTTTTTCTGAGGACCTCCGGGACATTGATTTATTGATAACCCGGAGGTTTCCCATAGGATGTGTCGATATGTCTCGGATGAATGAAGCAAAGGGGAGCTTAGGGAGGGGCTATTCGCCCCCCAAGACTTTCAGCGAATGAATCCTGTAGGTTTACCGGACTGAATAGCTTTCTTCGAGACATTGTCTTCTATTTGCCTGCGTCGGACCCACGTTGTATGGTGACGGGCGATCCAGATCCGTAAGGAGGGGGAAGAGGTGTGTACCATATGCTACGCCCTTCTGTTTGTCATTTGCGCTTTGCGATACTCCTTGAAGATAAGGAGCTTTTTTCGTAACTTTGTAGGAGAAAAGGAAAAGAACAGGACACTCTAACTCCGGAATGTTATGAAGAAGATTCATATCGTAAATGGTCCCAACCTCAACCTGCTCGGTACTCGTGAGCCAGATGTATATGGTGGCACGTACTTCGAAGATTATCTGGAGCGCCTGAGGGCTCTCTATCCATCCTTTGAGATCATCTACTTCCAGTCCAATCACGAGGGAGACATCATCGACTATCTACAGCACGATGTGCGTGACTCCTTAGGGGTTGTGCTTAATGCAGGAGCTTTTTCGCATTATTCGTATGCCATAGCTGATGCAATCCGAGCGGTGGATGTCCCTGTGGTGGAGGTACATATTAGCCGGTTGGCACAGCGAGAGCCGCATCGGCATATCACCGTGCTTACGGATGCGTGTCAGGGGATGATCATGGGGTTTGGATTGGACGGATACCGGTTGGCAGTAGCGCATCTTGTCGCGAGGCGATGAGTGGGGTTGGGGGAGAATTTTATGTGAAGTAAAGAGTGAAAGATTGAATAGGTATAAGAAAAAGCTGACAGATAAAAGAATATGACACTTACAAAATCAACAAAAATCGTAGCTACTATCTCTGACATGCGCTGTGATGTGCCTTTCTTGGAGAAGGTTATCAGTGAGGGCGTCAATGTCGTGCGTATGAACTCTGCGCACATGTCCCATGAGGGATTTGAGCGAGTTATAGGTAACGTACGGCAGGTGAGCAAGGAGGTGGCCATTCTGATGGACACAAAGGGACCGGAGGTGCGTACTACCACTTGCTCCGAGACAATATACTATACCATAGACGATGAGGTGAAAATCATCGCTGATCCTGAGGTAAGTACAATCAAGGAGGTTATATCTGTCAATTATAGAGACTTCGTGAAGGATGTGCCTGTCGGTGCCACCGTGCTGATAGATGATGGTACGATTGGGCTGGAGGTCTTGTCCAAGACGGACAGTGCGCTACACTGCCGAGTGCAAAATGACGGAGAGCTTGGTGCCCGCAAGAGTATCAACGTTCCAGGTGTGCGCATCAACCTGCCCTCACTCACCGAGAAGGACAAGGACTCTATCCTCTTTTCTATCGGTGCTGGAGTGGACTTCATCGCGCACTCTTTCGTCCGAAACCGCGCGGATGTGATGGATATCCAGCAGATCTTGGATGAACATGGTAGCGATATAAAGATCATCGCCAAGATAGAGAATCAGGAGGGGATAGACAATATAGATGAAATCATAGATGCTGCGTACGGTATCATGGTGGCACGTGGTGACCTCGGCATTGAGATAGACATGGAGAAGATCCCTGCGCTACAGTCTATGATAATCAATAAGTGTATACTCAAGAAGAAGCCCGTCATCGTGGCTACTCAGATGCTGCATACAATGATTACTTCACCGCGTCCTACACGTGCGGAGGTCAGTGATGTCTCTGGTGCTATCATGATGAATACCGATGCCGTGATGCTGAGTGGCGAGACGGCGTATGGCAAGTATCCCATAGAGGCAGTACGTACCATGGCGCGTATTATCAGGGAAGCAGAGCTCCACAAAAATACGTACTACGCTCCCAAACTGAAGGTAGGTGAGGATGACGTCGTGGACGTCACCAGTTATCTTTCTAAGTATGCTGTCAAATCAATCCAGAAGCTTGGTGTGAAGGCAATCATCAATGACACGTATAGTGGTCGTACTGTCCGCAATCTCGCATCTTACCGTGGTGGAGTGCCCATCTATGCGTTCTGCCTTCAGGAGCATGTCGCTCGTCAGTTGGCGTTGTCCTATGGTGTCCACCCGTTCTTTAAGGAACGTCCACAGCAGACCAAGCGTGAGTATTTTGTGGATGCTTTGCGTTTTCTCATGGAGAAGGAGCAGCTCCGGCATGAGGACTTAGTTGCATTCATCCACGGTGGACTAAAGGATGAAGTAGGGACTACCAGCTTGGATATTAGTAAAGTGTCGGACAACTTGGACTTCGTGAATGAACGGTAAGACTTTCGACGATAGAATCGCCGAATTAAAGTTGGAACACTACATTTTAGAGCACTCAGAGCCAGAACCAGAGGTCCTGAGTGCCCTCTCTTATGCGGCCAATCAGCAGCTCCTTCATCCGCGCATGATGAGTGGTCGTCTTCAGGGACGCCTGCTGAAGATTCTGGTACGGATGGTGCGTCCACGGCGGATACTGGAGCTCGGCACCTACGCAGCCTATGCTACTATCTGTCTGGCAGAAGCCCTTCGCGAGGATGCTCGGGTGACTACTATTGAGTTGGATGACGAGCTGGAGCCCTTCATACGCACCCAGTTGTCGTCATCTGGAGTGGAGGACAAGGTTGACCTCATTATCGGAGATGCACTACAGATTATCCGAACTCTCGATCTCTCACAGTATGATCTTGTCTACATGGATGCCAATAAGCGTCAGTACCCTGAGTACTACGATGCGCTTATGACAGGCCTTCGCTCCGGGGCGTTCATCCTCGCCGACAATACCTTGTGGGATGGCAAGGTCACAGATGATTCAGCCCACGATGCTCAGACGGAAGGGATACGGCGATTTAACGACATCCTTGTCTCGGATGAAAGAGTAGAGCAGATTATCCTTCCGCTTAGAGACGGACTTACACTCATATACGTAAAGTAACTAGAAACGAAAAAGATACAGAAATGGATCCGCTTAGAACTGCCAAGGTGGCACGCTTGATACAGAAAGAATTGGGTGAGTTATTCAGAGAAGAAACCCAGAAGACCCGTGGGGTCATGGTCTCCGTGACTGAAGTCCGTCTCTCCGCAGACCTCAGTATTGCTCGTGCTTACCTTAGTATATTCCCTGACTCTAAGGCCGAGGAGCTTATCGGTGCGATTCGCGAGCGTGCGGGAGTCGTGCGCTACGATCTCGGCAGACGTTTGGGTGCTCAGCTCCGCCGTATTCCTGAGCTTCTCTTTCATCTCGACACCAGCCTCGAATATGCTCGTAGGATTGAGCAGATCCTCGACGAAAATCCTGTCTCTCCGACTACAGAGGATGATGAAGAGGATCTCTAATTCATAGCCATGAATCTCCGTCATCCTTCGCTGTCTTGGTTTGTAGCATGGCGTTACTTTTTCGCCAAGAAGAGCACCAATGCCGTCAATATCATCTCCATTGTAGCAGTGGTAGGGATCGCGTTGGTAGCGTTGGCTATGGTGGTGGTTATGTCTGTGTACAATGGGTTTGAGGAGCTGACAGATCGTCAGTTCTCTGCTTTTTCGCCCGAGTATAAGATTGTACACATATCGGGGGGTGCCTTTCATTCTTCTGATGTCGATATCCCCGGGACTGCGCCAGTGCTGAGTGAGCAGGCGGTAGCCTCCTTTGAGGACAATAAGGCTGTCGTTCGGCTTGTCGGCGTGGAGACGGAGTCTTTCATAGGGATTATTCCTATGGATAACTTTATATTCGACGGGGCCTTTGACCTCGGAGACGACGGGTATCCGATGGCTGTAATAGGTATCGGTGTCGCTTCCTCCCTCGGAGCTGGTGCGGATTATCAGTCGGCACTTGAGCTCTCCCTCCCCAAGCGTATAGGTCGTATCTCCTCTGCTGTACCTGCACGCACGTTCATCACCCGCAGTGTGCATGTGTCCGGAGTCTTTCGGATAGACTCCCAGGAGGATACCGAGGTTGTCTATCTTCCACTGTCTGCAATGCGACAGATGCTACAGTACACCGGAGACGAAGTCTCCTATCTCATTACCAGTAAGGCAGCATCGGGTCTCTCCCGAGAGCAGATCCAATACAAGATAGGGGCAGACTACCGGGTCCTGGACCGGTATGAACAGTATCCCGAGGTGTATAAGGTGTTGAAGGTCGAAAAAATGGTTACCTTCCTCCTCCTATCCTTCGTCCTCATACTGTCCCTTTTCAGTGTCATCAGTACGCTTGGAATGCTCATCATAGAAAAGCAGGACGACACTCGCCTGCTTACAATGCTCGGTGCCCGTGCAGGATTGATCGACCGTATCGTCATCACACAGTCGTGGCTCCTATCTATCTCGGGACTTGTACTGGGGCTTCTGACAGGAGTGGCTCTCGTGCTTCTACAGCAGTACTTTGGGATAGTTACCATGGGGGGTAGTAGTCCCGGGGCATTCATTGTCGATGTTTATCCGGTGCAGCTACGGATCCTCGATCTCCTGTGGATTAGTGTTGTTATTCTCGTCGTTGGGTGGGTTTCCAGTCGTGTTGCCTATCATCTTTTTATGTCACGCAGAGTATGACAAACCTTTCTCATGGAGAGAGAAATGTCCTGTGTACAAGGTGATTGTCTGATATTTTTCCGATAGTTTTTTCTGAGGCCACTGCATAAGGGGGCAATTTTCTCTGGGTCGTCGGCATCTCGATGACCCAGAGGTCTTTTTGGAAACCTCTGGGACGTCGAATTTGAAAGCTCTGGGAGGTTTTTACTATATCTTCTGGAACTATTAGGGGAAAGGGCATTAGAGAGAGGATGAGAGGTAAGTAAGTGGAAATGAGATGAATTTGCAGCATTTCTCTATGTTCTACACAGAGGGTAAAAGTGCAGAAAGCGTGGATTTATGCAGAAGTTCCGTTACCAAATCGTTAGTCTATTCTCCGAAAGGCAACGAAGAGGTAGGAGAAGGTAACCGACAGAAGAGTATTCGGTAACTCATCTTTCTGTAATTACGGTGCTTATGCTTTGTGTTACAATGTTTTGCGTAGCTGAAAACGCTTCGGTAACGGGTAACTTTGCCCATAAAAAAGAAGCGTATGCAAACAGACAAATTCAAGGTATTGCTCTACCTGAAAAAGAGCGGATTGGACAAGTCGGGACAAGCTCCGATTATGGGGCGTATAACCTACGGTCGAACGATAGCCCAATTCAGTTGTAAGCTCTCGTGCGACCCGAAGTTGTGGAACGCTCGTGAGAGCAGATTGAACGGCAAGAGCCGTGAAGCGGTGGCAACGAATGGCAAGTTGGAACGCTTGCTCCTTTCGGTACAGTCGGCTTATAGAGTTCTCTGTGAGCGAGGGACAGTCTTTACGGCAACAGACATTAAGGAGCAGTTTCAAGGAAGTATGCAGAGCCAAACCACCTTCTTGGAGCGATACGACCGAATGGTCGAAGAGATGGAACAAAAGGTGGGCATCGAAATAAAGGCTACGACTTTGAATAGTTACTATACTATCAGTAAGCATCTGCAAGCCTTTATAAGGGAGAAGTACCACATGACAGACATTTCTTTCGGTCAGATTGAAGAAGATTTCTTGGAGTGCTTGCAACACTACTCTGTCGGAAAGTTGGGACATTCGCAAACCTATTATCGTAAGATGGCTTTGACGGTTAAGAAAGCCTGTCGCTTGGCGTATCGTGAAGGATTAACCGAACGACAACTATTCGCTCACGTGGAGATAGAACGAGGAGAGAACAAACAACCTCGTGCATTGGATAGAGCTTCATTGGATAAGTTGCAAGCTTTGACTTTTGAACCTTATGAAGTGGAGTTGGAGACTGCTCGCAACCTCTTTCTCTTTTCTTGCTTTACGGGTGTTGCTTACTGCGATATGGTCGCCCTTGGTCGGGAGCATCTCTTTACGGATGACGAGGGAGCGTTATGGCTGAAGTTCCGCAGACAAAAGACCGATACGCTTTGTCGTGTAAAGCTCTTGCCTGAAGCGGTTCGTTTGATAGAGTGGTATCAATCGGAGGAACGTAGTACGCTCTTTGCTCCCATTGCCTATTCGGCTTATCTTTTCCAGCTCAAAGCCCTGCAACTTCGGGCAGGTATCTCCATTCCCCTTTCGGCACATGTTGGGAGGCACACCTTTGCTACCTTGATTACATTGGAACGAGGTGTTCCCATCGAAACCGTGAGCCGAATGCTGGGGCATAGCAACATCCAAACGACCGAGCGGTATGCCCACGTTACCCCGAAGAAGCTCTTCGATGAGTTCAAGCGATTTCTCTCTTTCACTGAAAACCTAACCTTAACCCTATAAGAGCTATGCGTAGTACATTCAAAATCCTATTCTATATCAATAAGAGCAAAACCAAAGCGGACGGCACAACGACAATTCTTTGTCGTATCACCATTGATGGCTCAAACGTTGTGATAACCACGAGCGAAAACACTACTCCCCATGATTGGAGCGTGAAACGTGGAGAGACAACGGACAAGAAGACCAACCAACGCCTAAAAACCTTTCGGGAAGAAATCGAACAGGGGTACAATACCTTGCTCTACAAGTATGGAGCAGTAAGTGCCGAGTTGCTGAAGAACTACTTACAAGGTATCGGGAGAACTCCGACAACACTTCTTGCCCTCAGTGCAGAAGAACTCAAAGCCCAACGAGCAAGCAAGAGCGAGGGGACGTACAGTAACAATCGGTGTTCCGACAGACAGCTTAACGCATTTGTGCGAAGTCGTGGCGAGAAGGATATTCTCCTAACGACTCTCACGATAGAGTTCTTTGATGATTATCGTTTCCATTTGAAGAAAGAGGGCTATGCCCCTGCAACGATGAAGAAGCATTTATGCTGGTTGAGTCGGTTGATGTATCGAGCCGTCAGTCAAGGCACAATACGCTTCAATCCGTTTGAGGAGGCGAAGTACGAAGCCGTGGAGCGCAAACCTCGTTTCCTGAGCAAGGGTGACGTGGCAAAGCTCTTGGCATTCCCATTACAGGAAGAAGGAGCAGAACTAAGCCGAAGGATGTTTCTTTTCTCCGTCTTTACGGGTTTGGCATTTGCTGACTTACAGAGCCTGCGAGCCTCACAAATCGAAACGAACAGCGAGGGGAAGCGGTATATCCGCAAAGCAAGACAGAAGACGGAGGTGGAAAGTTTGATCCCTCTGCATCCGATAGCGGAGCAGATACTTTCGCTTTACACAAAGGAGAAAAGCAGGGAGGATTACAAGATATTTCCCGATACGATGAGCAAGGGGAAACTACTCACTCATCTCAAAGCCGTGGGCTTGGCATGTGGCATTCGTACTACGCTGACTTGGCATGTCGGAAGACATAGCTTCGGTACGCTGACTTTGGAGGCAGGTATTCCGATAGAGAGTATCGCCAAGATGATGGGACATTCGTCCATTGCCAGCACGCAAATCTATGCCCAAATCACCGACCAAAAGATTGCAACAGATATGGATAGACTGATGATTAAAAACGAGTATTGACAAAATACTCTCTCTGAGTAATAAAAAGAGAAGAGGTGGATTTCTCCACCTCTTTTATCCTAAAATCTCATCTCAAATTCGCTATTCTTTTCAACTGTAAAAGGAGGTGCTATCTCTATTTCTTCTTGGGCTGTAAAAAGGAGTTTTGCCCCATTTCTTACAAGTACATTTTGTGAATAGATTATTCTTCCAAATACATTCTCATCATTGGACACTATCTTATCGTTAAAATAAACGATATTGTCTCCCATAACATATTGAAGAGCAGAAAAGGCATTGACAAGACCATACCCAACTTCTGCATTCCAAGAACCATAGGTCTTTATTTGAGAAAAAGAGTAAGACGGTAATTTTCTCGCACTTCTAAGAATCGCTCTAACAATCTTTTCCTGTGTTAATTCAGGTTTCACGGATATGATTAGCGCAGCAACAGCAGCGACATGTGGACATGCTGAAGAGGTTCCATTGAAAGAGGCGTAATAATTTCCTGAAGAATATCCAGAAGAACCAAGTAAGTCAGTTGTCTGTATTTTGACTCCAGGTGCTACAACATCCAAAGCGTTCCCATAATTGCTTCCCCAGTTTTCTCCATCACAAGAAGAAAAACTCTTACGTTCTCCACAGGGACTCATTGCTCCTACTACCAATATATCAGGAATAGATGATGCTGGATAGCTGACTTGCGAAGCATTTTCGTTGCCAGCTGAAAAAACGACAACACAGCCCTTTCCATTCCTACCCTTACTTAGGGCTTCCCTTATAGCATCTTCTAATATGGAAGAAGGAGAAAGTCTTCCCCATGAATTGGAAATTACAGAAGCTCCATTTCTCCATGCAAACCCAAATCCATCAGCAAGTTTTTGTGCAATGTCTGGCGAAAACCTTAAATTATTACTAATAGACATCAAAGGTGACGCAGAGGCAATTCCCGCAATTCCAATACCATTATTCGTTCTTGCTCCAATTATCCCAGCACATGCAGTACCATGAGAACCTCGGATTACACTCGGAGAAGTTCCACTTTCTGTATCATAGCTGGAAGAATAAATATTCAAATCAGGATGATTTAATGCAATTCCATGATCAATTACTGCAACAATAACATCAGAACTCCCTTGTGTTATTCCATAAGCCTGGCTAAATGCGATATCAAAGCCTCCACTACCTCCTGCTTGACCTGTGTTTTTTAATCCCCATTGGGTAGAGAATAGCGGATCATTAGGATTGCTGAAAGTCAGGTCTTCATCGACAATTATATCAGGTTGAGCCACTTCAAATAAGCCTGTCTCGTGAAAAAGATTTGCTAAATCAATGGTAGAGGAATTTGTCTGTATTGCAGCTAACGTATACCATTGAGGCATATACTTATTTTGGGAAACAATCCAAAGACCGTATCTTCTTGCATACCCCTTTAGTACTTCAAAGTCTTTTTCAGATTTTAATTTGACGTAAAATAAGTGAGATACTCCGACAGATTGACCATTTTCATTGGTGTAAAAATCACCTCTATACAAAATCTCAGGACGTCTGGACAAAGAGGCTGTTTTAGGAATAACAGCCCATTTTAATTTTTCTCCCTTTATATCTAATTGCTGCTTTGAGGGAACATACAATATTGCAGTATGCAGTGGTAATTCTCCTCGTTCCACATTTGAGACACTATTTGAGATATTTTGGAGCAGAGTGTTTTCATCTGAGGCTCGATAGAGAATGTACTCTTTCTCGTGATCGGGAAATAATAAAATACGTTCTCCATTATGCCAGTAAAAAATATCACTTGACAGGGCTCTCGTTTCTGTTTGTCCTCCTCTATCCTCGTGTTGTAAATCTCCTGCGATGTCATCTCGGCAAGAACTTAATCCGACAAGAAAGAGAGATAGGAATAAAATGTAAATCTTTTTCATCTTAACAC
>JBAKGE010000044.1:0-17193 GCA_037191085.1 Porphyromonadaceae bacterium | reverse complement strand
TCCCGACCGCTTAATACAACATTAAGGTGCATTGGTCGGTAGGCTACCGCTGACGGAACAGCGGGTTAAAGCTGATACCCGTAAGTATCATTCCAACAATTATCTATGCGACTTCATGTCGCACCCAAGGACAGTCCAAATGATGGACGGCCACGGCACGTTGCTGGGCATTCACGCCCGTTCCCAACATCGAGGTAGAGCCGAAGATGATACGAATGTCCCCTCGGTTCATGGCATCCACCATTGCCTTCTTCGCCTTCTCGTTCTTGCATTCTTGAATGAAGTGTATCTCGTGTGATGGGATATGATAGTCTTCGACCAGCTTACGCTTAACTTCGCTGTAAACGTTCCATTCGGAGGGCTTATAAGTACCTAAATCAGAGAAAACAAACTGCGTACCTTTCTGTGCATCATACTTACGGTAGTAGTCGTTGAGCAGCTTCGCACAATGGCTCGCCTTGTTGTCTATATGATCCGAGTACGCCTCCAAATCAATCATACGTAGATCCAAGCTCATCTTGCGAGCCATGTCTGTGGCGATAAGCATCTTAGCTTTTTCCTCGCTCTCGCTGAGCGGCGCACGCCCCAAGAGCGTGGCATTACCCGTCTGGGCAAACTCCATCAGTTTGCCGATGAACACCTCCTGTTCGGGTGTAGGCGGAATGTTATGCAGTATCTCGTTCTTTTCGGGTCGGTCGATGCCGATGTCCTTTGCCGTTCGGAAATCGCAAATCTCCGCATAAAATCATTTTACGAGAAGTAAATGCTTGACTAATAGAAGTTTGACAACGAAAAAAACAAAAAGGAGAACGAATAGGAAACGAGCGAAGCTCTTTCACACTCCTTATTTTGCACCACTTCAAAGAACCCTTTCTTCTCGTTGCAAAGGTACGTATTTATTTTGTGGGGAATGTGTGAAACAAAAGAAGCTTATACCTCGCAACAATGATCCTTATTTTTGTTTGGGACAACACTCATAAAATCGTATCTTTATACCTGAGTATTCTACAATGTAGTAAAGTAAATCAACAGATGAAGGCGATAAATAGAATTAAAGCTGTACTTGCAGAAAAGCAGGTGTCAGGTAAATGTCTGGCAAAGGAGATTGGTCGTACAGAGAATACCGTTTCTCGGTGGTGTTCCAATAAAGTACAGCCATCTCTTGAAAACCTTTTTGAGATCGCTGAAGTATTAAATGTTGATGTAAGAGAACTGATAAAATCGACCCAAGAATAGGCTGTATATCATCCATTTAATACTTTACATGTTGAATAACTTCGCATAATATCAAATTATTAGACCTTTGCAATATGCAACCAGAAGAAAAGGCTCGAGTTATCATAGACGGCATGCTAGAAGAAGCAGGTTGGAAAGTGGTGAATAGGGATGGGTATGCTCCCAACCTTACTGCTGTGGCAATAAGGGAAGGATTGATGAAAGGCAACAAAGAGACCGATTATTTTCTTTTCCTTAATGGGAAGGCAGTTGGCATATTGGAAGCTAAAAGAGCCGATTCAAATGTAAACTCAGACATAGTCAAAGAGCAGGCTACTCTTTATACCCGCAGTTGTCCTTCTTGGTGTCAAGCTTGGTTCCCCTCAATTCCTCTTCCCATAGCATACGTTTCCAACAGCAAAGACTTAATGTTTTATGATACTCGCAAGAGCAATTCCACATTTGAATATTGTAACCATATTCATACCCCATATGAGCTTACTAAACTGCTAGGAATAGAAGATGAATATGCAGGCTTACCCTCCCTTAGCCCCAAAGGATTGCGTAATTGCCAATTTGAAGCTGTAACGGAATTAGAAAAAAGTTTTCGTGCTGGAGACTCTCGAGCGTTGATGGTGCTTGCCACGGGTGCTGGGAAAACCTATACGGCTTGCCTTGTCGCTTACCGTATACTTTCGTTCACA
The DNA here is from genome assembly GCA_037191085.1 of Porphyromonadaceae bacterium. Lineage (GTDB taxonomy): Bacteria > Bacteroidota > Bacteroidia > Bacteroidales > Porphyromonadaceae > Porphyromonas_A. The sequence continues at coordinate 15,274 of JBAKGE010000044.1, read as the reverse complement.
TCAATGAGACGCATTTTGTTCTTGGTGGACAGAAATAATTTAGGCAAACAAGCTGAGAATGAGTTTGGCACTTTCAGACTGACAGAAAATGGAGATCCATTCAATACGATCTTTACGGTAAATCGTTTGAGATCCTCAAAAGTTCCAGAAGACAGCAATGTTTTGATTTCCACCATACAACGTCTATTCTCTTTACTAAAAGGAGAAGAAATCGAAGATAATGAAGAGGATGATGAGAACATAGAGGACAGAGATATAGAGCTTCCTGAAAACCCCAATTTGCCTTCTGACTTCTTTGATATGATAATCATTGATGAGTGCCATCGCTCCATCTATGGGAGCTGGAGAAAAGTACTTGATTATTTCTCAAAAGCAAAATTGATTGGCTTGACGGCTACACCTATACCTGAAACAAAGGCTTTCTTCAATAACAATATCATTGTAAACTATACATTGGAAAAGTCTATTGTGGATGGGGTTAATGTTGATAGTCGTATTTATCGCATCAAAACAGAGATTACTGAGAATGGTGGAGCTATTCTTGAAGGCGAAAAAATAAAAAAGGAAACTCGCTACACAGGACAAACACAAACAATTAGCAATCAAGAGACCAAGAATTATACACGTGAAGAATTAAATAGGAGCATTGTTAATCCAGCCCAAATAAAACTCATTTTGGAAACCTATCGAGATGCAGTGTACACAGAAATGTTCACTGACCCTCAACGTGAACCTAATATGGATTATCTGCCAAAAACACTTATATTCGCATTGAATGAGAGTCATGCTACTAACATCGTACAGATTGCCAAAGAAGTTTTTTGTCGTAATGACAATCGTTTTGTGCAGAAGATCACTTATTCTTCAGGAGATAGTAATGAACTGATTCGCCAATTCCGAAATGACAAGGATTTTCGTATTGCTGTGACTTGTACTCTAGTGGCTACGGGGACTGATATCAAACCTCTTGAAGTTGTAATGTTTATGCGTGATGTAGCCTCTGAGTCTTTGTATGTCCAAATGAAAGGGCGTGGTGTGCGTACCATTGGAGATGATCAGCTTCGCAATGTTACGCCAAATGCTTATAGCAAGGACTGCTTCTTCTTGATAGATGCTGTTGGAGTAACTGAGCATGAAAAAACGATCGTTGCGCCTTCTGATAGCACAATGACTAAACAGATTTCTCTGAGAGACCTTTTGGAAAAGATTACTCACGGGAATGTGACCGATGATTATTTGCGCTTATTGGCAAGCAGACTATCTCGTATTAGCCATAAGTGTGAAGAGAAAGATCAACACGAATTTACCCGCCTTGCTCATCAAAGTATGATAGATATAGCTTCAAATATCTTCACGGCACTTGAGAATAACAATTTGCCTACATACTTCAATGTAAATGAGCCTAACACAGAGCGTAAAGCTTTGGTTCGAAGTATCGCTAATTATCCTGATGCACGTACGTACCTACTGATATTGAATGCTGGTTTTATTGAGACCTTGATGCCTGGCGAAGATACGCTTATATCTAAAGGCTTTTCACAAGAGGAGGCAAAATCTACAATTTCTGCTTTTGAGGACTATTGCTGGGAGCATAAGGATGAAATAGAAGCTCTTCGGTTAATTTACAATAATAGTGGAGAACCAATTACGTATGCTATGTTGAAAGATTTGGAGAACAAACTAAAATGGGCAAATAGTAAATTCAATAGATCTTCGCTTTGGAACTCGTACACCATCATCAATCCGCAGTCAGTCAAACAGTATTCTACAAGGGATGAAAAAGAAGCCTTGACCAACATTATACAACTTGTGCGCTTTGCTTTTCATCAAATAGAAAAACTTGAAAGTCTATACCCAACGGCAGGACAGAGATTCAATCTTTGGTGCGGACAGATTCAGCGTCCGTTATCCTCAAAGCAGATTGAATTGATGCATAAAATACAAGACTACATCGCATCTAATGGATACTGCACGATTACAGAAATCAAGGGAAACGACAAGGCTTTGGCAGCACAACTCATAAAAGCTTTTGCAGGTAAAGAAAAAGTAAATGATGCGTTATCTTCATTAGCTCAATTTATCATCTATAGAAAAGCAGCGTAATATGGCAACGAATATAGCAACAGAGCAAGCCTTGACTAAAAAGGTTTGGGAATTAGCAACGACCTTGGCAGGTCAAGGTGTCGGCTATACAGATTATATAACTCAGCTTACATATCTGCTATTCCTCAAGATGGATGCAGAAAGCGAAGAACTTTTTGAAGAGGGATCTTCTATTCCAGAGGGTTACAGATGGAATAATCTAAAGGATGTGGAGGGCTTAGAGTTGCTCAGTCACTACGAGAAAACGCTCAAAATACTTAGTGATCAAGACAACCTAATTGGGACGATATTCACCAAAGCTCAAAATAAGATTACCAAACCCGTCTATCTTAAAAAAGTGATTTCCATGATTGATGAGCAACAGTGGCTCGTAATGGATGGCGATGTGAAAGGGGCAATCTATGAAGGTATCTTAGAAAAGAACGGGCAAGATAAAAAGAGTGGTGCTGGACAGTACTTCACTCCCCGACCGTTAATACAAGCAATGGTTGATTGTCTCCAGCCAAAAATAGGCGAAACTGTATGTGATCCAGCTTGTGGCACAGGCGGTTTCCTTTTAGCCGCATACGACTATATGAAAGGACAGTCTCAGGATAAGGGGAAGCGCGATTTTTTAAATAATCAAGCACTGCATGGTGTGGACAACACACCCTTGGTTGTTACATTGGCTTCAATGAACTTGTATTTGCACGGCATTGGTACAGACAGAAGCCCCATAGCGTGTGAAGACTCTCTAGAGAAAGAGCCAGACACATTGGTGGATCTCATTCTCGCCAATCCTCCATTTGGCACTCGTCCTGCAGGTTCCGTAGACATCAATCGCCCCGACTTTTATGTAGAGACCAAAAACAATCAGCTCAATTTTCTGCAACATATGATGTTGATGCTGAAGAGTGGTGGACGTGCTGCTGTTGTGTTGCCCGATAATGTGCTTTTTGAAGGTGGAGCTGGTGAGACTATTCGTAAAAAGCTGCTAAGTGATTTCAATCTGCACACAATCTTAAGATTGCCGACTGGGATTTTCTATGCACAAGGTGTAAAGGCAAATGTGCTATTCTTTTCCAAAGGGCAGCCAACAAAGGACATTTGGTTTTATGACTATCGAACGGATGTAAAACACACATTGGTGACAAAAAAATTACACCGCCATCACCTCGATGATTTTGTTGCTTGTTACAACGCATCCCCACGAGTGCAAACCTACGATGAGGTGTCAAGTCCAGAGGGACGCTGGAGAAAATACACTGTTGAAGAGATTCTGACACGAGACAAGACCAGTCTTGATATCACGTGGATAAAAGCTGGCGGAGAGGAAGAAGAATGTTCCTTGAAAGAGTTGATAAACGATATTACTTTACAGAGTAATACTATTAGCAAGGCTGTGGCCGAACTACAAAAACTTATGGCAGGAATCAAAGAATAGAAAAGATGGAACAGCAAGTTAAAGTTAGCCAAGAGCAACAATTTAATGAGGTCGTCCTCATCATTCAACAGCACCGAAGCAAAGCTTCCCAAGCCATCAATCAGGAAGTTTTGCTCACTGCTTGGCATATTGGTGGATACGTGTCGGCAAAACTGAAAAGCGAAGAATGGGGTCGCAAAGTAGTGAGTCAGCTCTCAGAATTCATTCGTTCGCACCATCCTGAAATCAAAGGGTATAGTCGAAGTAGCATCTATAATATGGTAATGCTTTACGATGAATATTCTTCCTTGTCTTTTCAAAGTACGGTGCAAAAATATCTTCGTGCGGAATTTATCCAGCCAGTGGTTGGACAATTGAAAGACTACTCTAAAGAGGATCTAGACAGCACAATTTCTCCACCTATAAGTGCGCAGTCATTAGCCACACAAATACCCAAAATACTGACATATACCACCCTAACGAATCTTATAGAAATTACTTGTCGATGCAAAAGTGATGAGGAACGTCTGTTCTATATCCTTTATGCTCATAAAGAGCAATTAGCAAAAAGAGAATTACAGCGTTGTATTTCCAATCAGACCTATGCCACGCTGTTAGGCAGTAAAAAGAACATGTCTAGGGGGCTGTTAGAAACTTACCCCAATGCTCCTATTATCTTCAAAGACACGCTATTTGTTGACTTTCTTGGACTTCCTCAAAAGCATAGTGAAGTAAGTCTGAAAAGTGGACTAATTGAACATATGAAGCAGTTTATTCTTGAATTAGGTAAAGACTTTATCTTTATGGATCAAGAATATAACCTCAATGTAGGAGCTTCAAGTTTCAAAGCAGATTTATTGTTTTACCATCGTGGATTGCAAGCTCTTGTTGCAGTAGAATTGAAAAAGACAAAATTCCACCCACGAGACCTTGGTCAATTGGAGTTTTATCTTGAAGCTCTTGATCGTGATGTTAAGCGAAGCAATGAAAATCCTTCTATTGGAATCCTTCTTTGCCCAGAAGCAGATAAGGTGGTTGTGGAATATGCTATGAGTCGTAGCATGAGTCCAACGATGATAGCTGAGTACAAACGCATCCTTATCCCACAAGAACGCATGCAACAACAACTCAACGAGTATTGCAACCACTTCTTAGAGGATGAAACTGACGTGAAATAATTCCAGCCGAAAACAATGGACACAAAAAAATTACGCCAAAAGATATTAGACCTTGCCATTCATGGCAAACTCGTTCCTCAAGATCCAAACGATGAACCAGCCTCTGTGCTTCTCCAACGTATTCGCACAGAGAAAGAACGCTTAATCAAGGAAGGGAAGATTAAGCGCAGTCGAAAGTCTGTCAAAACTTCTGATACGCCCCATTATGAGCAAATGCCCTTTGAGTTACCTCAAGGATGGGTGTGGACTACGTTGGGAAACATTTGTACTTTCCTTTCAAGAGGAAAATCACCCAAATATTCAGAAGAGCGAATTTATCCGGTTTTTGCCCAAAAATGCAACTTAAAAGAGGGAGGTATTTCTCTAAAACAAGCTCGTTTCTTAGAACCATCTACCATAGACAAATGGGATGATATTTATAAATTACGAACAGGAGATATTCTTGTAAATTCAACAGGTACAGGTACTGTTGGAAGAACACGATTATTCCATGATTTTTTTTTAGGAGATTATCCATTCGTTGTTCCAGATTCCCACGTGTCTGTTGTACGAACATCAGACCTTGTAATATCAGAATATGCATTTGCGTATATAACATGTTCTTTAATCCAACAATATTTAGAGGACAATCTTGCAGGAAGCACTAATCAGAAAGAATTATATATCGGTGTCCTTGAAGATATGTCATTTCCTCTTCCTCCTTTTGCAGAACAACAACGCATTGTGGATGAGGTCAAACGCTGGTTCAAACTCATTGATACGATCGAACAAGGGAAGGAAAACTTGCAGATTGCTATTAAGCAGGCGAAGAACAAAATTCTTGAGCTGGCTATCAGTGGAAAACTAGTTCCCCAAAACCCAAATGATGAGCCAGCCTCAGAACTACTCAAACGTATCAATCCTAAGGCTCATTTCACTTGTGATAACGAGCATAATAAGAAGTTGCCAAATACTTGGTGTTGTCCAACGATAAATGAGGTTTTTACGATTAATCCGAAGAATAAAGTTTTAGACAATATCAATGCAGGATTTGTTCCTATGGCGTACATTGATGATGGATATAGAGGTACTTTTAAATACGAAAAGAGAAAATGGGCTGACATAAAGATAGGTTTTACTCATTTCGCGGATAATGATATTGCTATAGCAAAGATTTCTCCTTGTTTGGAAAACCGAAAATCGATGATTTTAAAGAATCTCCCCAATGGAATAGGCGCAGGAACTACTGAACTATATGTGTTTAGACCATTATGTGTAAATCCTAAATATGCACTATATTTCTTCAAATCAAATCTTTTTATACAGCACTGCATTGGGACTTTTAATGGGGTTGTTGGACAACAGAGAGTGGCAAAGAACATCATTAAAGAGATTATTTTCCCTCTCCCTCCTTTACCAGAACAGCAACGCATTGTTTCTAAAATAGAAGAACTATTCGCTCTTTTCGAAAAGATAGAAGTAGATTAATTACGTAATGATAATGCCAGAGAGAAGAAGTCTCTCTGGCACATCCTTAAAAACAATAATTATCCACGTGGAGGACACGGATCATTCCCGTGTGAATCACGTTCTCGAATACGACCATCACGACCATGGATAAAAAGCTCTGATTGCTGATTTCGTGATATTTCACGAGCTCTCTCTACTGCTTCTGATTGGGTTTTAAAAGTCGAAGTAAGTTTGGAATTTCCTTCTCCTTTTATTCCCCAACGTCCATTTGTTGGAACTACATGTTGATTTTTTCCCATTCTGTACACCTCCTTTCTGAGATAAGTTTTGCCAAATTTCTATATGACAGGTCTCGTTGAAGATGATGCAAAAGGCATACCAAAGTACATAGTGGTTACAAACTGAAAAAATGGCAGTTTTCATCACCAATTCACCACCTTATCTACAATCTTCTGCTGTTCGCTTGCAGTACGACGCAGGTAAATACGAGTGGTTTCAATGCTTTCATGCCCCATAAGGTCGGCTAATAGGGCAAGGTCATTGAATCGATCAAGGAAGTTTTTAGCAAATCGATGGCGAAACGAATGAGGGTAAACTACATCTCGATTGATACCATACTTCTCGGCAAAATGCTTGAGCTGTTGAGCTATACCACGTGTTGTAATGCGATTGCCAAAGCGATTGAGAAAGATATATCCTGTTGTCAATCCTTTTTCTTTAATCCATTTAGTGGCTTCTGAGCGCAAGTTCTTGGGGATGTATAAGCGTCTTATCTTACCTCCTTTGCTATAGAGGTCAAGATACCCAATTTGTACATGCTCTGCTTTGATATGCAGAAGTTCACTCACACGTGCACCTGTTGCAGCCATGAACCAAACGATAAAATACCATTCATCGTAGCCATCAGACTTGAGTTTCGTTTTTAGAAACTTGTAATCCGCATCACTGATTACGTTTTCCAAGAAATTCTTTTGCTGAACCTTGACAAATTTTACCTTGAGCTTCTCTTGCTTGATAAACTCCAAGTACTTATTGATACCTTGCAAGCGTAGGTTCACAGTCTGTGGCTTGAAGTTTTCTACCAAGTACCCTTTGTAAGCCAAAAGGCTTTTCTTGTTTACTTCCTTGTAGTGATTAAGGAAATAATTAACCGTCCACACGTATGATGTGATGGTGTTTTGTGCCAAATTACTCTTGGCGAGATACTTTTGAAATGTTGTTACCATATTGCATTGATTAAAATGTATACAGTAACAACAACGTGGCACATAACGAGCATTATCCGCAGTTGCCTAAGAGGTGGGCTATTACGTCAATGCAAGAGGTCTGCAGTTTGTTTGATGGAGAAAAACAAAATCGCCAACTACTAAACTTAGATGTAAAGTTTTTAAGAGGACTTTCCGATGGAAAAGTTCTAAAGGGTGGTAGATATGTCCCTGCCAACACTTATATGATATTAGTTGATGGAGAAAACTCAGGAGAGGTATTCAAAACTCCGATTGAGGGCTATCAAGGTAGTACTTTTAAGCAACTAAGTATCAATGAGAATATGAATGAGGAGTATGTCTTACACATTATCAATCTGCATAGAAAGGCTTTAAGAGAAAACAAGGTTGGATCTGCCATTCCCCATTTGAACAAGAAACTATTTAGGGCGATAGAAGTGCCGATCCCTCCTTATGCAGAACAAGAGAGAATCATTGGAGCAATAAAATTAGCATTCAATAGGTTAGATACGATTGAGGAGAGCTTATAAGCTCTCCTCAATCTGTTCCAATAGGAAGAAAAGTTGCTCAATCTTCTCCACAATACGTTTTTGCTCGGCAAGGGGAGGAAGAGCAATAAGAAAGTTTTTGAGCCATTCTGTGCTTACATTCAACTGTGCTACCCCTTTAGCTGAACTTTCGCAAGCTGTGCGAAACAAGTTACTTTGAAAGAAGATGTACAAATACTTCTTGTAGATAATCTCTTCTGTAGTCCTTATACAACAAACACGCTGATTAAGTGCTGCAGGTAGCATTATTTGAGGTAGAAATCCAACTCTTCCAACATTACCTGTTAAAGACATCAAGAGATCTTCTGCTCTTAATTGATACTTGTGTATTTCTGAAATAGAATCTATAGGATAAAACTTAGGAGAATCATCGACTATTTGTCCATCTTGCACGTTTGCTATTCGTATAATTCTGACACCCTCTTCTGTATAATTACAAGATTGAAAGGCATACCCATTTAGCACCTCAATTTGTAACCTTTTCAAACTTGTTGTACACCACCCCTTAGGCAACTGCGGATAATGCTCGTTATCACAAGTGATATGAGCCTTAGGATTGATACGTTTGAGCAGTTCTGAGGCTGGCTCATCATTTGGGTCTTGAGGAACAAGTTTTCCGCTGATAGCCAGCTCAAGGATTTTGCTCTTCGCCTGCTTAATAGCAATCTGCAAGTTTTCCTTCCCTTGCTTAATCGTATCAATCAGAGCGAACCAACGCTCTATCTCTGCCACAATACGAATTTGCTCAGCAAGGGGAGGTAATGGAAGAAATATCTTTTCCAAATTATTCTTTGGAAGCCCTTCTCTTCCGCTTCCTGTTATATTCATCGACTTCTTAAATAAAGAAGATAAAATAAAGGAATGAACATAAGATGATGGGACAAACATGGGGCGAATGATGCACACGTGTTGGCTAACATTGCCAATTTGAAAATCATCAGAAACAATAGCACATCTTCCTAATGAACCACCCGTTATATTAAGAAGTAAATCTTTAGGACGAACTTCTGTGCCAATCATTGATTGGTGTGTAGTATCCGAAATAAATTTTATGTCCTCATATACCAAGCCATCATTATACACATTTTGTGAACGAAAGAATGGAATACCATCTTCTGAATAGTTACTCCCTCTCGGGGTACTTCCAGAGCCAATTTTAGAACTTATTTCGTCTAACGTTGTCCACACCCACCCTTGTGGCACATCAAAAGGCATTTGCTCATAATGGGGCGTATCGGAAGATTGAAACTAACCATTTTCCTGATATTCTTTTGTCAATTGCACGGCTTGCTGTTGCAGTCTGATGAGAACTTGGGAATAGGTCTCAAGTTTGCCCAGCATTCGTTGAGCAGTGGCAACAGAATGATAAGTATTGAGGTCTTTCACGGCTTCGTTGTACAGCACGCCTATCTCATTCATCATGGCGACGATTTCGGAGAGTTTATCCAAGTAAGGCTTCTTTGAAGGATCTTCCGTGATGACCTTAAAGGCTTCACCTAAAAGTCTTGCTCGGACAAAATCGCTCTTCGTCTTTGCTCCCGACTTTTGATAGAGCCTGATAAGTGTCTGCTGGTCTTCGCAATTAGGTATCCTGATGTGCCATCTGTCCCATCGTGGGCAGGTGGCACATCTGCCATCAGGCTTCTTTCGTTTCGTCATTTTTCATTGCATCCTAATCACGACTTTGGAGTGATTTACCCCCCTTCGGGGCAAGGGTCTTTGTGGTACAAATGGCAATTTGTGGGACAAAGACACACCTTGCTGCCGACATCAAGCAATCAATTTTGCAGGTGTAGTTGCCTACTGATATTTTCAGTCCTCAGCCAAGACTCATTGACTTCTTGACAGAGTTAAGTTGATAGGACAGTAAGTCTACAGGTCAGATAGTAAGTCGGTTGATTGGTAAGTCGGTTTTGACCTAAGTCTAAACCAACCCCTTGACCAACCAACTGACTTGCCGACTTCTTGACTGACTTCTTGATTTGGGGCATAACTTGGTTACTTTCTTTTGCTATTTCCTGATAATGGGATAATAGTGTCTTTCAAGCATGGCTTGTATGTCGCTCTGCCTGTAAAGTATCTTGCCCCCGATTTTACAGTAGGCAATCGTTCCATTGTCCCGATAATCCTGAAGTGTTCGTGAACTCAGCCGTAACAGCCTGCATACTTCCTCGCCTGTAAGGTAAACGTCTCCGCCCAGCATTGGGCGAGCCGTTGCACAATAACGCTCCAACTTCTTCAAAATGCCCTCCGTCAGTTGTGCAAACATCTGCATCTGTGGGTCTTGGTGTGTAATGATTTCATTCTCTGCCATAGTTCCATTTAGTGTTTAAGTTCATTCATTTTTTGCGTTCAGTAACTCCGTGATGTCACTCTCTTTGTAATAACACTTGTGTCCAACCATTGAAAAAGGGATTTTGCCCGTATCTCTGTATGATTGCAGGGTACGCTTGCTGATACCCAAACGCTTGCACACGGCTTCATTGTCAAGCCATTGCTCGGTCTCTGGCGGATTGCCGATGAGCTGTTCCACACGATGGATAAAGTCTGCAAAGTTGGAGCAGTGCCGCTCCCACGCCTTGCGGTCGATGATGATAAGTTTCATTGCATTCATTTTGTTTTGATTACGTTGTTATTACCCGGAAAACAGACTCATATACAATCTGTTGCCGTTATTGTCGTGTGCAAAAGTAACTTCTCGAAGGCATCGGAAAAAGCGACGGGGAGAAAGAAGGAAAAATAAGGAAATCAAGGGAAAGGATGAGAGAATCTCAAAAAGGGAAAGTCGGTGTTATTGCGGTAATGAGATGAGGTGTCGGCTCTTTCCTTTCCGTGAAGGTATGCCCCCCTAATCAGTCGTCTGATTGTCGAGGTCTTCCGAAAGCTGTACCTTGGGAAGCAGAGTGTGCTTTTGCGTATAAAGAGCCTGAGTATGCCGTTTTCTTATCATGCCCCCGTTCTCTCCGATGGCAATCCTGCCCCTGCAAGGTTGGGAGGGAAGAATACTACCGCCCGTCCATCGGAAATGAAACAGCTATCTCCGAAAACAGAAAGTCCTGCGGTGGAGATTCTTCTCTCCATCCGCAGGACTTGACCTTGCAGGGCTATGGGATTGCCATTGTACCTTTGCATGATAAGGAAACGGCTTCAGGGGCTTTGCATAAGCCGTTGTTTACCAAGAAATCCGGCTTGCATCGCTGTGCTGTTTGATAGTTGGTAATCCGTTACCCTCAATGAGAAATTATACCGTGCCTGTGGGTTCGGTATAAAGACGCTCGTATTGATTTGCGTCCGGTCTTGATGTCTGTTTCTTTCTTGGCGGACAGACACGCAAAGCCTTTCGCAGTTCTCTTGTGGTGTCGCTGCCCGTGAGCGGCTGCATCTCACGGGCAATCTTGCTCTTGCTGACCTTTGCGTAGAGTTCGGTGGTGGAAATGAAGCGGTGTCCGAGCATCTTGCTGACGGTTTCTATCGGTAAACCATTCTCCAAGCAGATGGTCGTTGCAAAGGTGTGTCTTGCCGTATGCGAGGTGGCTTCGGTATGCGATGGCAGTCCTGCCTTGATGATGATATCCCTTATCTTGCGGTTGAAATGGCTGTTCGAGGGAAACTCACGGAAGAACAAGCCTTCCTGTCGTCCGTCGCTAACGATGGAGAGTATCTCCTCTGCAATTGGCAACAAAGGCACAATGCTCCTGTTCTGTGTTTTCGTTCGACAGAGTGATATATATATATCTGCGACCATCGCCAAGCGTATAAACATCGTCCTTTCGGAGTTTCTTCAGGTCGGAGAATGCCAGCCCCGTGAAACATCCCAAGAGAAAGATGAGTCTGCAATGGTTGTCCACCGAGCGGTGAGGGCGGTATGCGAGCAGTTTGTGCAGGTCGTCCGATGTAAGGGCATTGCGCTCGTATGTAGGTGTTTCTATATCGATGAGTTCAAAAGGGTCTTCACGGATATATCGTTCCTGCAACGCCTTGCGGATGACCTGATGCAGGTGGCGCAGGCGGTTGGAGACGGTGCTTTCCTTGTTTCCCAAGTCCCGTAGCATGAACAGGCGATAGCTTTCTATGAGGTTCCTATCGGCTTCGTTTGGAAGGCAATCCTCCTTTTGCCTTATTCGTAGAAAATGGACAAAACTCCTTTGGCTGTCCCTGAAAGCCTTGACGGTTGCCCGGCTGAGTGTACGCCCTTGTAATTCCTCCTTGCTTTCACAGAGGAACCTGTAAAGTTCCATGAGTTTCGGTGTGGGCTTGTTTTGGTGCAGGTACTGCTCTTTGAGATATTCGGCCGTGATATAGTTCTCTTCCCTTAGAGTGCGTGCATAGAGTCCGTGCAGTCGCTCATTTATTGAGTTCAGTTGCAGATTGATGGCATTCGCTCTGTTGGCCGCTTCCTTTATGCGCCCTTTCTTTGATTGCCAATCATCGGGAGATGTGTACAAACCTGCTGAGAATGAAGAAGATGAGCCGTTGCAGGTGATGCGGCAGCGGATGACACATTCATTCCGTTCGTTTGTCTTGCTTCTGTCTATGTAGAATAGGATTGAAAATGTACTTTTCATTGTTATTCGGGGTTTAGTTGGTAAGATGGTATTGGCTGATGAAAGGGAGAATCTTCTCCATGTCGCGAAACAGACGTTCGGGAGAGGTCTCCGCATACACCTGCGTGGTCTTGATTTGGCTGTGCCCCAGCATCTTCGATACACTTTCGATAGATACCCCCTCGGAGAGTGTCATCTGCGAAGCGAAAGTGTGTCTTGCCATGTGGTAGGTCAGTGTCTTTGTTATGCCACAGAGCCTTGCTATCTTCTTGAGGTGGATGTTTACCGTATCGCAACCCGGTATGGGCAGGAGATACCCTTTGGGCGGTTCGTGGCGGAATGCCCTTGTATGGACACCTCTGTAACACTTGATGATGGCAGCCGCTTCAGGCAACAGCGGAACGTGACACATATTACCGGTTTTCACTCTTGGCTTGCATATCCAATCCATCCCGGACTCATGAACGATATGCTCTGCCGTGAGGTGGTACACGTCCGTATAAGACAGACCGGTATAGCACGAAAAGAGAAACATGTCCCTTGACACCCTCTCGTATCCTTGCAGTTCATTATCGCTTAATGCGGCTATTCGACTTACTTCCTCCCTTGTGATGTATCGAGGCGTACCCACGTCCCAACGAATGGAATGGGCGATAAAAGGATAGGTGTCTATGATGTGCCGTTTGTGTAGGTCTTTAAGCAGAGATGCCAGCATAGAAAGATAGCCAGCCGATGTATTGAGCTTAAAACCCTTTTCTTTGGCAAAATAATCCTCCAAGTTTTTGATAAAGGAGATGTCGGCTTTCTGCACGGGAATATCCTCCACATGGTAGCGGTATCTTACAAATTCAGACAGGTGTCTACGAAAGAGTAGCAGGCATTTCAGTCTTCTTTCGCTGCGGTCTATGCCCACCCGTTCACGGAACTGTGCGAGATACCCGTCCAAGTGGTGAAGCAATCCCTGAGACTCGCTGTTGAGTCCAAAAACAAGTTCCCTTACCTGCCCTGCCGTAACAGTGCCGTCCGACTTGCCCGAAAGCGATTCATAAACTTGATGGACGCTCACTTGCAGTCGGTCAAGTTCCTTGTTTACCGATACGGCTTCGGCACTCTTGCCCACAAGTTTTTGTTTGCGGCTGTCCCAGAGATTGGGTGTACAGGCGCATTTGCAACTGAACTGTACCATCGAGCGACCAACGCTGATACGCCCCATAACGGGGCTTTTACCATTTTTGTCCTGCCTGCCTCTCTTGAGGTAGAAAAGCAGCTTCATTTTTTCTTTTTCCATTGTCTTTTTGTTTGCAAAGTTACACATCCAAGAGATACTTATGGTAATGCAAAACATTGATAATGAAAGAGAAAGTTCCATTTTAGTTACCACTTTTCTCTACTCTTTTCCTTTCACCGTTTCTCGAACGATTTGGTAACTAAACTCTTGCCTTTTCGCTCCTTTTTTCGCCTATTACCCTTGATGCAACCCAGTGAAGAAAATAGTAATATATCCTCTATTTCAGTTAGATATGTATTTTCCTCTTTTTCTTGCTTTCAACTCCCATACTTCCGCATAGAACGCCGCCAGTTCGGGCACCTTGATGAAGGTTCTGAACCTTTCCTTTTGAATGATGTCGTTGGTGATGGAAAACTCATAGTCGGTGGACTTCTTGGCGAAGACTGCCGCCCAAGCGTCAAAACTGTTGATACCCTGCTTCTCTAAAGCCTGCGGACGGAGGTATTTGAAAAGCAGATATAGTTCGGTCAGACTGTTGCTGATGGTCGTACCACTGAGGAACGTTGCCCCCAAGTCCTTGCCCGATCGCTCCTGTATGGTGCGTATGGCAAAAAGCATATTGAGGGCACGCTGTGAGCCGTCGGGATTGCCCAAGCCCGACACGCGGTCGTGGCGGGTGTTGAACATCAGGTTCTTGAACTGGTGCGATTCATCGACAAAGAGGTGATCGATGCCCATCATCTTAAAGTCTACGGTATCGTCCTTGCGCTCGGCGATGCTGTCCTGTATGTTCTGCAACTTGGCTTCAAGCGTCTGCTTGCGTTTCTCCAAGCCTTTGAGCATAGCTCTTGATATATCACGCCCTTGCCGGCGCAACACTTCGAGGTTCTCTTCGACAGAGTCCATCTCCTTTTGCAGAATAGCCTCCTGTATCTCCAAGGCTTGCGGTATCATGCCGAACTGCTCGTGCGTGAGGATGATGCAGTCCCAGTCGTTGTTTTTGATGTCGTTGAAGATCCGCCGGCGGTTTTGCTTCGTGAAGTCATCTTTACCCGGATAGAGTATTTTGACATTGGGATAAGCCTTGCGAAAAGTATCGGCAATATCAAAGACATTCGCCTTGAGTCCGATAATCATCGGCTTATTTGCTAAGCCCAAACGCTTCATCTCATAGGCAGCCGTACACATGATAAGGGTCTTACCCGCACCGACCTCGTGATCGCAGATACCCCCACCATTCGTTTTGAGCATCCAGACGGCATCTTTCTGACTTTTGTAGAGATCGGGAATGCCCAGCCGTTTCAGGTCAAGATTGGGAAATAACTGGTGTGTGCCGTCGAAGTTGGGGCGTACAAAGCAATTGAACAGGCGATTATAGCGATCCGCGAGTTGCTGTTTGAACGTGTCGGGCGTGCGTCCAAGCCAATCGACAAAGCCCTGCCGTATCTCCTCAATCTTCGCATTCGCCATCTGTATGGCGTGTCCGTCCCGCACCTTAATCGTCTTGGTCTCTCCCGTGACGGCATCCTTTACCTCCTTGCTCTTGTTGATGTCGGGAATGGTATTGTGCAAGGCATGCTTCAAAAGATTGATGCC
>JBAKGE010000043.1:0-17197 GCA_037191085.1 Porphyromonadaceae bacterium | reverse complement strand
AGGGGGCTTCTCATGGTGGCTCTGAGAAGTCAAAAATCCGGAAGCAGAAACTGTGCTCGTAGTGTCTGAGAATGGCTACGGTAAACGCTCAAACGTAGAGGATTATAGGGTGACTAACCGTGGAGGTAAGGGGGTGCTGACTCTAAAGATCACCGACAAGACCGGCCCCATGATAGCGATACATGCTGTGACCGACGACCATGATATCATGATTATCAATAAGAGTGGGGTTGTGATACGAACCCACGTGAGAGATATCTCCCAGATGAGTCGTAATACTCAGGGGGTGCGTCTGATCAACCTCGAGAAGAGGGGGGACGAGATTGCCAGTGTGTGTCGTGTGCTCGCGGATGAAGAGGAGCCTGAAGAAGAGGATACCGAAGTGGGGGTATTCGTAGAGGATGATGCGCAGGAATTCGATGTTCAAGGTGCAGACACATCTGAAATGGATGATGAACAGGACGTCGACGCAGAAGAGAAAAAGAATTGATATTATAATGTGTCTCCGTTAAGAAAGTTAAAATGTAAAGGCTCGCTTGGTTCGTTAAGACCTTTTTGTTTAACTTTGGGCGTGTCTGATTCTTGAACGATCAGATTTGAGTGAGATGACGGAATTGATATTTATACTAAATAACCAAGACATCATGAAGAGAACAATTTTATTAGCAGTGCTGGGACTTGCTGCAGCAGCTCCATCGTTTGCTCAGGAAAGTGTAGTGAAGCAGGTAGAGCGTATGGCTAAGAAGGATGGTGCTAACCTCGACGAAGCTCGCAAACTGATAGCGCCAGCCCTCACCAATCCCGAGACGGCGAATTCTGCGCATGCATGGTATGTAGCTGGTCTGATTGAAGAGAAGGCCGTAGATGCCGGCTATCTCAGTCTCTCATTGGGGAAAGAAATAAATGAGCCAAAGTTTTACAAGGCTGTAGAGGCCATGACAGACTATTATATGAAGGCTGATTCTCTGGATGCCCTCCCTAACGAGAAGGGCAAGGTGAGGAGAAAGTATGATGACAAGATCCAAAAGGCACTCCAGACCTACTATCAGTTCCTTGTGAATGGCGGAGGTGCAGCCATGGATAAGCGAGATTTTGAAGGGGCTCATCGTATGTTTAAGAAGTTTATGGATGTGAAGAACATGTCCCTCTTTCGGGGTACACCGATAGCAGAGACAGACTCCATGTCTATGCAGATTGGGTTCTTTAGTGCATATGCAGCATCGCAGATACCGAACAATATTGAGGGTGCCATAGCTGAGTACGAAGCAATCAAGAACGTGCCATACCGCCAGAATGATGTGTATCAATTATTGGCTCAGAGCTATTTGAATGCTAGTGATACGGCTAAGTATGTGGCGACCCTTGAGGAGGGTTCGAAGCTTTTCCCCCAAGAAAACTTCTATCTCTTCAACATGATCAATACGTACATCCAGCAGGGTAAGCACGAACAAGCGAAAAACTATCTCGAGAAGGTAATCGCCGAAAATCCAAATGACAAGCAACTCTACTTTGTGCTTGCCACGGTATATGAACAGGGTTTCCAGAATTCTGCTAAGGCGGAGGAAAATTTCCAGAAGGCGCTTGCCATTGATCCTCAATATGGCGATGCTGTGATAGGTCTTGGTCGTATTTATTACAATCAGGCTGCTAATGTCCAAAGCGAAGCTAATGCTATCACAGGCAGTCAGGCTGAGTACGACAAGGCCAACCAGAAGGCTCAGGAGCTTTTCAAGAAAGCACTCCCTTACTTTGAGAAGGCTGTACAGATTGAGCCGGATAACATGCAGTATCTCGTCGCTCTTCGAGGTATTTACTACAACCTGAAGATGGATGATAAGTATAACGAAATGGAGAAGCTCATCCAGTCTAAGCAGTAGTATTCGGTAAAAAAATAGAGGGAGTTTTTATTCTTCAACGCGCCGCAATAGATAGAAAGTGGATTTCTGACAGATCGGAAATTCACTTTCTTGCATCTTTGGTGGGATTACCGAGAAATACCTTTTTATTTTGTGCGTAATTCAAAACATTCTGTATATTTGTGGGAGTAGAATCAATATACCTAGCTTAGGTGCCGTAGGTTGTTCACATTTAGTAGTTGTGTCCCTGCTTGTAGGTATAGGTATTGGGCACAAAAGGGAAAAAAGAATATGGCTAAGAAAAACTATGTACTTGACACGAACGTCATCCTTCATGACTATCAGTGTATCGAAAACTTTCAGGATAATGATGTCTTTATACCAATCACTGTATTGGAAGAGGTGGATAAATTCAAGAAGGGATATGACCAGATAAATTTTAATGCACGTGCTTTCGGGAGGTTACTCGATGAGAGAATCAAAGAGGCTGAAGAGCTCTCAAAACAGTCATGTTCCAAGTCAAAAGGACTACGTATCACGGATAGTGGTGTGCAGATGAACTCTCAGGGGGGCAAACTCTTTATCTTGACAAACGGTCAGCATAATCCCAGAGTTCATGAAGTGTTCAGAGCCGAGATTGATGACCATCGTATATTGTCAGCTGCATTTACTTTGGCAGAAAACCATCCGGACATTCCCACTATACTAGTGTCTAAGGATGTCAACCTTCGTATCAAGGCTCTCTCTCTTGGTCTAAAATCTGAGGACTATACCACAGACAAGATAAAGGATGAGGAGGTCCTTTTTGGGGGCAATCAGGAGATTGAAATTTCTGATTCCGGTGTCATAGACAGCCTGTATGTGGCCAAAGGATCAGGCGTTGACGTCAAGGATATTGGTCTAAGTTTTGCTCCGCTGCCAAACCAGACTTTTGTACTTAAAAGCTCCCAAGGCACCGCCCTTGTTCGTGTGGATAACGCTGCGGAGACGGTGCGTACGGTGGAGAAGAAAACACTCACTGGTATTACTCCCCGCAATGCAGAACAAACGTTGGCTTTTGATGTCCTAATGGATCAGAGCATCTCCCTCGTGGCACTAACCGGTACAGCTGGTACTGGTAAGACCTTGTTGGCTCTTGCCGCAGCCTTGGCGCAGAGGGAGAATTATCAGCAGATACTTCTTGCTCGACCCATCGTTTCTTTGTCCAATAAGGACATCGGCTTTCTTCCTGGGGATTATAAGCAGAAGATTATGCCATACATGCAGCCCCTATTCGATAATCTTAACGTAATCAAAGGCCAATTGGGTCAGAATTCCCAGCAAGCGCGTGCTCTTGACGAAATGGTGACGAATGAACAACTCGTCATCGAGGCACTTGCATACGTTCGTGGTCGAAGCTTGGCTAACGTCATATGTATTATTGATGAAGCTCAAAACCTAACACCGCAGGAGATCAAGACAATCATCACCAGGGCTGGGGAGAATACTCGTATGATCTTCACGGGAGACGTACAGCAGATTGACTCTCCGTATCTCGACACTCGCAGTAATGGACTTGCCTACATGATCGAGCGCATGAGGGGTGAAGATTTCTTCGCTCACGTGAATCTTGTTCAGGGAGAGCGCTCACATCTCAGCGATGTTGCGGCAAAGAAACTGTGACAGACAAATCCAACATAAGAACAATAGTTTGAATTCAAATTTTAATCATGGAAAAGAAGAGACAGATCAAGTTTAGTCTCGTTTATAGAGACATGTACCAGAGTTCTGGTAAGTACCAGCCTCGCGCCGATCAACTCGCTCGTATTGCACCGGCTATTGTCGAGATGGGTTGCTTCTCTCGTGTAGAAACTAATGGTGGTGCTTTCGAGCAGGTGCAGCTCTTGTACGGCGAAAATCCAAATCAGGCTGTCCGAGCTTTCACTGCACCTCTGCATGCAGCTGGTATTCAAACACACATGCTTGACCGTGGTCTCAATGCTCTACGTATGTATCCGGTGCCTGCGGATGTACGCAAGATGATGTACCGTGTCAAAAAAGCTCAAGGAGTAGACATTACGCGTATCTTTGATGGTCTCAATGATGTCCGCAATATCATACCTTCTATCCAGTATGCTAAAGAGGCGGGGATGATTCCACAGGCTACATTGTGTATCACTCACTCACCAGTACATACGGTGGAGTACTATACCAATGTGGCTAAACAGTTGATAGAAGCAGGTGCTGCCGAGATCTGTCTCAAGGATATGGCTGGGGTAGGTCGCCCTGCGACTCTTGGTAAGATTGTAAAGAATATCAAAGCTAAGCACCCGGATATCATCGTTGAGTATCATGGTCATACGGGACCTGGCTTCTCTGTTGCCTCTATGCTTGAGGTTGCGAAAGCAGGTGCCGATATCCTCGACTGTGCGGTGGAACCACTAGCATGGGGTAAGATTCACCCAGATGTTATCACCATTCAGGCGATGCTCAAGGATGCTGGATTCGATGTGCCTGAGATCAATATGAACGCATACATGAAGGTGCGTGCTCTTACTCAGGAGTTTCTTGACGACTTCCTACAGTATTTCACTGATGATCAGAATCTCAAGATGACCTCTCTCCTTGTGGGTTGTGGTCTTCCCGGCGGTATGATGGGCTCTATGATGGCTGACCTCAAGGGTGTCCATAGTGCTATTAATATGTTCCATCGTCAGAATAACTCTCCAGAGCTTTCTATTGATGATCTCATGGTCAAGCTCTTTCAGGAGGTTGAGTACTGCTGGCCTAAGCTTGGTTATCCCCCACTCGTAACACCATACAGCCAGTACGTTAAGAATATCTCCTTGATGAACGTATTTAACATGGAACGTGGTGAAGGGCGATGGCAGGCTATTGACTCCAAAGCTTGGGACATGATCCTTGGCAAGGCAGGTCAGCTGCCTGGCGAACTTGATCCGGAGATTGTGGCATTGGCTAAGGAAAAAGGTTACGAATTCACTACGACTAATCCTCAGGACAATTATCCGGACGAGCTCGCTAAGTTCCGCAAGATGATGGACGAGGAAGGCTGGGATTATGGTGAGGATGAAGAAGAACTCTTCGAACTCGCTATGCATGAGCAGCAGTATCGTGACTATCGTAGTGGTGTGGCCAAGCAGCGTTTCCTTGAGGATCTCGAGAAGTTCAGGGCTGAGCGTCAGGCGAAGCAAGGTTTTACCGCTGAGGATGTCAAGGCACTACAGCGAGCTAACTACGTTCCGGTGACCGCTCCAGTGTCCGGTCAGATCTTTTGGGAGGTAGACTTTGAGGACAAGTCAGTTGCTCCTCAGGTCGGTGCGGCGTATCCTGCCGGTAGCAAGCTCGCGTTTATAATGACAAACGTATCCTATAGCATCGATGTGACTCTTGGGCTATCTGTGCGTCTGCGTGAGGTGGTTGCTCAGCAGGGTGCGGAAGTACGCAAGGGCGATATCATAGCCTATGTAGTGGAGGCTGCGGATATTCCGGCATGTGAATGTGAGGAAAAAATCCAGCGTGTGGAGAATAAACCCTACGAAACCAAGGAAATGAAGAATAAGGGTAAAAGAAAGTAATACTTTCTACTTGATAAAGAGTAAGAGAGACACGCACCATCTTGTCCATGGTGCGTGTCTCTCTTTTGTTTGTGGGGACTTGCAAGATATTAGTTACCCTAAAAGCTAAAAGTATAGCGGTGTCTACTGTTTGCAGACACCGCCATACGGTATATCATACACACCTCCTAAGGTATATTTTTATGTTGTATTACTTTTGGGAGTTTGAGCTTCACAGCTCTGCCGTTAAGGCTTAACCTCAATCCTGCTCCATCTGGCGGAGCTGCTGCACGTAGCGAGCCTTTTCCATCTGACGACGCTTTATAGCAGAGGGCTTCAAGAAGTTCTTGCGAGTACGTAACTGGCGCATAGTGCCAGTGCGATCAAACTTTCTCTTGAATCTCTTAAGCGCTTTCTCGATGTTTTCGCCTTGCTTTACAGGTACGATAATCATAAAATAAAACCTTTGAAAATAATGCTATTAATTGTTTATTAAATAACCGAAATGGCTCTCAATAAGCTGATGCTACGGGAGAACCCTTCCTCTTCAGTGCGCAAAGTTAAGTATAATTATTTAAAGTCCAAAGGATTCCTAACTCCTTTTTATCTCATTATTGCTGTAAAATTTTGGATGTCCGAGTTATTATTACCGACGTGCATACGAGGTGTAATGTCTCTGTGAATCCTATATTCTCTTGTGTGGTCTTTCTCTTTGTAGTTTTGCTGTCTGCTTGGCTCTTTTTCGTACTATAGCTTTACAGTGCTGCAGGGTATAGGTTTTATCTATTGTCCGTGGAGGGTACGTACAAATCCGATGAGGGATGACGGCGTATTAATGACACTCTCTAAACCGAGAAAAAGGTCCCAGAGAATGCCTTCTCGATGTTCCAGAGGTTTCTGAAAAAAACTCTGGGACATCGGTAATTCGACGATCCAGAGAAATCTTTCGCTTTTTCCCGGCACTCTTGGATTCCTTTCGATCTATAGTGGCGGTGGCTTGGGGCGTTATCTCTACAAAACTATCTGAAGCACAGGTATTCGGGTTACTTGTATTGAGCACGTGATATAGTGGAGGGGGCTATGATTTTTTGTTCGAAGTAACAGTGAGGATTAAAGTGTTAGTTTTCTTTTGTGCTGTTGGTTCAAATGTGTAGCTTTGTGTCGTCATGGTGATGCAGATGGATGGACCTCTCTATTTGCATATAAAGGGAATTTGGTGCGAATCCGGAGCAGTGCTTGTTACTGTAATTCTAAGCTGTCTGTTTCTATGCCGTGCGCTTCTGTCGGTTATCCGAAGCCATTGCCATTGAATCAAAGTGGGAAGGCAATGTACTGACGGAAGAGGGGTAGTCGGGAGGCTGCCGTGACGTTGTGAAAGCATACTACAGTGCTCTCGAGGCATGGAGCACTATGGGTTCTATGGTGTGATTATTTATGTGTAGGATGATTGATTGTAGCCGCTTGTGGTTCGTTTTGGTCGCATCTGTCTTTTCTATCGCTATGTCCTATGCTCAGGAGGATGGTGAGGGAGAGTTGCTCCTCAAGTTTAAGGAGATACAACTCGATGAGGTCGTGGTGACCGGCACAGGTACAGCGCACTATATGAAGCATGCTCCTGTGCTAACGGAGGTGATTACGTCCAAGGATCTGGAGAGGTATAGCGATAGTACTATAGAGGAGATACTTAGTTCTCTGTCACCTGCCATCACTGTGGGTTCCGGTGATATGGGTAGTAATATCCAACTCAATGGTCTCAAAAATGACTATATCCTCATCCTCATCGATGGTCGTCGTATCAATGGTGATGTCGGTGGGCAGAATGATCTCAATGTTATCAGTCCTGCGGCTATAGAGCGCATTGAGATAGTGAAAGGCGCTTCCTCCTCACTCTATGGGAGTGATGCTATAGGAGGTGTGATTAATATTATAACGAAGAAGAGCAGGGATAAATGGAGTATCGTCTCCAATACCCGATATGGCGGATTTAATGACCTGCTTCAGACTATCCTCGTCAACGTGACTCGGGAGCGACTATCTTCCAGCACCCGTGCCAATCTCAAGCGTACCGACGGCTGGCAGACCACGATACAGGAGTGGGATCAGCATCAGATCAAGGAGGGTAGTGTGACGAAAGCGGTTAGTTGATCTACCAATTACTCGTTGGCTCAGAATATAGAGTACCGTATTAACCCGAGGTTTGGTATCTCAATGGATGCCTTGTATTATCAGAAGTGGATTTTCCGTCCTGTGGGCAAGTGGAAGTTTTATCTCCACGACTACTCTTATCGCAATCAGGACTACGGACTCGGTATGAAGTGGAAGCTCTCGAATCGAGATCAGCTGACCTTCAATTTTGCTTATGGATTGTACAATTACTACTTTGACTATACAGGACAGGAGACGACCAATTACTTCAGCAAGTCTGGACGACGCATTGTCTTCTATCCCGGCGACCATGTCCTACAGACGGCTCAGGAGAGGTGGATCGGTCAGATCAAGGGAGTTTTTACCTCGGAACCCGGCATATCCTGAGTGCGGGAGTGGAGCATCACTACGACCGCCTTCAGTCCCCATACCGACTATCGACCGGGAGCGCATCCGCCTATACTCTGTCTCTCTACGCGCAGGATGAGTGGGCGATATCCGACCGATTCAATGTGACGGGCGGATTGAGGTATGTGTATCATAAGGCTTTCGGATCCCGGGTCACACCTCGCTTGTCGATGATGTATATGGCTGGTGACATGACGCTTAGAGCTACGTATTCGAGGGGGCTTCAAGGTACCAACAGTCAAGGAGCTATACCAGAATTACATCACCAGCATTATGGGGCCACTTAAGGCTTACTACGGCAACGACAAGTTGAAGCCCCAGACATCGAACTATGTTTCGGTCGGGGTGGAGTATAGGGTAGATCGTCTTAGGACTAATGCGACAGGGTACTACAATTCAGTCTCTGATATGATAGCACTTACTGTGGTCCCTACGTCGGCAGAGGATAAGTTTCTGGAAGTCGAGGAGACGATGAAGTACAATAATCTAGCACATGGTCGCTCATTCGGCGTGGATGCTACGGTGACATGGGATGTGCTACCCTCACTGGTGGCAGAGCTGGGGTACAGCTACAACAATGCCAGGGCTCAGTACACTGATGATCCGAAAGATCCCAACTACATGCACTACATGCCTATGAACGGCACCTCCCTGCATAGTGCGACGTGTCGACTGACATGGAGTCGGCGCGACCTCAGTATCAGTCTTTACGGTAGAGGGCAATCCACCAAATATTATATCACCAATGGCAATGGGGCAGGATATACACTCTGGCGAATCAATGTGTATGACCGAATTGTGCAGACCAGTGGGTGGACACTGGATGTTAATGCCGGTATAGACAATATTTTTGACTATGTAGACAGGACACCGTATGGACGCAATCGGGGGACGACAACTCCGGGGCGAACACTCTTCGTGAGTTTGAACCTAAAGTTTCAGCGAAACGGCAACAATAGATAAATCTCCAACTCACTCAATAAACGTAATCTTATAAAAACTAAAATCATGAAAACAAGGAATCTACTTACTCTCACAGCCATCGCTCTGGCTGTAGCTATTGGACTCTCGTCCTGCAATAGCAGTACCAATTTGCCCGATGAGACCCTAAACCCTGCCGAAAAGGTGGTCAAGGCTCAGAAAAAGCATGACACGGCTATCCTTCTCTGTACTTTTGGTAGTACATTTAAGAAACCTATAGAGACGTATGACAAGGTAATAGCAGACTATGAGACCGCGTTCCCAGATGCTGACATCTACCTATCCTTCACATCACGTACGTGTGTCAATAGGGTGCTCAAGGAAACGGGCATCGATCGTTATCAACCCGACCTGTGGCTCGAAGCCCTCGGCAATGCCGGATACGAGAAGGTAGCGGTGCAGTCTCTTCACGTAATCCCGGGTGAGGAGTACCTCAGCCTTATGAATACGGATGTGAAGAAGAACTTTATGATCAAAGGATTTCCTCAAGTCAAAGTACTTAAGAGTGCCTGCCTCCTCGACAATCAGGAGGACGTAGATGCCGTAGCCGAGATACTTTATGACTACTACAAGAGTGTATTGGCATCTAAGAAGGATGTAATGCTCTTCATGGGGCACGGTAATCCGGACAAGAACTATAATGCCAATGGAAAGTATGGTGATGTCGAGAAGGCAATGAACGCGCTGACAACCAATAAGAATGTCATCGTAGGTACCGTGGACTATGGCCCTATGCTCTTCTTCCCCGAAGAGGGCGAAGCCAATACTGAGTGTGTGTACAGCAAGCTCCTTACTTACTGTGCTGCTAACGATCTGAAACCTTCCGATGTAACGGTACATATGGTACCTCTGATGTCTATCGCAGGTGACCATGCGCACAATGATATGTGGGGTATCGATGAGGGGGACGACTACAGCAAAGCTACCCCCGGTGCTGACGCATGCTGGAGACTCAAGGTTCTTAAGATGGGATTCAAACTCGATATGAAGGAGAGTCATACTGGAGCCAATGGTCAGTCTGCAATCCTTGGTCTCGGTGATCACGCGGGCATCCGTAAGGTTTGGCTGAATCACATGATCTCCCAGTACAATGATGCTGCCAGCTGGACCACCGGTCAGGACTATCAGTAAGTAATGGTAGAGAATACGGGTGAAGTTAATCTGGGGCTGGCCCCATGCAAGATGTGACTATGGCGTGGAGGATTCTCTACGTAGGAGGACGATCTCTATCGGAGAGTAGCCCATAGCTATATTTCCCAGACCGGATTGTGTGTTTAAAAAGCTCTGGGTCGTCGATTTGTCGATGACCCAGAGCTTTCTTTCACGACCTTAGGGAGGTTGATTTATCGACGACCCAGAGCTTTCCTATGGGATATACCTAATATCTTTCGGACGAATGAAGAGAGGTACAGCTCACCATGATAGGTTTTGTTTTCTATCACTTCGTGCTCTGACTTTCTCTAATTCACAAAGTTAAAACTCTATTTGAACACGATAATCCTTCTTTTTGCGTCGAACTAACGCTGCCAAATGGCATGGGATTAGCGGATGCGAGGAGTGCCTTTTTGTATTGAATAATTACGCTCTTTTGAGTATATTTGCTCGCGAGAATTGCTGCTTTTTTCTCTACTTGGTCGTATACGTTTTGGATAGCGGATACAATTGAGCGGAGGAGTGGTTTTATTTGTTTGTATGCATACTGAGGGGAGGAATTAATGAAATAAGAAGAGACACAAGGTTTGTATGACGAGGAAAAGATTTGAGACATATGACGGGCTAGACCTCTCCGAGGTGAATAAGACGATGCTGGAGCAGTGGAAGAGTGAAGACCTGTTCCACCGGTCTCTGACACTGAGGGAGGGAGCACCGCGCTTTGTATTCTTCGAGGGGCCACCCTCGGCTAATGGTATGCCCGGTATTCATCATGTCATCGCTCGTACAATCAAGGATATATTTTGTCGATACAAGACCATGAGGGGCTTTCGAGTAGATCGAAAGGCAGGATGGGACACCCATGGGCTGCCAGTAGAACTGGGAGTGGAGAAGAAGCTTGGTATCACGAAGGCTGACATCGGTGAGAAGATTACGGTGGCGGAGTATAATGCTGCATGCCGTGAAGAGGTGATGAAGTACACCAATGAATGGGAGCAACTGACTCAGCAGATGGGATACTGGGTGGACATGAAGCACCCATATATCACTTACGATAATAGGTACATTGAGACCCTTTGGTGTCTGCTCAAGCGACTCTATGAGAAGGATTTGCTATATAAGGGGTACACCATACAGCCATACTCACCGGCAGCCGGTACGGGGCTTAGTAGTCATGAGCTGAATCAGCCTGGAACCTACAGAGACGTCAAGGACACGACATGTACGGCGATGTTTAAGCTCAAGGAGCCGGCTCCGGAGCTGCAGGGGCACGGGACTGCTTATTTCCTAGCATGGACGACGACTCCATGGACTCTGCCGTCCAATACTGCATTGGCAGTTAATCCCAACGTGGACTATGTCGGTATTCGTACATACAACCCATACTCCATGGAGCCGGTGACTGTGATTATGGCTGATGCGTTAGTATCGGCGTACTTAAAACCCGAAGGTGAGGGAATGGCCCTTGAGACTCCGGAAAAGGGAGCTAAGGTGATACCGTATGTCAAGGTCGCTCATTGGAAGGGTCGTGATATGGCAGGAATGGAGTACCATCAACTGTTTGATTGGGTAAATCCCGGGACTGGTGCATTCCGTGTCATTGCAGCCGACTATGTGACGACAGAAGACGGTACAGGGATAGTCCATATCGCTCCTACATTTGGTGCCGACGACAATAGGGAAGGTAAAGCCAATGGTATACCGGGCATGATGCTGCTGGATAAGTATGGTAAGGAACGTCCTATGGTGGATCTGGCAGGCAAGTTCTTTGCGCTCGAGGATCTCGATCCGGACTTTGTCAGAGATCGAGTAAGGGTAGATGAGTATGCCAAGTATGCAGGTCGGTATGTTAAGAATAGTTATGATGATACACTTACAGAGGACGATGAAACATTGGATGTGGCTCTCTGTATGGACCTCAAGCAACGTGGTCAGGCTTTTCGTATAGAGAAGCATGTCCATAATTATCCTCACTGCTGGCGTACCGATAAGCCTGTGCTATACTATCCTCTGGATAGCTGGTTCATCCGTAGCACAGCTGCCAAGGAACGTATGATGCAGCTTAATGATACAATCAACTGGAAGCCTCAGAGTACGGGGACGGGACGTTTCGGTAAGTGGCTGGAGAACTTGCAAGACTGGAATCTCAGTCGTAGTCGTTACTGGGGTACTCCGCTGCCTATATGGCGCACAGAGGATGGTACTGAGGAGAAGTGCATCGGGTCGGTAGAGGAGCTTCGTGACGAGATAGAAAAGTCAGTGGTGGCGGGATTGATGTCTTCCAATCCATTCGGCGATTTTGTGGTCGGGGATTATTCTGAGGAAAACTATAATAAGATAGATCTTCACAGACCTTATGTGGATGATATAGTGCTTGTGAGCGGTAAGGGAGAACCCATGCGTCGTGAGAGTGACCTCATTGATGTGTGGTTCGACTCTGGTGCTATGCCATACGCTCAGCTCCATTATCCTTTTGAGAATAAAGAGATGATCGATGATTGTGGATTCTATCCCGCTGATTTCATCGCAGAGGGGGTGGATCAGACGAGAGGTTGGTTCTTCACACTTCACGCTCTTGGCACGATGCTTTTCGATAGTGTGGCGTTTAAGAATGTAGTGTCCAATGGTCTTGTCCTTGATAAGAACGGTAACAAGATGTCCAAGAGACTGGGCAATAGTGTAGATCCGTTCCGGACTATTGATCAGAAAGGTTCTGATCCTCTCCGTTGGTACATGATCACCAATGCATCGCCATGGGACAATCTTAAGTTTGATCCCGACGGGGTGGATGAAGTGCAGAGAAAGTTCTTCGGGACACTGTATAATACCTATTCGTTTTTTGCATTGTATGCTAATCTGGATGACTTCGACCCGTTGAGCAAGGCGATACCTCTGGAAAGTCGCCCGGAACTTGATAGGTGGATCACGTCGAAGCTGAATACCCTCGTGAAAGAGGTACAGGAAGCTCTTGAAGACTACGAGCCGACAAAGGCGGGTAGGGCAATCAGTGATTTCGTTAATGACCAGCTCAGCAACTGGTACGTTCGTCTCGCTCGTAAGAGATTTTGGGGTGGAGGGATGAGTGATGATAAGTTGTCTGCTTACCAGACGTTGTATACTTGTCTGGAGACCGTTGCCCGCTTGATAGCTCCATTTTCTCCGTTCTATAGCGACAGGTTGTATCGTGATCTCGTGGGGGAAGGTAGTGTACACTTGGCAGACTTTCCCACCTGTGATGATAGTGCCGTAGACACGCCATTGGAGATTGCTATGGACTATGCTCAGCAGATCTCCAGCATGGTACTGGCTTTGCGTAGACGTGAGGATATCAAAGTGCGTCAACCGCTACAGAAGTTCCTCGTTCTCACATCAGACGATAAGACTATCAAGGCTATCGAACATGTGAAAGAGCTAATTCTCAGCGAAGTTAACGTCAAAGATCTGGTGATTTCTTCGGACTCTGCTGGTGTGGTGGTTAGGAGGATTAAGCCGAATTTTAAGGCTCTCGGTCCTGTGTTCGGGAAAGATATGAAGAGCGTAGCGGCGTTCCTCACCGAGTTGTCACAGGAACAAATTGCAGACTTTGAGAAGAATGGTCATATAGAATATAGTGGAAAGAGTATCGCGATAGAACAGGTAGAAGTGATATCTGAAGATGTGCCAGGTTGGTTGGTGCAGAACGAGGGTAGCATTACCGTAGCTTTGGATACCACCATTACGGAAGAGCTGAAAGAGGAAGGGATAGCACGTGAACTCGTCAATAGGATACAGAATCTACGCAAAAGTTTGGACTTCGATGTGTCGGACAAGATTTCTGTGTTCATGCAGGCAGATCCACTGCTTGAGCGTGTCCTCTCTAAGCATCGTGAGTACATAGCAGGTCAGGTACAAGCACTTCAGATTGATCTAGCATCGTCTGTAGAAGGAGGGGAAGAAATGGAACTGTCAGACCAACTGAAAACCCGCATAAGAATATCCAAGCTACCGAAGTGACCGCGTGGTTGTTTCCTTTATTTTAAATTTTAAAACAACAAAGGATATGAGCGAAGTAGAAAAAAACAGATATTCAGATGAGGAACTCGAGGAGTTCCGCACGATAATCAATAGAAAATTGGCTAAGGCACGTCGTAATTACGACCTCCTCGTGTCGTCGATGGACAGCAATGACGGAACGGATATCACAGATACCATGCCCACGTTCAAACAGCTCGGAGAATCTGCAACCCTGCTCGCGAAGCAAGAGACAGCAGCTCAGGCTGAGCGACAGAAGAAGTTCATTAAGAGTCTTGAGTCTGCACTCGTCCGTATCGAGAATAAGACCTATGGCATTTGTCGAGCTACCGGTAAACTGATCCCTAAGGAGAGACTTCGTGCAGTGCCCCACGCCACCCTTAGTATTGAGGCAAAGGAAGCCGGCGTTAAGTAAGAATAGACTATGGTAAATACTACGTCAGAGAGTAGCGTGACCAATGAGACGAAGATTCGATTGGAAAAGCAGCTCTCACGTTTGGAGGCCCCCAGCCACATGGGGAAGCAGAGAGTGGGCATCGCATTTGGGTTCATACTTCTGCTTCTTGTCATAGACCAGGTTATTAAATTCTCGGTTAAGCTTAATATGATGCTTGGAGAGAGTGTAAAAGTAACCGACTGGTGCTATATTTACTTTGTGGAGAACCCGGGTATGGCGTTTGGTTGGGAGTTCTTCGACAAAATCTTCTTGACCGTATTCCGTATCATTGCGAGCGTAGCCATTGCGTGGCTGGTGCTCCGTACTGCCAAACGTTCCTATAGTACAGGCTTTATGCTATGTATGGCTGCTATATGTGCAGGTGCCATTGGCAATATTCTTGATTCTGTATTCTACGGTCAGCTCTTCACTCATAGCTTGGGGCAGGTGGCACAGTTCGCCACCGATGGTCAGGGCTACGCAAATTGGATGCATGGAAAGGTTGTTGATATGTTCTACTTCCCCATCATTAATACCACGTTACCTCACTGGATTCCGATGGTTGGTGGGGAGGAGTTTATATTCTTTCGTCCGATCTTCAACTTCGCTGATGCCTGTATTTCTGTTGGGGTTATCACCCTATTGATTTGCTATGGTCACTCATTTGCCCAGCTACTGTCATTCGGCAAGGATAAGGTAGTGAAGGGTGATAACGCCAATGACGCGAGCCGTGTAGAGTAAATCCTTCTGGGCTGTATTGAAAAACTTGAAATCCATCAGAACCATACTCCTCCTATCTATCTTGACGCTTTGCTTTGCACAGTGTCAGGTACGTCCGTCAGCTGTCCTCGATAGGGAGCGGATGAAAGCTGTCACTCGTGATATGCTGCTTACTGATGCATATCTGATGGAGAGAAACCTGAGCGACTCTGCCGCCGCCTTATATTACGAGAGTGTGCTGGCCAAGCACAATGTCCCTCGAGCCAAGTACGATTCTTCTCTCGTGTGGTATGGCGAAAATTCCCCGATACTCACATCCATATATGATGAACTTCTGTCCGAGTTTCGAGCAAGTGTGGCATTATTAGATAGTGCTTACGTTGATTCTATGAGCATGTTTCTTGTCCGCTACGTTGCACCCACTAGCGAGTGGGTGGGTAACAGTCGGGTAATTGTGCATCCTGCTCAGAAATATGTCTCTTGGCGTGTATCCTTGCCGTCTGCATCTTATGTGAATGGCGACACGATTGACCTCTCTTTCCGCCCTGTTCCGGGGCTCAGAGCTGAAGAAAAACTCATTGGACGTCTCTTTGTCCTCGACTCAATGCGTTATCATGTGCTGACCATTGTGGATAGTATTGGTAGCCTTTACTCGGGTAATGGTCGGATGCAATTCGTTCTCCCTTCCGCACTTCCTGCCCAGAAAACCCTCGAGTTTCAGTTGGTGTACATCAATAGATCATCCGCTGCACGTGTTCCTCTCCTGCTCGATAGTATCACGATCGGCAAACGCGTACCCCCGCCGATTCCGTTGGCTCCTGCTGACGAACTTTCTCCCGAAATACCTGCGATTGAGACGTCTACACCAGATTCCAATGTTAATTAGGATTCCATCCAAGGAAGTCGCCCTTTTCTGGTAGAGCGTTTGTCAAAATCATCTCTTCGATATCCCTTGACGTGGATATGTATTCAGATTTCTCTGGGACGTCGATGCCTCGATGACCCGAAGGTCGTCATAGAAAGCTCTGGGTCATCGCTTCATCGACGACCCAGAGCTTTTTGTGGGGGGTAGCTATATGTATATTGGGGGATAAGTGCGTATAGCTTGTAAGAGGGTGTGATGGACCCTTTTTGATCTCTGCATTAGTCTATTTAAATTCAACAGGTCAAATAACTATTTCCGATATAAACCTTCTATTCCTTAGGTCGAGCTCACGTCAATGTTGGAGTCTCAGACTGTGTGGGGTAAGATTATCCTTGATTTTATTCCGTTCATATCGTCTGAGATTTCTAGATTATTGGATTAAAAATTAACCCACTGTAGGTAGTCTCTACAGTGGGTTATCAGTGTTTTGGTTTTGTGTGTGGTTCTGCTTAGTTGATAGACAAACGTTCTACTGACTTTTTACGTGCCAGCATACAAGCGCCCATTACCCCAGCATATTTCATAAGTAAAGATTGATTCAACGCGGTGTCCTGATTGACCATATTCAGGGAGTACTTCCGAATTGCGCTGCGCAGTGGCTGCATTAGGAAGTCACCTGCTTTGGCTAGAGAGCCACCGATGACTACAATGTTTGGATTAAAGAGGTTGATAAGCCCTGCTACGTGAGTACCAAGACTCTCGCCCACTTCCTCAAGGATTTCGATACATAGGATATCTTCCCGCTGAACTGCTTCAATGAGATGATCTAATGTAACATCGTTAATATTAAGATTGAAAGGTCCAGCAGGATCCAAAAGAATGGAATTCCCACCTTGCTCGATTTTATTTATAAATTTACGGTACATTGCAGAGCCGCTGGCTTCTGTTTCCAAGCACCCCTTTTTCCCACAATGGCAAATAATCTCGTTGTCGTACACATGTATGTGACCAAATTCACCACTGAAACCACTCTTTCCGGAGTAGGGCTGTCCGTCTACTATGATACCGA
>JBAKGE010000042.1:0-17838 GCA_037191085.1 Porphyromonadaceae bacterium | reverse complement strand
CGTCTTTCCTTTCCGTAGCCCTCGTTTGATCCCTGGATTCTAGACAGCTTGGATTGCATCGAACCCCTGTCCGTATACCCCACGTACCACACTTTGACTGAGGAATGCCCGAGGATCTACCTCCTTGACGATGCGGAATATGATGCCAGCTTCAGTCTTCTTGGCGATGACCATGAGGATATTGACGTCACTGTTAGAAAACGCACCTTTGCCATTGAGTACTGTACACCCGCGGTTTACTTCATTCATAATTCGTTGGCTGATCTCTTCGTACTTATTTGATATGATGAAGAACTGTATACTTTGCCTGTAGCCGTTGAGGTAAAAGTCAACAGTCAAGTTTGTCACTGTTACCTGCACTATGGAGTATACCAACTTGTCGATGTCTTTGAAGAGAAAGTACGAGGCTAGCAATATCACTGCGTCAATGTAGATGAGGGCACGACCGATAGTTACGCTTTTGTACTTATTGATGATCGTGGCGATGATGTCCGTACCCCCTGTAGAGCCATTCACTGAGAATACTATCCCGAGAGCCGAACCAATCCCCATTGATCCCAGTATCACCGCTAATGCGGGATCGTCTTGTAGAAAAGGAGTCCTGATCACTTGGGCACTTAAAGGTAAGAAGATCCCTAAGCAGATGACACTAAAGGTCGTCTTCATAGTGAACTTCCAACCGATGAGGATAATGGCTATTATCATCAGAGCAATATTGACGATGTTGTATGGCCAAGACACATCTACATTCAATGCCCAGCTTACTACTGATGCAAAACCGGCCAGACCTCCAGAGGTGATATCGTGCGAATAGATGAAACCACGCCATGAGACGATGTAAACCAAGAGACCAAGGGACATTATCGTGTAGTCCTTAATTGTGTTTTTAACTTTATTATTCATATCCGGTCTGATAAAAGGATTGATTCGTTACGTTGCTTTGCGATCTATTATTCTCCTACTTCCCTACTACGATATTGACGATACGCCCCGGTACCACGATGATCTTCTGGGGTGTCTTACCTGCAAGCTGTGCTACTGTCGAAGGGTGCTGCAATACCTCTGCTTCAATTTCCTCCTTTGTCAGAGATGTGGGTAAGTTAATCTGAAATCTCACCTTGCCATTGAAGGATATAGGGTATTTCACTTCACTTTCGTGAAGGAACGCTTCATTGTACTCGGGAAATGGCGCTGTCGTTACGCTGTCCTCATGTCCGAGCAGGTGCCATAGTTCTTCTGCGAGGTGGGGAGCGAATGGGGAAAGTACTACTACGTAGTCCTCCAGGATCTCACGCTTATTACATTTGTGAGCTTGCAGTTCGTTCGTACAGATCATGAAAGCACTCACGCAAGTATTGAACGAAGTATTTGGGATATCCGTATTCACTTTTTTGATTAGTGTGTGGAGGGTTTTCAGCTCTTCTGCCGTAGCCTTTTCGTCAGAGATATTGAGTTGATCCCTATCATCGAAAAAGAGTCCATACGCTTTCCGTAAAAATCGATACACACCGTCTATACCATTCGTATCCCAAGGCTTGGACTGTTCCAGTGGTCCGAGGAACATTTCATAGAATCTCAGTGTATCCGCACCGTATTTGGTGATGATATCATCCGGATTCACCACATTAAGGTACGACTTACTCATCTTCTCCACCGCATATCCACATACATACGTGCCGTCATCTTCGAGGACGAAGTTCGCACTCGCGTACTCTGGTGTCGATGCTTTGAATGCTTCGAGGTCGAGTCGATCGTTGTGCACTATATTGACGTTGACATGGATTGGCTGTACGTCGTAGTCCTTCTTCTTGCCACTAGAGACGAATGTATTCGTTCCCTTGATGCGGTATACGAAATTGGAGCGTCCTTGTATCATCCCCTGATTGATTAGCCTGCGGAACGGCTCGTCTTCGCATACAATCCCGAGGTCAAAGAGGAACTTATTCCAAAATCTACTATAGATCAAATGTCCCGTAGCATGCTCTGTTCCCCCGATGTATACGTCCACACTTCGCCAGTATTCGTTCTTTTCTCTGTTCACCAGAGTGTTGCTATTCCGTGGATCCATGTACCTGATGTAATAAGCAGAACTCCCCGCAAATCCGGGCATCGTGTTTAGCTCCAGAGGGTATCCGTCCCTTGTCATCCAGTTCTGAGCACGTCCCAGTGGAGGTTCACCCGACTCTGTGGGCAGATATTTATCTATCTCCGGTAGCTCCAGAGGTAGCTGATCGTCAGAGAGAGGATAGGGCATTCCGTCCTTGTAATAGATCGGAAATGGTTCGCCCCAGTATCGTTGTCTGCTGAATATCGCATCTCTGAGTCGGTAGTTAGTCTTCTTCCGACCGATGTTCTTCGTTGCAATATAGTCACGCATACGCTCTATGGCGTCGTCTACCGATAGACCGTTGAGGAAATCCGAATTTATCATTGTTCCCTCATGTGAGTCGAGAGCCTCCTCCCATGTCGTAGGATCAGTAACCTCTGTGCTATTACCTTTCACCACCTGTATGATGGGCAATTCAAAGTGCTTGGCGAACGCAAAATCCCTCGTGTCGTGTGCCGGGACTGCCATTACTGCCCCTGTGCCATAGCCTGCGAGTACGTAGTCACTGACCCATATCGGTATTGGCTGTCGTGTGATAGGATGTACGGCATACCCGCCGGAGAAGACTCCCGTCACGCTACGATCGGCGATGCGCTCACGCTCTGTACGCTTTTTCGTTCGCTCAAGATATGCGTCTACGTCAGCCTTTTGCTCTACTGTGGTTACTCTCTCCACCAGTTCGCTTTCTGGTGCCAGTACCATGAAGGTCACACCGAATAATGTATCTGCACGGGTGGTGAATACCGTGATAATCTCGTCACTCCCCTGTAGACTAAACTGGACCTCTGCTCCAGACGAACGACCGATCCAATTGCGCTGAGTTTCCTTGAGAGCATTGCTCCAATCCAGCGACTTCAATCCTTCCAGCAAACGCTCAGCGTAAGCAGACACCCTCAGGCACCACTGCTTCATCACCTTCTGCTCCACCGGATGCCCACCACGTACGGAGAGCCCTTCGCTCACCTCATCATTGGCGAGGACGGTCCCCAGCTCTGCACACCAGTTGACCATCGTCTCTCCAAGATAGGCGATGCGGTAGTTCATTAGCACCTCCTGCTGCTCCCGCTCGCTCATGCCCCTCCATTCCGTGGCGGTGAGTGTCAGCTCTTCGCTCTGCGATGCTGTCAGTCCCTCAGTACCGTGAGCTTCTATGTGTTGGATCAATTCTGTGATAGGACGAGCCTTTTGAGCCGCGTTGTCGTAGTAGTGCTCGAACATGCGGACAAATGTCCACTGCGTCCACTTGTAATACTCGGGGTCACATGTCCTGATCTCCCTCGACCAGTCGTAGCTAAATCCGATGTTGTCCAGCTGATCTCGATAGCGTGCCGTATTCTGCTTCGTGGTGATCTCTGGATGCTGTCCCGTCTGTATAGCGTACTGCTCGGCTGGTAAGCCATACGCATCATATCCCATAGGGTGGAGTACATTGAACCCTTTGTGTCGCATGTACCTACTCAAGATGTCAGACGCAATGTAACCGAGAGGGTGCCCCACATGCAATCCTGCCCCGGAGGGATAGGGGAACATGTCGAGGACGTAATATTTAGGTTTGGAAGGGTCTTCAGTCACCTTATAGGTATTGTGCTCACGCCAGTAGCTCTGCCACTTTTTTTCTATCTCAGAAAATCTGTATTCCATTTGATTTTGTTCAAAATTTCGTGTTTGGGAAACGATGCGAAATGGGTATTCCCACCCGAGTGCAAAAGTACACAAAACCCCACACGTAATAAAGTTTTTTTGTTCCTCCTCCATACCCCTCTTTTCTCTACTTGAAAGTGTCCAGATTTCCACGTCCTATGTGTGGTATATTTGACCAGTCTACAAGGGTGTAGTCATTTGTCGATATGCTGTGAAAGGTGTTTTTGGGGGACTAGTTACTGTTTGGGGGGAGTATTGCGCGTGCCAAATTTCTCTGGGTCGTCGATGAACTGATGTCCCAGAGAAATTTTTTGAAAGCTTTGGGACTTCGGTTTATCGATGACCCGGAGCTTTTTCCCCCTTTCTCCGCTTCTCTGTCTCCCAATTCCGTATTCTTCGTACGTCTCTCGACGGAGAGGTCCGAGGAGTAGAAAGTTAGGTGCTGCCACAAGTAGTTCCGGGTACATCTGTGAGACAAAACGATGGTCAAAACGATAGAGGTAACACGATGAAAGAAGGATGATGTATCTGCAGACTAACGATGAGGACACTTATCAATCTCCAATCGTAGTCCCGAGCTTAGGTGCAGGTGCTATCCTGTCGGCTATGGTTTGTACTGCTGCTGTTATTGGTGATAAGATGACCACAACTGCTCGTTCGATGACATGGAAAATACGTGATATAAATGAGTGTAAGAATGTAATGAAGGGTTCCCGTGGCATCCGGTGGACCTATCTGGATACGATCAATATCTCCGACTGTACCGGTCTGCAGATATTCGGGAGGGCTGTTGGGATGTTTACTCAACCCTCGATCTGCCCCATGCTATGGCTTCCGTCGCCAGCCCCACTTGTCGACACGGAACCACCGGTACTATCGCTGTGGAGGGGATTGATTCTGTCAATGCCGGGCATTCCGATCAAACGACGGGTCGGGTGCAGATAGGACAGCCCTGTGTGCCGATGCCTCTGCCTGTAGGTACGATACAGAGCTGCCCGGTAATATTTGCCACAGCTGCAGAGGGGGTGAGACTCCCATGGCGAAAGGCTATGAAACTCAAGCAGCAACTGTGCCCTCTGTGGAGACGGAGCGATGGCTATCACTACACAGTGACAGATAAGATGTTCAATATCTGTGGGGCAGGTATTCACCCAAAGGATAGAGCTGGTGGGATAGAAGTACATTCACTGGGACAGTCAAGGCACATGAAACATGGCGGTAAGTATGATGGAAGTGCAGCCGATGCTCCTACACATCCGAAGTATTGATCAACCGATTCAATGCCTCCGCAGAGGACTTCTACAGGGATGCATGCGAGAGATTTTTCGTATCTTTGGACAGTGATTATGTGAAATATGGATCTAACATCATAAGAATGAGACTAATGAACGCAATAGCAAGTGAAATAGCACACCTCCTCCTCGAGGTCAAGGCTGTGAAGCTACAGCCAGATGAGCCGTTTACGTGGGCGTCGGGCTGGAAGAGCCCTATATACTGTGATAATCGTGTGACTCTCTCCTATCCCACGGTGCGCCAGCGCATCCGGCAGGGATTAGCTGCACTAGTGCGAGATAAGTTTCCCTCCGTAACCGCGATTTCGGGGGTGGCTACCGGTGCCATAGCGCAGGGTGCTCTCGTGGCTGATGAGCTGATGCTACCCTTTTCCTACATACGTAGCAAGGCTAAGGATCATGGGATGGGTAATCAAATAGAGGGAGAGGTCAAGGCGACTGACAAGGTCGTGGTCGTGGAGGATCTGATATCTACCGGTGGCAGTAGTCTCAAGGCTGTACAGGCACTTCGCGAAAAAGGCTGTGACGTACTCGGCATGGTGGCGATATATACACACGGATTCCCCGAGGCAGAGCGAGCATTCGAGGAGGCTGGGGTAACACTGTTTACCCTTTCGGACTATGGGGCAGTCATCCGTGAAGCTAAGGAGACCGGTTACGTCAGTGAGGAGCAGTTGGAAACACTGACAGAGTGGCGCAGGAA
Source organism: Porphyromonadaceae bacterium (assembly GCA_037191085.1). Taxonomy (GTDB): domain Bacteria; phylum Bacteroidota; class Bacteroidia; order Bacteroidales; family Porphyromonadaceae; genus Porphyromonas_A. The sequence continues at coordinate 12,095 of JBAKGE010000042.1, read as the reverse complement.
TCCTTCAGTGTGGAGACAGTGAGATCCCGAAGAGTGGGATAATAAAGTGGTACAAACATAAGTTAGGACTATAAATATGCAGAGCTACAATAGCCGTACATTTACGATAAAGAAGGATATTAAGAGTGTTTACGATCTTTTTATGACCCCTCGTTCGGCATCTTCGTTTTTGGAGAAGGCTGGTGACAAGCTCCCACTTAATAATGTGGTGCTCACCGATACAGGCATAGAACTAGAGGCTCCAGTGGTAGGCAAGATTAAGGTGGAACGTACCGAGGGTGTGGAGCCTAATCTCGTTCGTTACCAAGGGCAGGGGACACCTGTGCCTATGACTCTTAGTATCAATCTCCGCCCGGGAGAGACCGAGGGTGAGACGATAGCTCAAGTGACCGTGGATGCAGAGGTACCTGTATTCCTGTCGGGAATGATTGGCGGCAAGATTAAGCCCACTCTGGAGAAAGCGGCCGATGCTCTGGAGCAACTGGATGTGGATCGTTTCTTGGGGAAGAAGTGATGCGAAGGATAGGCTTCTGGAGCTCAATACTTACCATGCTTCTCGTAGCTGGTTGCTCCGAGGACTATGGCTTGAGTCACGATCCTCTGCCTTATGCCCCTGTACGCATAGAACTGGATTTGTACGGAGAGGCGCAAAGGCTTCAGGAGCCGCTAAGCGTGTATTACGTCGATAGGATCAAGTACCAAGGGGAACGTATAGGGCATGGCGGTGTGCTGGTGGTGCATAGTCATCGCGGACAGTATACAGCCTACGATGCGGCTTGCCCCCGCGAATACCCATCGATAGTCTCAGTGATACCATGTGAGGATAATCGGGTAACGCTTGGTGTTGTTTGCCCTCGTTGTCACACGGTCTACGACCTCCTCTACGATTGGGGAGCACCACTTGATGGACCATCGGGGGTACCTCTGCAGCAGTATCGGACGTCAATGCATGACGGTTATTTAAGGATTAGTAACTGAAACGATGTGGTAATAGTGTCGGGAGAAATGGCATGTGTCAGACGTTATGTGCCAGAGCTTTCTCTCGGGACTACATGGTTAAGAAAAGAGCAAGTAGTCGGTGGAATGAATATTAGAGTGCCGTGTTTATGCAGATAATTTCCCAGAATTTATTACCTTTGCGTTAGGTAGCTTTTCTAAAGCTGTACATGGCTCGGTAGCTTAGCTGAATAGAGCGTCAGATTCCGGTTCTGAAGGTCAAGGGTTTGAATCCCTTCCGAGTCACTGGTGAGCAGTCACCGAGGGGAAGGATATACAAGATAAAAGTAATGCAAAACTAACAACCAATAAGAAATCTCATGAAGTACTTAGGTATCATTGTTCTTACCGTTGGCGCAATCCTACTGATGCTAAAGGCATTCGTGATCTCAGCTCCGTCTAATACGCTCCTCGTAGTAGGTGTGGTGCTCGTATTGATTGGCTATCTGCTTCATATCTTCCTCGACAAGAAAGACGCAGAGAAGCCCCTTCGCTGAGAACCGTCAGCGTCTGAGTAACGCGAATGGTATTCTCGGTACGGCAGTAAGGTTTATACGCAGAATTCTATAGGAGTCACACTCTCATCTAGGGTGTGTCTCTGTATTGTATTCTGCGTGTTTTTTGTTGAATACTTCGAGAGGTTATGGGTACATTCTTCACGCAGCAGCCGTTGGTAGTCTTTGGAGCGACTGGGTTGCTCTCGTCTGATTTTGTGTTCCTCGCGTGCGTGGAGTGCTTTTCTCCCCATATCGTTCTACAGGGCAGTAATTTATCGAGATTGCAGGGATTGCAGGATGAGATAGAGGAATCTGGTTTTGACGGAATTGATGTGACCATTACCACAGATATGGATACTGCCTGCGCCTACGGGGGATATGCTCTTTATGCGAGGAGCGTGCGCGCTACTAAGCAGACACGAGAGGAGATGCTCCTTGATAATGCTCCCATGGCTAAGGAGGTTGGGCTCTCTATCCTGCGGAATGGGGTATCTTTCAAACGTGTTATCTGTGTTTCCAATCCCTCAGATCTCATAGGGCTCACGTTGCTTGTACACAGTAGACTCTCTAGTGATGTGGTGATGTCACTCTCCGCACTTGATACCCTTCGTTTTCGTCGCTCCCTAAGGCGCCGTCTTGGTGTCAGCGATGCTTCCCTCACTAATGTCTGGACTCTCGGAAGTCACGATCAGTCTATGGCATTGATGTTTGATGAGGTACGTGTTCACGGTTCTTCCCTCTCAGAAAAAGGGCTTCTCCCTAATGACCTTGATGCTATAGACCGTGAGGTGCGCTATGGAGGTATCAATATCTTCAAGCTCAGAGGGCACACCGCCTATCAGAGCCCGGCCATTCTTGCGCTCCGTATGCTACAGTCCACTGACGAGCATCCTTTTCTTTATCCCACCTCCCGCTACCACCACTCACGTCGCTATCCTTTCGTCTTCGGCTCGCTGCCGTCCGTCATCACCACCTCCGGCTGTCGACATTTGCCCGTAGCCCTTTCTCGTGCTGACCTCTCTCGTCTGGACGTTGCCTTTCGCTCCATCTCCGACCAACGTGATACCCTCATCCACTACGGTATCCTTCCGCCCACCCACGAGTGGCCACAGAGCCTACACTGTCATCACGAACTCGTCACTCAGTATTCAGAGAACACTCCCCACACTATATAGACCGATATGATCAAGATACTCAACCGTCAGACGACCTGTATACTCGAAGAGCGCACTACCCAGGGTGTTGGTGCTCTCAGTTCGGAAGAGATGATAGAACAGCTCGCTAATTCGTTTTGTGCACAGTTCCAGCGTGACTATCGCGGTAGCCAGCGAATCGTCGTCTTTGCAGGACCAAATACCAATGGTGCTGTTGCTCTACTCTCCGGATCTATCCTCAATTCCATGCGGAAGGAGGTAGAGTGCGTGCTCCTTGATCCCAGAGGTAATCTGCCTGAGATCGTCAGTGTGATCAAAAAGCGTGTCGACGAAACAGGTCTTGCTATCACTGTAGTGCGTAGTGACTTCCGACCTCCGGTGTTGGATGAACAGACCTACGTCATCGACGGTATCTGTGGTCTTGATGCTGAAGCTCCCTTCTCTGGCAGTCTTGCCAACGTAGCCGCGTTCATCAACTCTCGCAAGTGTCGTGTCATTTCTCTTGATCTTCCCTCTGGTATGCAGCCTGAGAGTAATATTGGAAACGACATGGGTAAGGTCATCAGAGCCACCCACACCTACGCCTTTCATGGTCCGAAGCTTGCATTCTTCTTCGAGGAAAACCAACCCCACGTAGGTCAGTGGTCGGTACTTAATGTAGGTGTCGACGATGGTCAGCCTCTCAAGAGCATACAGCACTACCTCTTCACTGAAGCAGACATGGAAGGGGCCCTCCGTCCTCGCCGTCGCTTCAGCAATAAGTACGACTACGGTCGTGTCCTCGTCGTCGCCGGCTCCAAGGGAATGATAGGTGCTTCCATCCTCACCGGTCGTGCCGCCCTCACCGCCGGAGCCGGTCATGTCACCCTGCATGTCCCTATGGGGAATGCCGGGACTATACACGCTGCTCTCCCCGAAGTGATTGTGCGGGAGGATAGCTCGGCTCTCTGTCTTACTGGTGCTGGTGATGTGCGAGGTTACGATGCTGTCGCTATCGGTCCGGGTCTTGGTCGTAGCATAGAAACTGCACTTGCATTGGACGAGATGCTCTCACTTTATGATAAACCGCTCATCATCGACGCAGATGCTGTCGCACTCCTCGGACAGAATCCCGAGCTTCTCCACAAGCTCCCCAAGGGCTCTATCCTCACCCCACATGTGGGCGAATTTGATCGTCTCTTTGGTGATAGTCCTACTAGCTATGACCGTGTCATCAAAGCCTCGACTAAGGCTCAAGAGTATGGTATCCATATCCTCCTCAAGGGACCATATTCCGCCACCTGTACCTCCTTTGGGCATATTATCTTCAACTCTTCGGGCAATTCTGGTCTTGCTACAGCAGGGAGTGGTGATGTCCTCACCGGTATACTCCTTGCTCTCCTCGGTCAGAGATATTCGCCTATGGAAGCTTGTATTGTCGGTTCCTACATGCACGGTTATGCTGCTGACCTCTATCAGACGGAGTACGCAGAGGAGTCCCTGATAGCATCGGATATCATTCGCTACCTCCCGAGAGTATTTAAGAGCTTCCGCTCCTACAGTGAAACCGCTCTACGCTACTACTGATTTTGGATTGAAAGTAATTGTTTTTATTTTCTTGTAATCAGTGACTTATGGGTATTTTGGAGGAAATGGACCAGTTTTTCCGGCATGGAACTCTTGCAAGTGAAGAAATTTTTGGTACCTTTGCATCACGTTTTACGGCGAGATAGCTCAGTTGGTTAGAGCGCAGGATTCATAATCCTGAGGTCGGGGGATCGTACCCCCCTCTCGCTACAGTCAATGTACACGGGCTACGATACCTGAATTTGGCAGGTATCGTAGCTTTTTTGTTCATACGTGTTCCCTCCTTGTCGTACCAAGATGTCCTCTTATCAGCTCTCTCTACTTATCACTCTGTCGCTGGTATGTACCCGATAGAGGAAAGATCCTGAGGATGTGCCCAAATTCCTCTGGGTCGTCGCTTTTTCGATGTCCCAGAGCTCTCTTCTGAAACTTTCCAGAGCTTTCAAACGCTTTCTCTGGGATCTTTTTTCTTCCTATAGATACTCTCGCTTGTCGTCCGTGCATTTCCCTTTTAATTTACTCCCGCCACTACGCATACATTCAGACCCAATAATGTCCTCAGAAGGTATGATATGTGGAGAAAAAAAGTTAATTTTGCAAGGCTGCCGGTAAGGTGGAGGTGAGGCAGAAAATTATCCAATTCTTTTGACATGAATATATCATACAGCTGGTTAAAAAAGTATTTAGACTTTGACATGACTGCCCATGAGATTGGGGAGGTGCTCACCTCTATCGGTTTGGAGGTCGGTGGGGTGGACGAGCATGAGACCATCCGTGGTGGACTCAGAGGTCTTGTGATAGGTAAGGTGCTTACCTGCCGTGAGCATACCAATTCGGATCACTTGCACGTTACTACTGTGGATCTGGGGGTAGAGTATACTCCCGACGGTCCGATACAGATCGTTTGCGGGGCACCTAATATCTCTGCAGGTCAGACCGTCGTGGTAGCCACCGTAGGTACCACTCTTTACTCCGGGGATGAATCATTTACGATCAAGAAAGGTAAGATTCGTGGCGAGGAGTCTTTGGGTATGATATGTTCTGCTGATGAGATAGGTGTCGGCAGCGACCATTCGGGCATTATGGTGCTACCTGATGATATCCCTGCGGGTACTCCTGCAGCCGAGTATTTCAATGTCCAGAGCGATTATGTCATAGAGGTCGATATTACTCCCAATCGTGTTGATGCAACCTCACACTATGGTGTGGCACGTGACCTATACGCCTACCTTGCTGCACGTGAGATCCCTTGCACGCTCCGAAGACCCGAAGCCTCCGAGGTCAGGGGTACTGGTGAACCTGTGCAGCTCACGGTGGATGCTCCGGAGGCTGTGATACGCTACTCGGGGGTGGTAATCACGGGACTAAAGGTACAGGAGAGCCCTGAGTGGCTCAAGAATGCCCTACAGATCATAGGACAGAAATCAATTAATAATGTTGTCGATGTCTCTAATTATATCCTCCAGGCAGTAGGTCAGCCGTTACACACCTTTGACCTCCGTCAGATCAAAGGCGATGAAGTAGTTGTGCGCATGGCTCGAGCAGGAGAAACGCTGGAAACCCTCGATCACACTACCCATGAACTCACGGAGCATGATCTTGTCATCTGCGACCACGACAGGCCCCTCTGTCTCGCAGGTGTGATGGGAGGTGTCAGCTCTGGCGTCACTGAGGATACCACAGATATATTCCTTGAGGTGGCGACCTTTCACCCCACCTATGTGCGCAAGAGTGCTCGCCGTCATGGCCTGAGTACCGACTCCTCGTTCCGCTTTGAGCGTGGTCTCGACCCCAACGATGTGCCCTATGCCCTGCAGAGAGCCGTAGCACTCATCACCGAGATCGCAGGAGGCCAGGTTGCCAGCAAGGTCTACGATTACTACCCGAAACCCGTAGGACGGTACGAAGTTACCCTCACCTATCATAAGCTCAATACCCTGATAGGTATCGAGATACCACGTGAGCAGGTGCGTAGGATTCTGGTAGCACTTGACATACAGGTACAGGCAGAATCTGCCGTTGAATTACGACTTCTCGTGCCACGTTACCGCTACGATGTCACTCGTGACGTGGATGTGATAGAGGATATACTGCGTATCTATGGGTACAATAATATCCCAATGCCTACTTTTTTCACCAGTAGCATCACGACCAAGTCTGTCACCGACCAGAGTATCCGTCTACAGCAAAAGGTGAGCGAGCAGCTGGTGGGAGCTGGGTTCTTCGAGATCCTCAATAACTCCCTCTCGATGGAGCGCTACTACACTCGTGATGAGGAACAGAAAGCCAGCGTGAGACTACTCAACCCTCTCTCCAATGACCTATCTACCCTCCGTATGACACTCGTACACGGTGGTCTGGAGGTGATAGAGCACAATATCAAACGTCAGGTGCGCAACCTCAGACTCTTTGAGTACGGCAATGTCTATCGTCGTGTGTGTGAGGGGGAGGATACGGCACTCAAAGGTTTCAGAGAGAATTACCGTCTCGGGGTGTGGATTACCGGTGATAAACTGACCGACAATTGGGATCGAGCGACACGTCAGGTCTCTATCTTCGAGATGAAGGCAACGGTCTACAATCTTCTTACACGCCTTGGTGTGCGCGTGACGGAGCTGTGCCATGAGACGGTAGAGGATGATCCTTACTTCACCAAGGCAGAGGTCCTCACTCTGCGTGGTGGAGGGGAGATTTGCCGTTGGGGTATGCTTTCCGAGGGGACTATATCCAAGCATGACATAGAGATTCCTGTGTATTATGCCGAATTGGAGTGGGCCGAGATTATGAATCGTATACTTGGACGTACACCTAAGATTACTCAGATTCCTAAGTATCCGTCTGTGCGCCGTGACTTCGCCCTTCTTATCGATAAGAGCATACCATTTAGCGAGATAGAGCGGGTGGCATATAGCGCAGAGCGTAAGCTTCTCCGCAGTATCACCCTCTTCGATGTCTACGAGGATCCTAAGCACTTACCCGCAGGTAAGAAGTCGTATGCAGTGGCATTTGAGTTACGTAATGACGAAAAGACCCTCGACGATCAGAGCATAGAAAAGACGATGAATCGTATATTCGACGCCCTCAAGAGAGAGCTGAGCGCGGAATTGAGATGATAGAGAGAACAAGAAAACTATTAACATAGAGTATAGACAAATAGACACCAAAGTTTTAGCATGGGAAGAGCATTTGAATATCGTAAGGCGAGGAAGATGAAGCGCTGGGGGAATATGGCGCGCGTATTCACAAAGCTGGGTAAGGAGATCACGATAGCTGCCAGAGATGGTGGTCCCGATCCCGACACCAATCCTCGTCTCCGTGTCCTATATCAGACTGCTAAGAAGGAGAATATGCCCAAGGAAAATGTGGAACGTGCGATTAAGCGTGCTACATCGAAGGACGAATCGGACTACAAGGAGATGAACTACGAAGGCTACGGACCTCACGGTATTGCCGTATTCGTAGAGACTGCGACAGACAATACCACTCGTACGGTAGCTAACGTACGTAGTTATTTCAATAAGGCGGGGGGGAGCCTCGGTACCACGGGGAGCTTGGAGTTTCTTTTTGACCACAAGGTTATCTTTCACGCAGTACCTAAGGATATGGAAACTGTGGATGTAGATGAGTTGACCTTGGATCTTATCGACTATGGTGTGGAGGAGGTAGAAAAGGAGGAGGGCGAGATCATCATCACTGGAGATTTCGCATCCAATGCTGCTATTCAGAGCCATCTTGAAGGACTGGGTATGGAGATTACCTCTGCGGAGTTTGTGCGTATTCCTATGGAGTACAAGGAGGTAACTCCAGAGCAGAGAGAGGCTATCAATAAACTCATTGATAAGCTCGAGGATGATGAAGATGTGCAGAACGTCTTCACCAACATGGCCGATGACGACAGCGAAGAGGAGTGATCATTGCCCCTCAGAACATTGACTAAGTATCTTGAGTGACCTCAGGGTGTCTCCGATCGGGAGTATACGCTGGGGTCACCTTCATTTTTACGTACGACGATAGTTGCATGACCATAGATCAGATACCATTACTTTTTGCTCATCGCTCTGAGTACACCCGGGTACGTCAGGAGGCTTCCACGGCTGGTGCACGACTTCATTTGCGTAATCTCCAGGGTTCGTCATCTGCTGTCCTCATGGCAGCATTGGCGGGGGATCCTACGTGGAATCACCCTATACTTTGCATAGCGCAGGACGAAGACTCGGCAGGGTATCTGCACAATGATCTTTGTACGCTCCTCGGGGAGAAACAATCGACAGAGGATGTTCTCTTCCTTCCATCACTATACAGACGTAGTATACGATATGGGCAGGCGGATATAGCTAATGAGGTACTGCGCACTCAGGTTGTTGACCGCTTGCGTAGTGAGCGTCAGCCACACTTCGTGGTCACCTATCCCGATGCTCTCATGGAGAGAGTACCTTGTGAGTGCCCCACGAGTACTGCGCCACAGCGTCTGGTTATACGCATCGGTGTTGAGATAGAGCGTCGATCTTTCCGAGAGCAGCTATGGGAAATGGGCTTCGAAGAGTGTGACTACGTCTATCAACCAGGACAGTTTGCCGTTCGAGGTAGTCTTATAGACATCTTCTCCTTTGCTCATGATCTTCCCGTGCGCATTGACTTCTTCGGTAACGAAGTAGAGAGCCTGCACCCTTTCAATCCTCAGTCTCAGTTATCCGAGGGAGACATGGAGGAGGTGACGATTATCCCTGCCCTCTCCCTCACAGCTGGAGAGAGCGAACCTCTGATGACGCTCATGTCGCCCGACACGGTGGTGTATGTAGGGCACTGGTCGTTCCTTGAGGGCACCCTTACCGGTGTGTACACTCAACCACCAGTGCATCCAGAGGACAATATATTCAAGACTCTGGAACAGATGCAGCGGGTACTTGTGGAGCCGAAGCAGTTTTATCGAAATCTGGATCGCTTTGCGATCATTGCACAGAATGTAGGTGCAGAAGGGCTCAAGAACTGGCTAGAGATAGACTTCCATCAGAACCCCGAACCTCTCTTTCACAAAAACTTCGATCTCCTCTCCGATACCCTCCTCTCCCTCCAGTCGGACGGTTATGTTACTGCTATCATGAGCAGTCAACCGAGTCAACTCCGACGATTCGAAAACATCTTTGTTGACCAAGGCAAAGCCGTCTCCTTCACTCCCCTGATGCCCACACTTAGTGCCGGTTTCATCGACCCCCAGATGAAGGTTGCACTCTTCTCCGATCACTCGATTTTCGAACGTTTTTACAACTATGAGCTCAAGAGTGATCGCATTCGTAAGAATAGCTCTGTACTCACACTTAAAGAGATTCAGAGTTTTGAGTACGGTGACTATGTCGTACATATTAACCATGGTATCGGCACATTCGGAGGGCTCTTCACCATGGAGCAGAATGGCAAAAACGTAGAAGTGGTTCGCCTTAACTTTAGGGGCGGAGGTAGTATTTTCGTCAGTATTCACTCTCTGCATCACATCTCCAAGTACAAGAGCAAAGACAGCGAAGATCCGCCACAGCTCAGCAAACTTGGCTCGAGTTCGTGGGATAAAATCAAGGAACGAACAAAAAAAAGAGTTAAGGATATTGCCCGTGACCTCATCAAGATCTATGCCCAACGATTGGAGGTTAAGGGATTTGCTTATAGTCCAGACAATTATCTTCAAGATGAGCTTGAAGCCTCCTTCCAGTACGAGGATACCCCTGACCAAGAGCGTGCTACGGCGGACGTAAAGTCCGACATGGAAAAGCCCGTTCCCATGGATCGACTTATCTGTGGCGATGTCGGATTCGGAAAGACAGAAGTGGCCATCCGTGCGGCATTTAAGGCTGTCTGTGATTCCAAGCAGGTTGCTGTCATGGTACCTACTACGGTATTGGCATATCAGCACTACCACACTTTTTGCAAGCGTCTCAACGGTTTCCCGTGTAGGATTGAGTACCTGAGTCAATCCAAGAGTGCGAAGGAACGCCGTCAGATCCTCGAGGAACTCAAGGCTGGACGCATCGACATCATCATCGGTACCCATACACTGGCGGGGAAAGCTGTGGAGTACCGAGACCTTGGGCTCCTTATTATCGATGAGGAGCAGAAGTTCGGTGTCGCTGCCAAGGAGCGTCTCCGCGCTTACCGCGCGCATGTAGATACTCTTACCCTCACGGCTACACCTATACCACGTACTCTGCAGTTCTCACTCATGGGTGCACGTGACCTGTCCAATATCCAGACTCCTCCGCCCAATCGTTATCCTATACGCACCGACCACAGTAGCTACAGTATGGAGGTCCTCTCCGATGCTATCAATGCAGAGTTGGCTCGGGATGGGCAAGTTTTCTTCATCCACAACCGCATCCACAATATCGAGGATATAGCCCGTGACATACGCAAGGCTGTCCCCGGTATACGCATAGCTATCGGTCACGGTCAGATGCCTTCCAGGGAGCTGGAGGATGTACTCCTCGATTTCGTCAACCACGAGTATGACCTTCTCCTCGCCACATCAATTGTGGAAAATGGGATTGATGTCCCCAATGCCAATACTATCATCATCAATGATGCCCAACGCTTCGGTCTCAGTGACTTGCATCAATTACGGGGTAGAGTAGGGCGTGGCAACTCCAAGGCGTATTGTCTCCTCCTTACTCCTCCCCTTGACTCTCTCACCCCTAATGCTCGCCGACGTATACAGAGCATCACTAGTTTTTCAGAGCTTGGTAGCGGTATACACATTGCCATGCAGGATCTCGACATTCGTGGAGCTGGCAATCTCCTTGGCTCAGAGCAGAGTGGCTTCATTGCCGACCTCGGCTACGAGACCTACAGGCGCATCCTCGAGGAGGCGGTCATGGAGCTGAAGGACGAGGAGTTCTCAGAGCTATTTGGCGACCACGACACTCCATCCGCCGATAACCTCACCGATGCCAGCCCCTCTGCCCACAAGACCGGACGCCGAGAGTACGTGTACGATACGAATGTGGAGACTGATGTCGAGGCTTACTTCCCACAGACATATGTTCCCGGTGATGATGAACGTATATCTCTCTATCAGGAGTTGGACGGGATACAGCGTCGTGCTGACCTTCAGACCTATCGTGCCCGTCTACTTGACCGCTTCGGTCCTCTGCCACAGGAGGCAGAGGAGTTACTCAAAGTCGTAGACCTCAGACTCCTCGGAAAGAGATGTGGGGTGGAGAAAATACTTCTCAAGCGTTCTCTCCTCAAGCTCTACCTCGTCAGTGACAATAATAGCGGTTACTACCGTAGTAATGTTTTCGCCACTATCCTTGCCAATGCTACCACATGGGGGCGCGAACTATCGTTTAAGGAGGAGGACGGCAAGCGCAGCATCTCTGTCCGAGGAGTAGACAGTATCGCACAAGCCTTTGATGTTCTCCACCGACTCAGCAACCTGTCGCTTTGATTCCATGTAAACCTGCGGATTAACTTGTGTATCTGCGGCGTAGCGAAGAGATTCGCAGGAGGATTGATCCCAAATCAGTCTACTATGGTTTAGATTTCTCTGGGTCGTCGATGTATCGATCTCTGGGTCGTTGATTTGTCGACTTCTGGGTCGTCGATGTATCGATCTCTGGGTCGTTGATTTGTCGACTTCTGGGTCGTCGTCAGATCGATGACCCAGAGGAATCTTAGGCAAGTTAGGACCTGATCTTGATTTTACTTGGAGTGGACGATGATTGAGGGATTTCTGCGTCAGTAATACGAGGATAGGTATACTGACAACCGTGTTACCCCGATATTACTCAGTCGGGAAAGGGATAGTAACAAAGTCTTGTTTAACCTGGAGTTTGAGGTTCGGAAGCGGTTGATTTCTTTGTTGGCCCATATGTTTTCTTGTGGCATGCTGTTTAGT
>JBAKGE010000041.1:0-17850 GCA_037191085.1 Porphyromonadaceae bacterium | reverse complement strand
GTGCACTGTACAGAGCATGATCAGGCAGCGTACAAAACACGATCAGGCACAAACATTTTCATCCCTGAACTTATGAACTATCGTAGAGCTTATATCAGGAAATACCCTATGCAGGTAGTCGCCCCCCTTCCAGCTGCAACAAAATGGCAGTATCATCCCTCCAATGGATAAGCAGGTAACTCTTCGCCCTCAGAAGAGTATGGACATGGAGATAAATAGCCCTCGAAACTACCCATGCTCCATACCGCGAGAGACATCAGAGAAGATTACCGGGGGAAGAAAAGAATAATCTCCTCTTTTGTCCGTAATTATCATATATTTATATTACATTTGTGCATTGTATGGTAGACAAAAATGACAGAGGTCGTCCTCCGCCGCACGGGTCCATAGATAGCGCGTACCTCTAAGGATGTGGTGGGGGAGGAGGGGTGATGATGTTTCGGCACTACCATTTTAGCTGTTTTTTATAGTAAAGTAAGATTTTATTTATGTTGAATGTAATCACAAAAACCATTGCCCTGCCAGATGGTCGAGAAATCACGATCGAAACCGGCAAGCTCGCAAAGCAGGCCGATGGTGCTGTAACGGTTCGCATGGGCAACACCGTATTGTTGGCAACCGTTGTCGCTGCCAAGGAGGCAAAGCCTGATGTAGACTTTATGCCACTTCAGGTGGAATACAAGGAGAAGTTCTCCGCTGTAGGTCGCTTTCCAGGTGGCTTTACACGCCGTGAGGGACGTGCGTCAGACTACGAAATCCTTGTGTGTCGTCTCGTAGACCGTGCACTCCGCCCACTATTCCCCGATGACTACCACGCCGAAGTGTACGTACAGGTGACTATGTACAGTGGTGACCTTAATGAACTTCCGGACCAGTTGGCAGGTCTCGCAGCATCTGCTGCACTCGCGGTGAGCGACATCCCATTTCAGGGACCGATCTCCGAAGTACGTGTGATCAGAGTAGACGGTGAATTTGTGATCAATCCTTCAGCAGACCAGCTCAAGAGAGCAGACATGGACCTCATGGTAGCAGCCACAATGGACAATATCATGATGGTCGAGGGGGAGATGAAGGAAGTACAGGAATCCGAGATGCTCGAGGCTATCAAGGTAGCACACGATGCAATCAAGGTTCAGTGCCGTGCTCAGATCGAGATGATGGAGCAGCTGGGCACCGTCACCAAGCGTGAGTATGCTCCGGAGCAGAATGATGAAGAGCTACGCACACGTGTACATGAGGCATGCTTCCAAAAGGCATTCGAGGTGGCGATGTCAGGCAATACGAATAAGCATGCCCGTGGTGAAGCATTCGAACAAATACTAGAGGAGTTTAAGGCACAGTTTACCGACGAGGAGCTGGAAGAGAAGGGCGCTATGATCGCACGCTACTACCACGCTATTGAGAAGGAAGCCATGCGCCGTGCGATCCTCGACAATGGCAAGCGCCTTGACGGTCGTGACACTCGCACGATACGTCCGATCTGGGCTGAGGTGGACGTACTCCCGGGGCCTCACGGATCATCAATATTCACCCGTGGGGAAACTCAGTCGCTGTCTACCGTAACCCTCGGTACGAAAAATGACGAGAAATTAGTGGATGACGTTCTTAACTTCGGGAAAGATCGCTTCCTCCTGCACTACAACTTTCCTCCATTCTCTACCGGTGAAGCTAAGGCACAGCGTGGCGTGGGACGTCGTGAGATCGGTCACGGAAACCTTGCACTCCGCGCACTCAAGCCCATGATCCCCGACAACTACCCCTACGTCATCCGTGTCGTAAGTGATATACTCGAGAGCAATGGATCATCGTCCATGGCTACTGTATGTGCTGGTACCCTCGCACTCATGGACGCTGGTGTGCAGATCAAAAAGCCTGTCAGCGGTATTGCAATGGGGCTGATATCAGAGAATAAAGGACAGAATTATGCCATCCTCTCCGACATTCTTGGCGACGAAGATCACTTGGGTGACATGGACTTCAAGGTCACCGGTACCCGTGATGGGATCACCGCTACACAAATGGACATAAAGGTGGATGGTCTCAGCTACGAGATTCTCGAGAACGCCCTCGCACAGGCCCGCGAAGGACGTCTTCACATCCTCAATATCATCGAAAATACAATCGCAGCTCCACGTGCCGACTTCAAGCCACACGCTCCACGCATAGTGACCTTGAGCATTCCGAAGGAGTTCATCGGCGCTGTCATTGGTCCGGGTGGTAAGATCATCCAGGGTATGCAAGAGGAGAGTGGCGCAAACATCTCTATCGAAGAGATAGACAACCGTGGAGAGATAGAGATTGCCGCAAACAATCGCGAAGCAATAGACAAGGCTCTCGAGATGATCAATGCGATCGTGGTTATCCCCGAGGTGGGCAAGACGTATACCGGTACAATCAAAAGTGTGATGCCATACGGTGCGTTTGTCGAATTTCTTCCGGGCAAGGAAGGTTTGCTCCACATCAGCGAGTGGGACTGGAAGCGCATGGAGACAATCGAAGAGACAGGCGCACAGGAAGGACAAAAGCTCGATGTACAGCTCCTCGAAGTGGATCCCAAGACTGGCAAATTCCGACTATCACGTCGCTCTCTCATCGAAAAGCCGGAGGGTTACGTCGAGCCTGAGCGGCGCCCACGCCACGATCGTGGCGAACGTAGTGAACGCCGTGATAGAGGGGACAGAGGCGAACGCCGCGGTGAGCGCAATAGCAACCGTGGTGAGTAATCACTGTCTCTGACTGATTAATAATTAATCCTCAAACGGGGATACGTGGGGCAAAAGTCCCACGTATCCCCGTTTTCACCAGCCCCTCTTAGCTTCTTTCCCCTGGCTTTCTCAGCTTAACAAGCGTTCCAACCCTACAGAAAGACCTGTATGTGCGTCCCATTTCGCCAAAGGCATCGTCCCTCCCCTCAATGTCCTTTATGTTTCCTCCAAAAGGTTCCGAACCTCACAAATGCTGCCTATGCAACTTTTTCTCCTTTTCCGAGCTACATCCTTCGCCGTCAAAGTATTGTTTCCGCACTTCAATCACACTATCATCAATGTATCCAACCCTAAAATACAACAACCATTGCATGTATGGTCAGAAAGATGTATATTTGCCAAACTTTCGGTGACAGTACGCACATTTGCTTACTCCACAGAAGAGCTGCCCAGATGGCGGAATCGGTAGACGCGCTGGTCTCAAACACCAGTGGAGCAATCCATCCCGGTTCGATCCCGGGTCTGGGTACGGTTATGCACTGTAGCGCATTGTGTTACAGTGCATATTTTTTCAGGTAGCTAAGAATGACAGGATAAGTACTTTTATCCTCTTTATTTCCGTCCCTGAGACATTGGCAGTTCGTATGGTAACCCTACCCTACTCGACTCCGTTAACAGTTACTCCATCTCCATAATAATATAATCGGTATACGTCAATATGGACGAAAAAGACTCTGACCTCATGCGTGCAAGAGGAGGTGAAGTGTGCTTTATAAGGGAGTGGGAGCTACAAAAGACTCCGCATAAGTACATCTGATATGAGGCAATCGGTCTGAATGGCTTTCTCCATACTGTTCGTGGGAATCTTTGTTTCATTTTGTTTTCAATTGCCCATTCCTTAGACATACTGTACGTTTTCCACATCCGAGCATCTCTGTCTCCCAAAAGTAAGGAGTTCCTCATGCATTCCACGTTCAGCAATACCTCTCTTATCAGTGTAGAGGACTTGATCGGCATTGGTAATCGTACCCAAACGATAGGAGATAACCAATACTGTCTTTCCTTTGATGAAGTGTGAGAAAGCCTCTAATATCTTCCCCTCGTTTTCCGGATCGACAAAGTTTCACGCCCCACACAAATGTTATTATGGACGGTATCTCACGCTCAGCTCGTTTTTCAGTCTCCCGTCCCACAGGGTCAAGCCCGATACCATAGAGTGCAACGTGCTCGGATAGCCTGTGGCAGGATGGGCGGAATATTGGTCGTTGAGTGGATCGCAAGGGATTTTCTTGTTGTACTTGTATGATGTGTTCCAAATAAAGGAGTGATAACGGTTAAGTTGATACAAAGCCTTGAACAATTCGCTTATCATCCAATACTTATCAGATAAGTTATTTGGGAAACTGCCCCATTCTCCCGGAATGGTACGTTTTTCCACCCCTTCATCTGGATACTAGAGACTGGGAACAGATATCCCGGACGTACCCCCAGGAGTCGGATCCGGGGCAACCGATGTCGCCTCCTCTTCACGTATTATCATACGCTGTACATTCTTTGCCTGATTGCGCATTTCTTGCTTTGGGAAGAACTGTATGCGAGGTGTTTTGAGCGTATCGGCGGTAACGGCTTTTTCCGTCTCCATACGTTTCCCGTTGGATACAACCTTAAACGAGCCGAGATCAGCCAAGTCAACAGTTCTGCCACTGAACATCTCTTCACGTACAATCTCTGCCAGGGCGGTAATGGCAGCACGCACATCGGCACGGCTTAGGGCTGTGGCATTGATGATACGGTCTTCTACCTGACGAGTAGTAACCTTATCTTGCGCAACGGGAGCGGCATAATACATCGTTTTGCCCTTGTGTTTACCCACGCGCATCACTTCTTTCTTTGCGTTGTATACTAACATATTACTTTCTCTTATTATTGTTTGTACTTCAATTCTTTTACCGTTCTACCAGAACGGCGTTGGTCGTTTAACTTAAACGGCTTGAGCGATTCTACTTAAACAATCACGACCGCTTTAGTTACAGTGCTTTTCAGCTGCTGTCATTTATCCAATCCATCGTTTCATACAAAAATATAACTGTGATTATTGTTTTGCCTTATGCCTATTCAATGTCAAGAGCGATACGGTGAAAATCAGGGTGCATACCAAATTGTTCCATCCGCCTGCTATCGGTACAAGGAATGGTTGTGGCAGCATTTGCCAAAGGAGATTGAACCAGATGGTCACCAATGGTGTTGCGATCACTACCCAGCGAGGGAATGAAGTCTGCTTTTGCAATACCAGCACACAGAATAACAACCAGCCTATTCCCATCAAAGAGAACGCAAGTCCGCCCAAAAACCGAGCATAAGAGAATAGGTTGCCGATGAGCTCGGGGTGTCCCTGTGCAGACACGATACCGAAAGCGGGGAAAAAGGCGTGAAAGGCTCCCCCGATAAGTATGCTTAGGGAAAGCGATGCATACATCCAAAAGGCTGTCTTCTTACGGGCTTTCTTAATCCTGAGAAACAAATGATAGAATCCGATGATATATAGCACCGCTGCCAAGGGACCCATTAGTCCACCGATAAAGAGACGCTCCAATGGAACCGACCCCATAGACGGCAACAAATCTTTATCCACGTCGGGAATAGGTTGCGTCGTAAAATACAAGAGCATATCGCCTGCATACATCAGCAGGCTTCCTGCGAGTCCGGCATATCCGGTGAATCTGAGATTTTTGTTCATACTTTTACTTCTTAAAAATTATACTTAGCCTTTGCCCATATTTCCGAGTTGTTCTTGTAAGTGCCAAATATCCCTTCGCTGCCTCCAAACCAATCATAACCCAGCGAGAGCTGTATGTAGTCATTCAGTGCATAAGAAGAGGTAAAGCGGCTGAACCACCCCTTATGGTTAATATCGAAATAGGTAAAGTTGGAGAGCTGCAATGTGCTATCCAATAGTTTTTTCGACACATTGAGCGTGAGGAGCGACTGGTGGCGAGGTTGTGCTATTTGGGGTTCGTACTTCAAAATACTTTCTGAAGAAAACTGCGCCATCAGTGTCCATTCATTGGGCGCATACCAATCCACGCCCACGAGATAATTCACCGTGTTGAAGCCCTTTTGCTCCATAGCGCTTGCCTCGGGTTTGTAACTGAAATGCTTGTCTACGTTGAACGCCGCTTCTCCACGCACGACAAACTGTCCCAACGGCTTGGATATATCCGCTCCGAAGAACCCCATTCGGTAATATTGTGGAGATACGGTTATATGAGAGCCTGAAGGTCGGTATGTAACCACGGGCATCTTGTTCCACGTATGCAATGCAGCGAAAGAGAAATCCACTCCGGGGAGAGTGAATCCGAGCTTTCCTCCATATTCTATATTCGAAAAACGGAACTCGGGGCGACTTCCCTCTTCGTTCCACATAAAGGATTGAGCGGCGTTTTTGGGCAGTACGCTCCACGGATTTTCGGCATCGGTCGGCAGCTTATAGCCCTCAAAAGTCGGCACGGCAAACAGCTCCAATTTCATCTTCTCATTAAAGACAAAGAAGCGCAGGGCATTGACCGGCATACGAATGTCGTCGTAGTCTCGTGCCAAGAACTCCGTCATATCCATCGGGGAAACAAGATCAGTAACACGTACACCGTCTGCCACTCCCCAGATGACCAATTGCCGACCGAGGCGAAAGCCCCAATGTTCCTCCCGATGGTCGAGATACGCCTCTCGCAGTTCAAAACCCGTGCGCTCTTTTAATAAGGCATTGTGGGTGGCATTGAACGAGACGAAGAGCGTCGAACCTCCAAAACTTTTTCCTATTTCACCTCTCACCCGAGTGCGTGAGGACATAAAGTCATTCGGTCTCTCGGAGCGGATGGCGTGATAGGTATCGACAAAGCCTTTGAGCTGCCACGACGAATCCCCTTCCTCTTGCCCCCATACAGTATTTAGAGGCAAGAGTAGAAGAAACAGCAGCAAGAACTTTACAGGATGATTAGTTACGTTTGTCATCAGAACCTGCCTTTCTCCAAAGTGCTAACATTGAATTTTGCTTCATCCAATGGGAGGTCATACTTGGGATTCTTAATCTCAAGAATTGTCTGATGCTCCGTCTGGACATTGGTCATATGCAGTTTTTGGGCAACCCAGAATCCTGCCACCTTGGCTATGTTGGATAAGTCAAGGCGGCGATGCAGTTTCCCCATCTTGTCGTAGTATTCAACCTTGAGGGCTATCAGGCAGTCCTGACGAATCCACGCTATTTTCTTGGAATAGATCTCGCGTTTATCCTTGGGCGTAGATTCCAATTTCCAACACTTATGCCCATCTATTTCTTCTTCACCCAACAGTTTGTGCGTGTCCTCATCTACGTTGCGACTGCCCATATCATCATAGGTAAAGTCACTGCCCATAAAGTAATCCTGCTTGGCAGAGGAGCCGCTGATACGGCGGGTCTTCTTCATCGCAGGCAGATAGAGCCATTTATCGTCGTCCTTATTGGGATCGTCGTAATCCCACGTGAGGAAGCCCGTGCCTTTTACATCACCAGGGTATTGGAAGAACATTATACTCTTGCGGTCTTTCTTCCCGTTCCCCACGTCGATGGAGTAAGAAATCAGTTTGCGCTCGCGCACCGCTCCGCGCTTATTGATCAGTTTCATCACCAACTCCGACTGACGGGTATCGCCATCGGGACGGTCTTTTACTTTCTGGGCAATCTCTCTGCCCGTCTGTGCCATTGCTGTGGTGCCAAATATGATGGACATTGCCATCGTTAAGATTACTGTTTTCATTGTCTTATACTTTTAATTGTTAATGCCTTCTATCATTGAATACTTACCAGAAAAAGCTATCGGTTCTTAAAACTCCAGCTCCAACCCTATCATCAACTCTTCGGGCGCAAAGCGGAGTCCGAAGCCTTTGCTTCCCATCTTCGGTTCTTCTCCCATAAAGTAGTTGTTCCTGTAACCGATAAATCCCATACGCAAACAGAGGCAAAGACCTTCCGTGAGATCGACACAGGCTCCCGGGCGTATTCCTATTTCAAATCCGGAGAGATTTTCCGAGGTATTACCTACCTTCTCCTTGGAGAAGTTGAACCCGAACCCTCCATCCAGATAAAGATTGAATGGGTTCTTATGGATGTAGTAATAGCGGACAAAAGGCGAAACTTTGAAGGCATTGCCTATAGTCTTTGTTGTCCCCTCTTCTTTACGTTCGTACTCATAGCCAAGGAGCATTCCCACGCCCCAGCTGTCATTGAAAAGGTAGCCGATTTCAGGACAAAGGTCCAATGTCAGGGTCTTGTCTTTATTGTCAGACCAAAACGACACAGCTCCTCCCGAAAAGAATCGCCCTTTGTGGTCGTGATCTTTGTCTGATTCGTGTTTGCCCTGTGTAAATGCACTTTGGGCAAATCCACTACTTGTTGTGATACAAGCCAGAAAGGCAACCAAGCTTGTTAAGATTATTCTTTTCATCTTAGTTGATATCTCGTTATTGTTTTTATCCCATTGACTTCTCAAGCATCTTTCGGTAGGTTGCCGATTGCATCTGCAACTCTGCGTCAGTACCCATAGCCTCAATCTTGCCCTGATTGAGCAGCACGATTTTATCGGCTCCGCGAATGGTACGCATCCGGTGGGCGATGACAATGACCGTCTTGTTCTTAATCAACTCCGACAAAGCCTCCTGTATCAGGCTTTCGTTTTCCACGTCGAGTGAGGCGGTGGCTTCGTCCAACAGGATGATGGGAGCATCTTTCAGTATGGCTCTTGCGATGGAGATACGCTGTCGCTCACCACCGGAAAGCCGCTCGCCGTTCTCGCCTATGACGGTGTCCAGACCTTCAGGCATACGATCGATAAACTCATCGCAGCGGGCTATTTTGGCTACACGGCTCACTTCCTCGTCTGTAGCTCCTTTTTTACCTATACGGATATTGTCTTTTATGCTGGCATTGAACAGCACCACATCCTGAAAGACAATGGCGTAGTTTTTCAGCAGCGTTTCGGGGTCTATCAGGCTGATGTCCTCGCCACCGAGCAAGATTTTCCCCTGCTGAATATCCCAGAAACGGGCTGCCAGCTTGGTGAGTGTGGTTTTACCGCTTCCCGAAGGTCCAATCAGGGCAGTAACCTCACCCTGTTTGGCAGTGAAACTTACGCCGTTGATGACGGTATAGTCCTCGTAGCCGAATACTACATCTTTGAAATCTATATTGTAATCCTTGGGGTTCATCTCCTGTTTGCCTTCCTGAACGGGCATCGTTTTAATCTCCTTGATGCGCGCCACCACGCCGTCGAGAGCTACAATCATCGCCATAAAGGTGAGAATCTCCTCAATAGGCAGATAAATGCTTGCCGTGAGAATGAGATAGGCGATATAGACAAGGATGTTGATCTCTCCGGCAATCAGCATATTGGCACCTACAATCGCCACCGTGACGATACCGAGTTTCATCAGCATACCGCCCAGGGAGACAGCTATACCCGAAGAAAGTTCGGCTTTTACTTTGGAGCGAGTGCTATTGTCTACCTTGTTGTTGAATTCGTCTAACAACCGTTCTTCCAAGTTATAGGATTTGATTTCCTGTATTTGATCTATCTTCTCCTGTAAATCGTCGAACACCTTGCGACTGCTTTCCACGAGTGCGTCCACAGCTTTGCGTTGTTTCTTTTTAGAAAGGAAGAAGACCAGCAACGAGACGGGCACGACCCATAGTGCTGCCAATCCGAGCTGCCAATTGTAGGCGAGTATCATAATGGAAATGATAATCGTGGAAATGACAGTGGAGTAGATCTGCGGTACGGAGTGAGAGAATATACTCTCGTAAAGATTCAGGTCGTTCATCATAGTCGCAGAAAGATCGGACACATCGCGTTTACCAAAATAAGAGAGCGGCAGTTTCTTCAGGCGGTTGGCTATATCGATGCGAGAGTTGGCACTCTCGTTATAAACATTGTCGTAAAGGCGTACATAATCCCACCTCGCCACGAAAAACATTACCAACAACATCACTACGATGATGACGATATAGTTCGTGAGGGTCAGTTCTGCCGGGGCAGGAATACCCTCCAGACCGCCCAGGTATTGGAATAGAAACATAAATCCGATGATGGGCGGAAACATTTTGTTCAGATTCAGGATGGTATGCGAGAATATGGATTTTTTCAGGTTCTTCGCTCCCTGATCCGACATAGCGTATTTTTTCTTCAAGAAATTATTCATTTTGACCTCCTATTTTCCAGTTGGCGGATTTCTGATATTCGTCCCACAGTTTTTTGTAGGCACCGCCTTGGGTTAATAATTCATTGTGTGTACCGCTTTCCACTATTTTGCCATTTTCCATCACAAGGATTCTGTCGGCATTAATGACGGTGGAGAGCCTATGGGCAATCATTAATGTGGTTTTGTCTTTCGACAGCTCCCTGAATGAAGCCTGAATGATATGCTCATTTTCGGGGTCGGCAAAGGCGGTCGCCTCATCGAGGATGACAAAGTCGGCGTCCTTCAGGAAAGCCCTTGCAATAGAAAGTCGCTGGGCTTCACCCCCTGAGAAATAGGTTCCCTTGGTTCCGTAAACCGTATCCAAACCCTCTTCCAAGTTGTCGATAATCTCTTTGGCTCCGGCTCTGACGAGAGCTTGCTCTATCTCTTCATTGCTGGCGTTAGGATTCCCCAACAATAAGTTCTCGCGCAGACTCATCTTGAAGAGCTTGGATCCCTGGAACACAAAAGCAATCTTCCGCATCAGCGCCGATTTCCCGTATTCCCTGATGTTGGTACCTCCGACGAAAATTTCGCCCTCATCGGCATCGTAGAAGCGGGCAGCCAGACGTGCTACGGTGGTTTTCCCGCCTCCCGAAGCACCGACCAAGGCAACTGTTTCTCCTTTGTTTACCTTGAACGATACGTTGTCCAGCACTTTTTCTTTTCCGTATGAAAAAGAGACGTTCCTGAACTCCAACCCCTCTCCAACCGCTGTTTTTGCGCCATAAGTGAGATCGTCGTAATCCAAAGCTGTGTCGATTTTGTCCAATGCCAGCTCAGCGAAGTAGGTGAAGTTTCGAATAGCCACACTTCGATACATAAAAATGCCGAAGACGGGGCCTATCAACAGATAGATAACGGAATTGCCCAGCACCTGCCGCACATCGCCACCGGAAGTAATCATCATAATGGCAATGGGAACCAAGAAGAATGCCGTAGAGCTTGAGATTGCCTCGTACAGCGACATTTTGTTTTTGAAGCCCATACTCCACCGCACCACGAAATCTTTCATCCTTACAATGAGCGAATAGAAGCGGTCGAAGCTCTCCACGCTCTGGGCAAAGGTCTTCACTACCGGTATGCCGCGCACGTACTCTACCGATTCGGCGGAAAGGTTGGCAAGCCCTTCGTAGTATTCTTCCCGCATCTTGATACTCTTTTTGGTGGTCATCGTAGCCATAACCAATAGGCTTATGACCATCGGAATAAGGCTCGCCAACCCTAACCGCCAGTCGAAAAGGAAGAAGAAGATCAATAGCACTATGGGCGAAACAATCGTCATTGCGAGATCCGGCAGCTGATGCGCCAGCATACTGTGGGTCTCTCCGGCACCATCGACGATGGTCTTGCGCAGGTTACCGCTTTCGCGGTTGGCAAAAAAGCCCAAAGGCTTCGCCAACATCTTCTTCACGCTAAGTTTGATGATGTTCGCCTCCACCTCGAAGGCAAATACGTGAGATACCAATAGCGCAAAGAAATAGAGCAACATCCCTGCTGCGGCAAAACTCGCCGCCAGAATTGCATAATGCCGTATGGAAACTGCATCGACATTGTTACTCAAGATAATCCCGCTGACAATCTTATGGATATAGACCATAGGCATCAGCACCAAGATACCCGAAAGGGCCGAAAACACCATCGCCAGTGAAAGCATATAGCCTTTTCTGCCTGCGTATGGCAGGAGCCGCTTCAGAACGAGCGTTTTCTTCTGTTTTTGTGTACTATTCATTTTTAATTCAATTATGATTGTTTATTCTACTCGAGTTTTGTCTCTTTGCCGAATAGGCGGAATTCCTTGAACAGTATAGGCGTCACGCAGAGATCGGCAAGAAGAGCCGAAGCAATACCCGCAACGGAGAGTATTCCCATATGTATAAAGGAAAGGCTCTCAGAGGTGGTATAGATGGCGAAGTTGGCGCAGATCACCACACTCGTCAGCACGATAGGTGTCCCGATGGTGCGGAACGAGCGGAGAATAGCATCCCGATAATTGCCTTGGCGGTCGAACTCCAAATGACCGTGGTTGATGAAGTGAATGGTGTCGTCCACCGCCAAACCGAGAATCATCGGCATAATAGTGGCGGTCATCATATCCAACGGATAACCCAACCATCCCATCAGCCCTCCTACCACCAAAGCGGGGGTAACGTTGGGTATCAGACCGATAAGCCCGATACGTACACTACCAAAGACAAGCATCATCAAGATACCGATGATAAGGAGGGAGATAGCGAATGAAACCATCTGCCCACGGGCTATATACTGCATCATAACCGTGAACTGAGGGATGCTACCCACAGTAGTAACTGTAGCTTGAGGGAAGAGTTTGTTAGCGTAAGCAACAATGTCTTGTAGCTCCCGCTCTGTCTTCCCTGAATCGTATGAATTCATCTCGACCATCAGGCGAAGACGTCGGTAATCGTAATCGATCCAATACTCTGCTTCGCTGCCTCCCGCATTTTCATAAAGAAGTAACAACTGTGCCACCTCTTCGGAGTTGTGAGGGATAGTATAATAAGAGGCATCCCCATCGTGCAGGGTTTGGTTCAGGTCTTTGAGGATATTCAATACCGTGGTTGTACGTTTGGTCAATTTATACCTGTCTGCGTGTTGTGCCAAAGAATCTAATCGAACAAGGGCTTCGGGCGATTTCGCCAATCCATCGTCAGGCAGTTCTATCATCACATCATAGGTGTAGATAGACCCTAGTTCGCTTTCGCCCACTTCCAAAAGGTTATTGACGTAGGCTATCTTCCGTCCCATAGTACGCTCTACATCGAAGGCGGTCTCTATCTTGGTAAATTGATAGATAAGGACAACCGTGATTAGTCCTGCAAGACATAAAATCAAGGTTCCGTGTTTAAGTACACTTTCACCTATCTTCTCCAGTTTCCGATCCAACCACCGCCCTCCTGTTTCCTGCACCTTGGGATGTGGCTTTCCGTCCTTACCAAAACTAAGGAGCACAGGCATCAATGTGATGGCAATAAAGAATGCCAGCATCACACACGAAGAGGTCGCTATCCCGATAAAACGCATAGGTTGCATCGGTATGGCGAGGAAAGAAAGCAAGGCAGCAAAAGTGGTGAGTGCGCTAAACAGCACCGGCCACCCCATTTCTTTGACGGTTTCTTCTACTGCTTGTTTTCTCTTCCCGTGTATGAGGAATTGGCGTTTGAAGTAAGAATACACGTGGATGTTGTATGCAATGGAAACAGCAAATGCCAGCAGCATTGGAATCATCATCATACCACTGTCTATCGTCATACCGACATATCCCAATATACCATACACGATAACAATGGAGCCTACGGCTGTGACAAGCGGCACAACTACTCCCCTAAAGGAGCGCGTTACGAGTAGCAGGATAAGTATGGAGACAAGGGCTGCGATGCCCAATACGCGAGGCATTTCCTTGTTTATCCATTTCATTTTCATAGCCGTTACATAGGGCAGTCCTGTTCCCTTGGGATGCAGTGCCTTGTATTTGTCCTTGGTGATGATATGCTCCAGTTCATTACCTGTCAGTACTTCAGGAGAAATCGATTTCTTCCCTTTATTCCACACCGAATCCTCCGGGAAAGTACGCAGTTTGAGTATGATCCACGAGAGTGTTCCGTCTTTGGAAACAAGCCGCTCTGCAACGTGAGGTTTCAGGTAAGCCTTGCGGCGTATCTCCTCCAGTTCCGTCGGATCTGACGGGATTGTTTCGGGGACAATCTGTTCGATAGTCATACCCTCTTCACTGCCCACCATAAATTCAATGTCGGTGAGCGATGTGATTTTGTCGGCATACGAAAGGCTGTCCATCATCTCATTGGTAAGTTCACGGATAAGTTCCAGATTCTCTTTCGTAAACGAATTGTCGCATCGGGTCAGTACCGCCGCAAAGTTGTCATTCCCGAATATATCCTTGAATTCTTCGGTCTTGACAAGCATCGGGTCATCTTCGAGGAAGTAGTCTTCCCAGGAGGCACTTACCTTGAAGTATTTAAGTCCCATAACTCCAATCGCAAGGATGAGGATAAAAACCCCTAACACTACCCAGCGATTCCGCATCATCCATTTGCCTCGTAGGGCAAACCAATCGTTGATTCTTTCTATTTTCATATCATTTGTTATTTGTAAATCCTTTCATACAGTTAAAGACCAGAATTGATCGGTAGTTATGTGCCGTAACCTGATTGCCATAAAAGAGCTGCAATAGATCTATCGCTTCTTGCTTGCTTAGATGTGGTGGCACGAAAAGTCCCTTTCTATTCAGGATGTTGCGCACAATCCAATCAGCCGGTTTACGCTCGCCTTGGATATAGAAACTCCCGCAAAAGAAGCCGCCCGGTTTTAGTACCCGAAAGATTTCGGCAAGAGCTTTCTTCTTGTTGGGAAAGCAGTGTAATCCATTCATAGACAATATGGCATCAAAACTATTGTCAGTATAAGGCAGATGCAGTACATCGCCTTGCCGAAGCGTCGTATTATGCAATTTCATCGCTTTTATACGATCTTGGGCGGTATTAAGCATCGCTTGGGAATAGTCTACACCCGTAACCGTGGCTTGTGGAATGCACAGATACTTTTCGGCAGTGAAAACCATCGTACCCACCGGTACATCCAATAAATGCCCGGTAAAATCAGGAGGTATCATTTGCAGTACCTCACGCGCAATGGCATTATCATCTACACGCCAAAGGCAGCGCATATAAAGCCGACTCCACCATTTGCGCCCGATAAGCACATCGTCATAACGGCGTGCAATGCGCTCGTATGCCTTATTCTGTCGTTTTTTCATTGTAATGACTCTTGAATAACTATTTAGAGCAGTATATTAATGGTTCAAAAAAAGAACAAACATTCACTTTGTTCAAAAACAAAGCGAGCCGCCCTGAATGGGTGGCTCGCTCCATCGGAATACGTTATTGAAACATCCCGTTTCATACATCTGATGATTAAAGTAAATCTCATAACTCTGTCCGAAGACATTCAGTATCGTTACTTTCATTTTTCATTGTAGCGATCTCCTTATCCAAAATCTCTTGATTTCTCCGACTCTGCATAATCCACGACTCTTCACAGAGGAAAAGCCCACCAACTCCCTGTACAAGAGTTATCTCTTCATTGTTAATAATATTGATGACACTCATATGCTAATTGTTTTTTATTCTGTCGGGAATAGGAGGAGACCTTACTTCCAGCTTTCCTGCGCTTCTCTCTTATACTCTACGTTCATTAGTTTTTTCCATCCTCCTGTACAAAAATGAATGTACTCACTGATAAAACATTCGATATCCTCACGAGAAAGCTCCTCATGCAATACAATCTCTCTCATCATATTGATCCACCAAGAGCAAGTGAAATGCATGAAGAAAGGAGATATACATGTATGCAAACCGGGATGAAGCGTTTTCATCCTCTCCATATACTCCATTCCGAGGGAAGTGCTTTTTTCGATCCATCGTTCCCAATAGTCTTTAAATCGAGAATCTTGCGCATGGAGAAATAACAACTTAAATTCTTTGCGGTAACGAGTTACGACATTCATCACCTCCTGCATGGAAGCACGACAATGTTCCTCAGAAATAAAAATTTCAAGGGAGAAACTTTCTGGTCGACGATTATGATCTTCCAGCATGCTATTCATCGCCTCCAAAAGTGGATGTAAAACAACAGCCAGCAGATCATCTTTACAGGGATAATAATTGTATATATTGCTCAGACCTACACCCGACAGTTTGGAAATCTCACGCATGGACACAGCCTTGAATCCTTTCGTAAAAAAGGCTTCTCTTGCTGTTTCAAGCAACAACTTACGTGTGTGATCTTTTGTCGTTTGCATAAGGCTGGAACAATATTAAATATTCCGAACAAAGTTCATTAAATGTTTTCATGGGCGCAATACCTTAAAATGGTGATTTTTCCAGATATAAACCGCTCGTTTCTACAAAGAAATAAGGAACATCGAAGTTCGTATTATTCCTTCAAAAAAAATAAGGGAGGACAGCATTTGTGGCTGAACTTCCCTCTACTTGACATTCAATATCCTCCTGACGTTCTTCTGTAATACCACTCCTAAATGGAGCTGTGGTACTGAATTTAAAAATCGCATCCTCTCACAACCGATCCGATGATTGCTTTTTTGCTCATTTTGATGGTAAACGCGATTCCATACAAAAGTCCGATCGACTGTTTATATTCTTCCGCCTCTACATTCGGGTCTCCCTGTCCGCGAACGGCTATGTAGTTCATGCTTGGCACAGTAATGATACCGGGCTTGTTGGGGGGCATGTAGAATTCCTTGTATTCTTTTTCATAGTCAAATGCCATTGGTTTATTCCTCCATCTTATCTATTTGTTGCTTGTCTTGATATGCATCCTTATCTTCCTCATCGCCCAGTCATAATGGCTTGCCGTTGTGGAAACACAGTAAGCACCGAGCGTGGAAGTGCCAGTCCAACCGAACGAACCCTTGGCAAAGAGTTCATCATTGGAGAATTGCTCTATCAGTGTCATTACCTCTTTGTGACTCTCTTTTAAGTTCGCCATTGCTTCTGTCAATGGCGTGCTTTGATGCTTCTTCCAAAACTCTACGTTCATTGCCGGGTAGGTTTTCCAGTTGTACGGTTCGGGCAGAAAGGTCTTGTTCTCGCCGTCAAGATTGGCTTTTATCCAACTCAGTAGCAGCTGATGCCACTCGTACAGATGTACAAGCACATCACGCAGGTTCTTGTCCCTGCTCCAGTGTGTTTCTTTACCGGCCGTTGCCATTTCGTCGGCAAAGGTTGCCTTCTGCCATTCTTCGCTCATACTGTTGATGAGTTTCCACATCTTGTCGAATTGTCCGTTGGCAGATGCCATCAAATCCGCTTTTGTTGTTGCTCTTGCCATAGTCTTTATTACTTTATCATATGTTTCCGTCTGTCTGTTGAATTACCACACATACAATTAATCATACCGTGCAAGCATAGTTCCTCCTATTTTCTTCAAGTCCTCTTTAACCCAAACTTCTCGGAATAGACCCTGAAACTTTTACCAAAATTGGACACTAAAAGTCTAATGTTGTTTAATTTCATATCGCCGCGTATAGTATAATGTTTCTTTAACAACTTCTGTTTTAAGATTTAATTATCCTTCTTCGGAAAACATTACAAGTCTTTTAGCAGACCATTCTCATCGTATTCGAACATAGGTCCCCACACCACCTCCCAATAATACCCGTCAAGGTCGGAAAAGTAAGCATGATAACCACCCCAGAAAGTTTCCGCAGGTTCTTTTGCAATCCGGCCTCCTGCCTTGCGCACCTTTTCGATAACCACATCCACCTCTTCGCGTCTTTCCACATTGTAGACGAGTGTAATTCCCGCAAAGCCATCAGCAACTTTCGGCGGATTCGTTTCACTAATGTCTTTGGGGAGCAGCTCAAGCGGATAAAGCTCAAAATTTGTACCGGGGGTATTGAAGAATACAACCTGTGGTTCATTTCCTTTTTCATTAGTCTCGAAACCGAGTTCATCACGATAAAATCTTACTGCAAGACTCATGTTGCGGACACCAAGGCAAATACAAGTAATTTTATTCATCTCTTTTTTAATTTACATAAACACTCATCACAAAGGTAATCAAAAGTTCAATTGATTCCGTTAGTATTGTTTTGTTGTTGCAAACATAATATATTCAACAACAGGGGGTCAAAAGAAATTGGTTTCTCTCTCGAATATCGGCGTGGATGGTTTCA
This sequence comes from Porphyromonadaceae bacterium, assembly GCA_037191085.1. Lineage (GTDB taxonomy): Bacteria > Bacteroidota > Bacteroidia > Bacteroidales > Porphyromonadaceae > Porphyromonas_A. The sequence goes on along the minus strand of JBAKGE010000041.1, from coordinate 147 downwards.
CGAGAAAGCTCTGGGTCGTTGGTGGAGCGATGACCCGGAGGTTTTTTCGGAAAGGTCTGGGTCGTTGGTGGAGCGATGACCCGGACCTTTTTGTCGAGCCCTACACCTCGAAAGTCTGCAAGTGGCGTAAATGTTACCTTCAGAAGG
>JBAKGE010000148.1:0-2919 GCA_037191085.1 Porphyromonadaceae bacterium | reverse complement strand
GAACTATTCAACTATACACCTGGAATTACGGGGCTCTCTCAGATAAAGGGAATAGATATGTCCACCCCAAAACTATTGGCGGAGACAGATAAAATAATGTATGATAATTTTAGTTTGACAAACTACTTTAGGTACATAATGGCAACCGTCATCGGTAAGGGGCGGGGAGACAGAATCAGACAATAAATGCAGACGTGAAGATGATAATGAGGCAAGAGTACCCCAACAACGCAATCACGTCAGCACAAGCAGTCAGAGTAACAATCAAGGTAAATATACAATCGTCGAAAACAGATAAGCGATGCGAGTTTCGTAATGTACAAGTAACTCGTATGCAAAGTTTAGATTCGGGACAAAAGGGTACATTCCTCATCTGTACACGTAACAAAAGAGGGAAAAAGAGTAACAAGAGAAGAGCAGAAGTGTCAAATTTGCGCCCAGTATCAAGCACGAAATCCCAAGACAACAAAGACACATATCGAAAAAGCATCACAGCATAGACGGTACATCTTTGTTCTCCTATCCAGCAAAGTTAGCAGATACTGTATTGGTTGTGAGACGGGAACAGGTCAAAATATTGTTGTCCGCGATTTTACCAGCATCGGAGTGGATTGTAAAACGGAGATAAGGTGATTGTTTAAATACAGTTGAGCGTTAATTAGCTGATTCCGCCACATGATCTAAGTACCAAGACGGAGTGCGGATAAGTGTGGTCAAGGCAGTGGTGTCAATAAGGATATATACGACATAACACACCTTCCTTCAGGCATGTACAAAAAATTCAACAAAACCCAATAAGCTATATCTCGGGAAGTACTATCTAAGATAATCCGAAAGAGAAAGGTGTTTTTGAAGAATAAAAGAGAGATAAATTTTTGGAAGTTAAAAAATTTGTGTACCTTTGCAATCGCAAAAGAGCAATACTAAAAAGGTTTAGTGCTCGGTGTCTGAGTCAAAGAGCAGGCATTCTCAATCAGGATAGGTCCTACTAAAGTAGCCCAAGTGGCGGAATTGGTAGACGCGCTAGTTTCAGGTACTAGTGTTAGCAATGACGTGCAGGTTCGAGTCCTGTCTTGGGCACTGTCTTTTGACGATCGAGATTGCTTTTGGGCAAATGACGTAGGTCTTGTATGCGCAGGTGGCGGAATTGGTAGACGCGCTACTTTGAGGGGGTAGTATCGGTTTCGATGTGTGAGTTCGAGTCTCATCCTGCGCACTTCATTTCTAATAAGTATTTAAGTTGGTTAAGGTTTCGAATGAACGCTGGACTACGAATGTGGTTCAGCGTTTTTCGTTTACGAGATTAGGATGAATATCGATGACACTACCTGTAAGAATCTAAACGGAAAAGAAAGACATTTCAGGAAGAGGTGCCTCATCCAATGCTTCGGAACTATCTCCTACGAAGCGATGCGAGTTTGACATTGGAAATAGGGGGACATCATTTCATAAATGAAAGTTTTAACCCCTGAATTTAACAGGATTAGCAGAAAAATCTTAGTGAGGACTCCACGTCATAGCAGAACAGTACTCACTTCATCCACTCCGGACACGTAGGCATATCCCATAAAAAACCTCCGGGTCGTCGATAATTCGACGTCCCAGAGGTTGCCAAAGAAAGCTCTGGGTCATCGCTTTAACGACGACCCAGAGAAATCTAACCTCACATATTCATGTGTGAGATACAAACGAGAAAACCATCCCAGCAGCTATTTATCCAGACAAGGAAGAGCAGGTTCTTGGACAGAATTTACATTAAGCGAGAGATACTATCGCAAACGTACATACGCGACCGGACGATCACCCTCGACGAACCCGACAACGTTATTAGAGAGTTCCTCTGCCATATCTCTCCGAGCTTCTGTCGTCTGGGTTCCCACGTGAGGGGTCATTACCACATTAGGAAGATCATACAGTTCATCGAGCGGGTTATCGTCGTACTCGAACACATCGAGACCGGCACCAAATATTCTCTTTTCCTTGAGAGCTTGCACCAGGGCTGCTTCATCCACCACTTTGCCTCGAGCTGCATTGAGGAGAATCGCAGAGGGTTTCATCATTGCAAGGGTTCGGGCATTGACCAAGTGATGTGACTCTGCAGTATAGGGAGTATGAAGAGAGATAATGTCACAGCCACGAAATATTTCCTCCTGAGATGCGTAGGATATGCCGAGGCTCTTCTCCTCATCCGGGGTCAGTGGATGTCTCTTATTGTATACAACCTCTATTCCGAATGCCTGCATCATTCTGCCTACGGCCCTTCCTATATTTCCATATCCTATGATGCCTGCCTTGCGCCCCTTGAGGTCAGTCCCCATGCCTGCATGCAGTCCACCTTTGTCACTGGAGCGCTTGGTCCGCATGAGTCGATCCCACTCTGCTACACGGCGCGAGACACTTAGTAGCAGTCCCAGCGTCAGCTCTGCGGTAGACTGTACTACAGCCTGTGGCGTATTCGCAACCCGGATACCCTTGCTATTGGCATACGCCACATCAATATTATTGAAGCCGACAGCATAGTTAGCGATTAGTTTAAGGTTGGGAAAGTAATCAATTACTTCAGGCGTAATAGGTATCGTAAACTCACACACGAGAATCGTGGCATCCTGCGGGAGAGACGGTAGTGTTTCGGCACTGAGCTTAAAGCCTTCTTCGGGCATCTGTACTTCGTACCTCTGCATCAGCTCCTCAAATCCCTGAGAGGAAGCCGGTCTGAACAAAAATTGGATCTTTTCCATGCTTACTACTTTAATACCATAAGTTTGTGTATGACGGATGACTGCTTTCCTGATACTTCAAATCCCGAAGCAACTGAGAATTCACCCCGATGGTAAAGTGGTAGGACTTGAAAGGACCTACAGGAATAAAGCTCACAGACATACTCCAGCAGTGTAGGTTTCGAGTGATATTGCACGTCAT
>JBAKGE010000147.1:0-2922 GCA_037191085.1 Porphyromonadaceae bacterium | reverse complement strand
CTAAGTAGGCAACCATACCTTATATCTCTCGACATGAGCTTGATATAAGGACAAACCACCCCCCCCTCACTAAGCTACATCCCGATTCATTTTGCAGAGGCATACGATAGGCTCGGAAAAAACCTCTGGGACGTCGATATATCGATGTCCCAGAGATCTCGAAAGAAAGCTCCGGGTCGTCGATGATGCGACGACCCGGAGCTTTTGGGACGCATGTGAGGATTATGATATGATCAACTCGGGCTATTTTGACGTATTGTGTCTCGGGGGAAGATAATTTTGTAGCCCCAACCTGCGCATCTCTTACCATTTGATACTCACAAAATGGGCAGTTCAGACATCTCCTCTCTGCCGACGCTTACGTACGAGTGTGATCGTCAGCACCACGAGAAGGAGTGTGATGCATCCGACGATGAGACCACTGCGGATCCCGACCGACTTTTCTTTGCCTAAGTGGACATTTTCCTTCCTGAGCACTACGCCGTCGTCCACTGCTGATGCATCCGCATCCTTCACCTTTCCTATGGCCGTGGTGTAGGCTTTCTGGGCGGAAAGATTGATTCGAGCGTGGATGAAGTCCGTGAGCTTGGGATTGTCAAGGAAGTCCGAACCGCTTGCGCCATGGCGGACGACGAGGTCGCTATGCAGCTGTGCCAGCTCACGTAACTGCTGCTCATCCGCATGCCACATTCCCTTGCGTGCCGTTTCTATCATCACACCTGTTATCTCCTGTAAGGCCGCAGGATTCTTTTCCTCGAAGTGCTTCCGAATACCGAGACCGAACTTGTCCTTCACATACACCTCATGGAGCTCGTCCCATAGTTGTTCGCTTATAGCATCTGTTTTCATTGCGTTCCACCCATAGGTATTTCGGATCGTCTTCGCGAACGTATTGGCAGACGACGCCCCTCCCTTCATCTTCTCTTTGATATACTCAGGATTGAGAAGCGTTGTGCGGCTCTCTATGCCTATTGCTTCCTTTAACTCCTGTATTCGGTATCTACTACGATTGCGATAGTCGGCAAAGTAAGTATCGGGTGCCTTGCCCGTCACCTCCTCTATTGAAGCGTTGATCCCGCCCATAAACTCATACACATGATCCAGACTCAGCGCTCCCCACGTGTTATTCTGACGTGGCTGAATAACCAGATCTGTATTGTGCAGAGCTATGCGAAACAATTCCCCCACACTCCTGCCCCAGTCATCGTCACTGCCGTAGAGCGCATTCATATTATTCATGTATGTCTGTGCCAGTTCCGAAGTCTTCTCCCAGGCATCACCTTTCTCTACCAGTCGCATAATACCGGTGCCGTAATTACCGTTCATTGCTCCGAATACACGCATCCTCGACAGCTCTCGAGCCCGAGCAGGAGCCACGCCCGAACCGACCAGCTCCTTCTCCGCAAAGAGGGTACCTGCACTGACATGATTTTCGTACCTATCTCCCTTTGCCCCCGAAGCCAGTTCGACGGCCCGCGTCAATAGCTTGAGCCGAGAAGCAGCAAGGTCTCTGAGCTGTCCTGAGGTCTGCACCACTATATCCACGCGGGGTCGTCCCAATTCTTCCGACGGTATCAGTCTCAGGTCTGTCACTCTCTTGGAGGTGTCTCTGATAGGTTCCACGCCTATCATATACAATGCTTGTGCTATCGTAGCTCCCTCACTTTCGATGAATTCACCCGCCCAGAGTGTAAAGCTTACCTTGCGAGGATAGTCACCATGCTTGCGTACATACTGCTCCAAGCTGGCCTGTGCCAGTGCTTTTCCTCGATTCCATGCTGTGATGGTCGGAGTGCTCTCTGCGTTGATAGAGAAAAGATTACGACCGGTAGGTAGGGTATTGGGATTACGTACCACGTCTCCACCGGGAGAGGGAGCTATGTATCCGCCACTCAGGGCATGTAGGAGTGCTTTCATCTCCTCATCGGGAGAGATTTCCAGGAGTCTGCGCCACTCCTCTATCCGATTCATCGTGCGCACGACCTCCGCCACGGCGGTCATTCTCTCTATGTCATCTGCCGACGGTTCCTCCGCACTTCTACTGGTCATAGCAGGCATATCTCCATTTCCGCTCGCACGACTATTGGCTGTAAGATCTACTTCAGAGTAGCGTGTCACCTCTTCGGGGAGTATCTTCGCCATCCTATAGACTGCCTGCTTCGTAGCATCCGCAGGATGAGAGAGGTAGTGCGCGAGCAATTGCTTTACAGGCTTGAGATAATGATGTGACACATGTGCACCGTTTTCATAGTCTTTGGCAGACAGTTCGCCGCGGATTCTATCCAGTCGTGCAATGCTGTATGCCAGTGGTGAGGCAGACATCTCCAGCACCGTTGATGTCAGATGCTCCGGATCGAAAGGCTCTCCAAGAGTGTATAGGGCACCTGTCATCTTCTCGTTCGCGATCTCCTCTATGTAGCTTTCTATCGTAGCGATCTCGGCGTCGGAGTACATCGAAGTAGTGGCACTCAGCTGTAGGTCGTCATGCACTCCGAGTCGCTGCACTGCAGCAGTAATCCTACGGGCGAATGGCTCCTTCGACACACCTTCTGCCGCATGCCAACCCTCAAGCTCTGCAAATAATCCCTCATATTGTGTTCGTGTTCGACTTTCCATGAATGGGGGTGTGAGGTACGACACAAGCCCTGCATGAATGCGACGTTTAGCGATGATCCCCTCGCCTACATTCGAGATCGTGTAATAGTAAAAGGACGGTACTGCCTCTATCAACCTATCAGCCCAATCCTCGGCAGCGAGCGTCACTGCCTTGCCCACCGTGAACTCAAGGCTACCGTGAGTACCGAAATGTAGCACAGCGTCCGCCCCGAAACCTTTCTGAAGCCAGAGGTACGCGGCCACATAAGCATGAGGGGGAGGTGTCTTTGTACCGTGTACCATACTGAAGTCATCACCATACAGTCC
>JBAKGE010000040.1:0-17901 GCA_037191085.1 Porphyromonadaceae bacterium | reverse complement strand
AACTAAGAGCAAAGATTCAAGGACTGCAGGAGGAGCATATCACGATAGGGGATAGCAAGGTGTGGGTACCGGAGGCATTCTTCAAGGTCATCCTCTGTCTCAGTGGCACTCCCAAGGCTATAGGTTTTGTTTGCCGAAACGAGAAAGGCAACAGACGAAAAGCACATTACGTTAATTCGATCGATGAGGTTGAGCGCATCACGGGTATAGACTTCTTTCCCTCTCTTCCCGACAATATAGAGAGGCAAGTAGAGGCACATGCCGACCTCTCCGAGTGGAGGTAAATTAGATCGAAATATCGGTCTGAAATACTTAATTTGATAGAATTTAATTATCTGATATTAAGCTATATAAGCAGGCAACCCGCCATGATATTATCGGCAAAAGAGGGCAGATGGTACGAAAAAGGTTCCAGAGAACGGCTTGTCGTTCTCTGGAACCTTTCTTTCAGAACTAATGGGTCATCGATAAATCGACGTCCCAGAGCTTTTTGAACCAATGTTCCAATCTTTTTCAAATAATCGTTTGAGTTCCGAGCGACAACAGAGCCCATCCCGACCACAAAAGTAAGCCAGAATACTACGACCAATGTTGCTTCAGACGTAACATAAGCGCACGACCTCTGAGCGCAAGGACGTAGGACGATTGTCCTCCCCCCAACCCATCAAACTACTCCCGAGGTTTGCGGAGATGTCCGAAGTAAGCAAGGCTCTCAGTATCGGACGAGTTCATCGTGACATACATCGTACCCGATGGGTAGACGCTACAGATGAAACGTATCGTATTGTGCTGCTCATTCTCGACTTCGATACGCACGAGGACCTCTTTCCTGCTCTCCCGAATCTCTACCTCGTACCGACGGATAGGGGCCGTAAAGTTCATAGGATTCTTACCGTCGAGAGTAGGCCTGTAGGCACGTCCGAAAAATGGAAGCTGACATTTGAGTTGCTCTCCGGCTACCGTCATATCATAACCGAAAGCACTGAAACTAGTGGGAACTGATGCGCCCGTGACACGGCTGAGCTCAAAGACCCAGCTCCTCTCCTCCATGAATGCGACCAGGCTCTCGACTGAGTCAAAGGAGACGAGCTCCGTCGTTCGTTTGCTATCGTAGACACCACAGGAGGACAGACAAAGGAGGACTAAGAGCAGACACAGAATACCTGATTTATTCATACGCTTTTAGTGAGTTTTACTTGGTTTGATCCTCGAAGTAAAGAGGTTTAAAAAACTCTGGTCTATGGAAATCCGGTCGCGGTGCATCTATAGGCTGCCATGAGCCGAAGTGAGGTGCAGTGGTGAGATCTCCACATTTGTAGAAGTTGGCCATGATACAGTCCGGGAGCTCTGCCATACTGTGTATCCCCAGCACTTCGAATCGCAGGAGTACCGATACACAGAAGGGGAAAACCCCATTGGGGCGCTCAAAGAGGGTATCGCGACGCTCGGTGGTGACCCTCTCAATTAGACTATACTGCTCTGGAGTGAAGGGAGTGGATTCCTCCCGACTGTAACGGTACGAAGCATCACAGGTACCGATACAATTGAACTCAAAATTGAAGTACCGAGAATCGCCCGGAAGCTGCACGAACGCCTCGACACAACTATCCTGATGCACACGGTCACCGTCATTGGCTATCTGTGCTCTAAGCCCCTTTCCTCTGCTATAAAAGCGCAGATACAGACCTTTACTCGAATAGGCTACATCCACGGTGGATATGGGGAGATAAGGGTACTGATCACTCCAGTTATTCGTCATGATCGGAAGTCGCAGGGAGTGCTCCTCCATGATGATCTCATTGGAAGAGAGATCTAATGCGTCCAGTACGGGGACATAGGGGATAGTGTTTCCAGCTGTTTTCATAATCATTTTGAAGTACTGATGATATTCTATTCTTCTGCGCTCAGACCCTTGGTATCACAACCCTTATGCAAGGAGGGTGGTTTCACTGCGATGAAAGTACCTACACCACTCTGTCAGCGGGCACTCGAGACACTTAGGCTTGCGTGCAGTACATACATATCGTCCGTGAAGAATCAGCCAGTGGTGTGCTCGTCCGAGGAGGTGAGTCGGGATATTCTTCATTAGCCGAAGTTCAACCTTCAGAGGGGTATTAGCGCTTTGGGGGACAAGCCCCAGACGCTTGGACACTCTATAGACGTGGGTATCTACAGCTATGCGATCTTGCTGATAAATGACGCTGAGGACGACGTTGGCCGTCTTGCGCCCTACCCCAGGTAAGCGAGTGATTTGCTCCATATCGTCGGGGACGATACTGCCAAAATCAGATACCAACATTCGCGCCAAACCAATAAGATGCTTGGCCTTATTATTGGGATAAGACACGGAGCGAATGAAGTCGAAGACCTCATCCACCGTGGCTGCAGCCATGGCTTCGGGCGTGGGATAAGCCTCGAAGAGCGCAGGAGTGATCATATTAACACGTTTGTCCGTACACTGGGCAGAGAGGACAACCGCCACGAGGAGCTGAAAAGGGTCGCCATAGTGAAGTTCGGTCTCCACCACGGGTTGATTAACCTCAAACCAATTGAGTATCCTTTCGTATCTCTCCTTCGTCGTCATGTCTATATGCTGAATGTGGTGTGTTACTCTGCACTCTGGAACTGTTTGAGGAATCGGAGGTCGTTTTCAGAGAATAGCCGAAGGTCACTGACGCTGTACTTGAGGTTGGTGATGCGTTCGATCCCCATACCCAATGCATATCCTGAGTACTTAGTACTGTCGATGCCACATGCCTCGAGCACAGCCTTGTCGACCATACCGCACCCGAGGATCTCTACCCAGCCTGTGTGTTTGCAGAAACCACAACCATCGCCACCGCAGATATTGCATGAAATATCCATCTCGGCCGACGGTTCGGTGAATGGGAAGTAGGATGGACGAAGACGTATCCGAGTATCTGCCCCGAACATCTCCTGAGCAAAGTGCATCAGCACTTGACGGAGATCCTGAAAGCTGACGTTTTCGGCGACATACAGCGCCTCCGCCTGATGAAAGAAGCAGTGTGCGCGTGCGGAAATTGCCTCATTGCGATACACGCGACCCGGGCAAATGATACGGATAGGAGGCTGCTGCTGCTCCATCACACGTGTCTGTACCGATGAAGTATGGGTACGGAGCACAAGCTCCGGAGTATGGCTGACGAAAAACGTATCCTGCATATCACGAGCAGGATGATCAGGAGCAAAATTCAGTGACTCAAACACATGCCAGTCATCCTCTATCTCCGGGCCCTCAGCGACATTGAATCCCAGGCGCGAGAATATACTAATTATCTCATCCCTCACGATACTGAGCGGATGACGGGAGCCAAGCTCTATAGGATACGCCGTACGAGAGAGGTCCATAGCGGAAAGTTCCGAGGCAGAGGTCTCTTCCTTGAAGTGTCGTGCAAATCCGTCCATACGCTCCTGAGCCAATTGCTTGAGCTCATTGATACGCATTCCCACCTCACGCTTGGCATCAGCGGGCACAGTCTTAAAGTCTGCCATCAGGGTATTGAGTGCCCCTTTCTTACTCATGTACTTAAGACGAAGTTGCTCCAAGGCGTCCGCCGTCTCAGGCTGAATCAGATTTAACAATTCCTTCTTCAGCTCTTCTATTTTTTCTATCATTATGGATTCGAAAATTAATGTACTACTCTGTGCGAAGTTACTAATTATTCCACTAAATACATGATTTTATTACGAATAATTTAGTTCCATTTCGAGATATTACGAAAAAGCAACGAAATGGGTGCAAATCAGGGGGGCTAAGTACCACTTGGCTTGTGCTCTTGCCTAGCCCCACGTCATTCATTATCATATCCGAGACGGGGTGATTAAGTGTACAGTGATTGAATGGACGAAAGAAGAGGCTTCGTTCCGAAAAAAGCAGCTACCTATTATTTCGTGAATTCAATATGATCGATACGAAAAAGTCGCAAGAATAACCCACATCACACCAAACCACATTTCCCCTTATTTATCCGAGACATGCGGTATACGCCATAAAAACCTCTGGGTCGTCGATAAAATGATGTCCCGGAGGTTGCGAGAGAAAGCTCTGGGTCATCGACGAACCGACGACCCAGAGAAATCCGAATGCTTGTCTGCGACAAGAATACAACCAGAGGGACTATCTCGACGGAAAGCAGTCCCGAGATCGAAGAGTAATCCTTCAGATCAAGCTCGCAGTAAATTCAAACCTTGGCGACGATATGGAGCTTAATACTGATCTGATCATCAATGATGTTATCCTTGAGATCCTTGAATATATTCTTGGATCCGTAGCTGACACCCCACTTGGTACGGTCAATGACGATCTCATCACTCTCTGCGGACAGTGTGCCTGTCGCAGCATCGTAGGTAATTTCGACGTCGAATTCGATATTATTGGTGGTTTCCTTCATCGTAAGATTGCCAACCACCCTGTAGTGTCCGTCAGCGGTTAACTCATCAGCAGATACGATCTGGAAGCGTACTTCGGGATACTTCTCGACGTCGAAGAAGTCTGCACTCTTGAGATGCTCCTCAAGTTTAGCTTTCATCTCTCCCTTGAGGTCGAGGTTATTCATGCTGTTCATATCCACGATGAAGTCGCCACCCTTTAGCTTCATAGAGTCAGTATCAAATGCTACCTCTCCGCTCTTGAGGGCGATGGTGCCTACGTGTTTGCTACCCGTGCCCACCTTACGACCTTCCCAGTAGATACTGCTCTGATCCAAAGCAACAGGGTAAGTGATCGCCGAGTGAGCTACAGCGGTGATCTCTTGTGCTTCTGCTGTCTTTGTCTCTTCTTTCTTTTGAGAACATGCCGCAAGGAGCACTGTCGCAACTATGGCTCCGATGATAATTTTTGATGATGTGTACATAAAACAACTGTCTAAATTTATGATTCCTAAATATTGGGTACTACCGTAACACTAATTTCACACCTTTACCCTTTCCTAACGGCTACTGACAGGACAAAGATACAAAAAATCTACCAGACAAAATCAACGTGACTTTTCTCCCACAAAACGGAGGTCTCCAAAATGATAATTCACCGAAAAAATGTTACCTTTGCGCAAGTAGATTGTCACTGATAGATATGTTCTATTTTTCTCCTTTGGAAATGAAAAGAAATACGAAGTACATTTTTGTCACAGGTGGTGTGGTCTCATCGCTTGGGAAAGGGATTGTAGCAGCATCCTTGGGTAAGCTCCTTATTAGTCGCGGTTATACCTGCACGATCCAGAAGTTTGACCCCTATATCAATATCGATCCCGGTACGCTAAACCCCTACGAACATGGAGAGTGCTACGTGACAGAGGATGGATACGAAGCAGATTTGGACCTCGGTCACTACGAAAGGTTTCTGGATGTCCGCACTTCCCGTGCTAACAATATTACTACCGGTCGTGTGTACAAGAATGTAATCGAACGTGAACGTAAAGGAGACTTTCTCGGCAAGACGGTGCAGGTCGTTCCACATATCACTGATGAAATCAAGCGCAATGTAAAGCGGCTGAGCAATACTGGAGATTATGATTTCATCATTACTGAGATAGGGGGCACGGTAGGTGACATCGAAAGCCTGCCTTTCCTTGAAAGCGTTCGTCAGCTGAAATGGGAACTGGGGAGCAATTGCCTGGTGGTTCACCTGACCTACGTACCTTTTCTAAAGGCAGCCAAGGAGGTGAAAACAAAACCAACACAACACTCAGTCAAATCCCTACAGGAGCTGGGGATCCAGCCCGATATGCTGGTGCTCCGTACCGAGGAAAAGCTCAGCAAGACAATCCTCTCCAAGGTGGCCCTCTTCTGCAACGTCCCCGTAGACGCAGTGATGCAATCCTATGATGTTCCCTCCATATACGAGGTACCACTCGTGCTACGGGAGCAGAAAATGGACGAGGTTGTACTCCGTAAGCTCGGGGTAGAGCCCGGGGAGGCCCCTGAGATGAAAGAGTGGCACAATTTTCTCGCCAAGAAGGATAATGCGATTGAAAGTGTTCGTATTGGCCTTGTCGGCAAGTACGTAGAGCTACAGGATGCTTATAAGTCTATCGACGAAGCCCTACAGCAGTCAGCTATCTATCATGACCACAAACTAGAGCTGGTACGCATCCAGAGTGAGCGTATCACAGAGGACAATGTAGCCGAACTCCTACAAGGCGTTGATGGTGTCGTCGTCGCCCCGGGATTCGGGTCACGGGGTATTGAGGGAAAGCTCATCGCTTTGCAGTACTGCCGTGTACACGACCTCCCCACATTCGGGATCTGTCTTGGCATGCAGTGCATCTGCATAGAGATTGCCAAGAACATTCTCGGACTACCCGATGCCAACAGTACCGAGTTCGACTCCAAGACTTCTGATCCCGTCATTGATCTCATGGAAGAGCAGAAAACCGTCACTTCCATGGGTGGGACTATGCGCTTGGGTGCATATGACTGTCACTTGAGTGAAGGCAGCAAGGTGGCCGAGTCCTATGGTACTACAGACATCAGAGAACGTCATCGCCACCGATATGAATTCAACGACCGGTATGCCGACGCATTCCGCGAGGCTGGTGTACGTCTCTCTGGGACTAATCCTGACAGTGGTCTCGTAGAGGTGGTCGAACTCCCTACCAAGAGGTGGTACATCGGCGTACAGTTCCACCCCGAGTACTCCAGCACGCTACTTCACCCACATCCACTCTTCATGTCTTTCATCGCTGCGGCTATCAGCTACAGAGGATCCAAGGACAATTAAATCCGGAGTGCCAGAGAATTACCCCTCGATATTTCAATCGCAATACGAAAGCATACACAGATCAATAGATGGATAAAAATACGGTAATCGGACTCATCCTAATGGGTGTTGTAGTTGTGGTCTTCACTTGGTTGGGACGTCCCTCTCAGGAAGAGCTTGCACTACAGCAGCACTACAATGACTCCATCATCGCAGTACAGCAAGCAGAGCAGGAGCAACTCATCCATGGACGGAGCAAGGATGCTACTCCCTCCGTCTTCCCCACAGATAGCACCCTCACACAAGTACAGAAGGACTCTCTTGCTGCCCTACAGAACATGCAAATCTACGGAGAGTTTGCCTCGGCAGCACAGGGAAGCGACGAGACATTCACGTTACGAAATGACTCTGTCACCTTCGAAATCAGCTCTCATGGTGCCAGGATTACGTCATCCGAACTCAGCCATTACAACGACTTCCTAGGTCAGCCAATACGCCTATTCCGTCCCGAGCATGCCGATATGGGCTTTACTTTCGTTACCTCATCAAACAGGGTAATCAGCACCAAGGATCTCTACTTCACTGGTCAGCAGAAAGACCCTACTACGGTAGAACTAACAGCACAAGCTAGCAATGGCGGCAAGCTTACATTCGTATACTCGCTGCAGAGCAAGTACATGCTTGATCTGCAGATCACTGCTAACCCTACATTCCGCTCACTCCTCTCTCCTGGAGCACCTTATCTTGATGCGGACATACACCTTCCTACCTATCAGAATGAGAAGAGTCTCAAGACCGAACAACGGTACTCCGGCATGGTGTATCAACAGTCAAGCAAAGACGTGGAGAAGATGAACACCAACAAGAGCGACAGCGAGACTCCTACCGGGACTCTAAAGTGGATTGGCTTCCGAGACATGTTCTTTTCCACAATCGTATATGCGCCTCAGGGTCTGGAAAGTGCAGAAGTAGAACACGAAGCCATTAAGGACGTTAAAGCCGGGGGTATTGTCAAGGACATGAGAGCAAAGTTCACTCTTGCCCTCACTGACAATGCTCCTCTGAATCTTAAGATTTACAGTGGTCCCAATGACTACGCCCTCCTGAACAAGTTAGACAAAGAGATTGGTGACAAGACCGACTTCGCACAGGTCGTAGACATGGGGAGTTGGTTCCGCTTCATCAATGTTTGGTTAATCGTCCCAATCTTCAACTTCCTTGAGCGGTTCTTCTCCAACTATGGTATCATCATCCTCCTGATGACCATTATCATCAAACTTATCATCAGTCCCTTCACCTATAAGTCTTACCAATCACAGGCAAAGATGCGTGTACTGAGACCGCAGGTGGAGGAAATCAATAAGAAGTATGAGGGCGATGATAAGATGATGGAGCGCCAGCGAGCGACTATGGATCTCTACAGTCGAGCTGGAGTCAACACCATGGGGGGCTGTCTCCCGATGCTCCTGCAGATGCCATTCCTCATTGCCATGTACCAATACTTTCCCACCAGCATTAACCTCCGAGGTGAGAGTTTCCTCTGGGCGAAGGACCTTAGTACCTACGATGACATCATCAGCTGGGGCTTTGACATCCCATTCATCGGAAGTCACATCAGTCTCTTCTGCCTCCTCATGACGGTGACCCAGGTCGTCTATATGAATGTCTCACAGGCCACCTCTGGTCAGGCACAGATGCCAATGATGAAGTGGATGCCCTACTTCATGGCTATCTTCCTCTTCTCGTTCCTTAACCAGAACGCCGCTGGCCTCTCTTACTACTATTTCCTCTCCATGCTGATTAGTATCATCCAAACTCAGGTATTCCGTTGGACTATCGACGAGGACAAGATCCTCAAGCAGCTCGAAGAGAACAAGAAAAAGCCGAAGAAGAAGTCAAAGTTCATGGAACGTCTCGAGGAGATGCAAAAGCAGCAGATCGAGATGCAGAAACAGCAAGCAAAGCAGAAGGGCAGACGGTAAACAGTCTTATTCCCTGTCGTTTCTCTCGAACAGAAGGACGTATGAGTCGACCGCATACCATAGGGGAAATCCTCATCCTTATTGCCGCAACAGGAGGTATGCTCTGCCTCTTCTGCTCACGGGCTTGGGCAATGTCTGCCGACTCATTGAGCTACATGATGCCCAATGTCACCCTCGAAGGAAATCGCATCAGGCACACGAAAGGTGACGAGGAGGCTACACGACTAATTCGACTCATCGCACAGGAGCACGCCACACAGCAAAAGCAACTACAGAGCGATTACAGCTACCGACAGGTCGATAAGCTGTCCCTCAACTTGGCCAATTTTGATCTAAAGAGCAGGTTTATCAACCTGCTCTTTCCTTCTTTTAAGAAGTATGTAAAGCACTCTGCTCTTGACGGCAGGTGGGTTCTTCCCCTCTCCCAGCGGGAGGTTGTCTCAGATTTTGGTGTACGTGGCGCCACACGGAAAAGGACCGAGGTCATCCGATATCGCAACCATATCGGACTGGATCAAAATATTGATGACGGTACGATGACAGTAGGCTTGGAGGAGCTCTTTCCCCACATCGATCTCTACGCATCCCATATCAAGATGCTCGATGCACAGTTCGCCGGCCCACTGTCGCCCACAGGGCCGGAACACTACAAGTACTACCTTACCGATACTATCATCAGTCGAGGACGTGTGGTGCAGGTCATCAGTTTCTACCCCTACCACCCTACAGCCTTCACCCTCTGTGGTGACCTCTACATCACGCGTGATGCCCACCCTCACCTGATGCGGTCAGTCATCACCGTCCCTCATAGTACCAATCTCAACTTCATTGATGCCCTCCGTATCGTACAGGAATATGACGAAATCTGTCCCAGCATATGGATGATCAGCCGTGAAAAAATGGCTGCTGCTTTTCGTCTCCACTGGAACCTCCTCTCCCTTTACGTCAACCAAGAGCGATCATTCGGCAGCTATGACTTCTCTCCCTCCGACTCACTACTCTTCCCCCCTACTCCCCGTGTAATTGATCACTCAAATATTCCCGACGAAGTTCACGCCACAGACGCACAGCAGCGGCAGGCAAAGCTCCTCGTCACCGATAGGGGACTCAAGCAATTCCTCGAGGAGCTTAAGATGCTACCCACCTACAAATTCGCCTTCGATCTCGTCGATATGATCGCTATCAATTATCTCCGCACGAGCTATAATCCCCACAAGCTATACGGAGGTAGCCGGTTCGACATTGGCCCCATCACCTCCGTTTGGGGGCAGAATGGCATCGAGGGTATACGACTACGCTTAGGGGGAAGGACTACCAGTTTTTTCTCCAGACGCCTCTTCTTCGAGGGTTATGTCGCCTACGGACTCACTGATCAGCGTCTCAAGTACTCCATCACGGGAGCCTACAGCTTTGGGGACAAACGGTACTTCAGAGAAGAATTTCCCCGACACGAGATTGCTATCACTCACACCAGTGACCTCTTCACCCCAGGTCAGATATTTGTCAATAATGACAAGGACAATCTCCTCTACAACCTCGGCACCTCCTACATGGCATCTCGCTCCTACCGCAAGCTCTGGAGTATGGAGTATCAGGTAGAGCCAGTACCTGGATTCTCTGCCAGAGTGTATGCACAGCACCTCACAGATACTCCTGCAGGCGATCTTTCCTATATCCGAGTCCAGAGGGACAGCTCCCTGTATCGCATAAATAGTATCACGGATGCATCCCTTGGCATAGCTCTGCGCTGGGCTCCTGGCGAACGCATCAGAGAAGGATCCATGCAGCGCCACTCGGCCTTTCGCAACCAAGTACAGCGCGAGGTCCCGGTATTCACACTGCGCCACGAGAGTGCACTGCCCGAACTTGGCGGACATTTCAGACGCAATCGTACGGAACTGCAGCTTGACCATCGACTCTGGATGGGTAATGCGGGAAGACTTGATTACCAAATCACCTTCGGCAAGCTCTGGGACAACGTTCCTTTTCCCATGCTGTATACTCCTCCGGTAAATGTCGCATTTTTCCTGAATGACAATGCGTTCCAGCTTCTATATCCCTATGAGTTTCTCTCCGATGAGTGGTCTACCATTTTCGCACAGTGGCACATGCGAGGCATGATCTTCAACCGCATTCCTCTCGTCAACCGTCTAGGACTTCGTGGAGTCCTCAGTGCCAACTTTCTCTACGGTAATACAACCCAAAAGAACTTGCAGGCCTACAGCCAAGAGCTCTTCGTCCTGCCCACCAATGCCACTGAGATGATCCGCAAAAGCTATCTGGAACTCGGCTTTGGGATCGAAAACATCTTTCGTATCCTACGCCTGGATGTCTTCTATCGTGTGTCCTCGCCAGGTCCCCACTCGCGCCCCTCTCCTTGGGTTGTGCGTGCCCGCATCGGGCTATCCTTCTGATCCCTATCTCCCCGTTATTCCAACATTATCTCTACCGGTGCCTTCATTACACGCGCCCCCTTAGTGAGTTTTTGAAAAAGATTCCTTAAATTGCGCTCGTGCAAGTCTCATGTTCTTGTTTCTCAAAGAGAACACTCATGGAGATTACGCACTTTTTCTCAACAATCCTCATATAGCAGATAACTCCATGAATCACAAAAGAATAGAAAGGGTACGAGAGATGGAAGGAATCCTCAACCGTATGGTCGAACTTCAGGAACAGCTTACAAAAGCAGTGGACGAGTGGTACGAAGCCCTGCCCCAGTATCGCAAAATCATAAAATACTATTCTGGCCCTCAATGGCGAAGAGACTATATTGATAGCGACAAGGGGTTATTCCCCACCGAGTTACCACAGGGAGTACTGACAGAAGACCTAATCTACAATATGATGATTACTCAACGTGAGTTGGCTATCCATACTGCCAAGGTCGCTCTCGAGGCTATTGATAACTTCTAACCCGGTACAGAGGGAAGGAATAGGAGTTACCTCCTGCTGTCAAGGTTATAAACTCCTGCATAACCCTATCACAGCTCTCTACCCCACCTCACATAGGGTTCGATAACGTGCCCCAAAAAGCTCCGGGATGTTGATGAAGCGACGACCCAGAGGTTGTCTGAGCGATGACCCAGAGCTTTTTTCGTCGACATCCCGAACATCGGCAAATCAACGACCCAGAGCTTTTGGATCACATGTACGATGACACCGGTCTCTGACAAGCGAAGATGCTGAAAAATAATGCGGTACAGTGGATTTGAATTCCACCGTACCGCACTTCATATAGGGTCATATGGTCCCGGTCGCTTACAACCTTAGCGAACAATGGCATTGAAGAACGACTGCCCTACATACTTACTGAACTCACGATCCTTGATGATCTGCGACTTCATCGCCGGTTCTATGGCAAACGCTGCACTCAACCCCTCTGAGATCAGATTCGACTGACCGGTACGAGCCCCTACGAGAGCTCTGAGGTAGTGTGTAGTAGCATCCGGATGAGCGATACGGTCGATAAGCTCTATGGCACGGCTATAGTCCTTATTTAGGATCTGAGCGAGGACACCATTATTGGTGGTCTCGTCGCGTAGGAGTTTGGCAGCCTCTGCATACTTTCCCTGCTTTAGTTGGATGAGTCCGAGAGCTCCGTCCAGAGCCGGAATGTCAGAGACCTGCCCTATCAGGGTCTGGGCAGCGCTGATATTGCCACGGCTGAGTTCTACTAGACCTCTATTGAGGAGCAGTTCCTCGGGCTTGAGTCCTGCGGCATCTGCCTTCTGCTGCGCTTCGATGAAGTACTTTTCGGCGGTGTCGATGTATCCATTCTGGAAGGCAATAGCTCCGAGATTATTGTACGAACGGAAGTCCCCGGGAAACAGCCGCGCAGCGGTAGCGTATACCTTCTGTTGCTCCGGAATCTGATCGGTGAGCGTTGCGGCATAGAGGAGTTCGTCAATCTTAAGTCCGCCGGGATTGCTGGTCACCATCTGCTGTATCTCAGCATCACTCTTGCCGATAATCTTCACGTTAGCAATGAGACGTGACCTACGGAGCTGTGGGAGGATAACGTCGGCAAGCTGACCGAATACGGATGAGATATTCTTGATCTCATGCTCACGTACCTCCGGATCCGGGTACATGGAGAGAACGCGAAGGACGAGATCCTTGTCCTGCAGATTGCTCTTCTCGATGAGAGCCTTGAAGCCTTCCCAATCCTGTGCTGTGTAGTGAGCAGCCACAGGAGCATCGACCTCCATACGCTTAAGCTCTCGCTTGAGGTAGGATGAGGTGTTTTGTTCGCGCTGTGCAGCCAACTTCTCATTGAGTTCCAACCCTCCGTCAGGGGAAGCATAGGCTTGTACTTCGACGTCCACACTCTGATTGGGTGTCATATTGGCACTCTCTACGATCTCTTTCCACTCCTGCACCGGTCGGCTATTGATCTCAGAGCTACGGAGATTTGCCTGCTGGATCAAGAAGTGTATGTCTGCATCGTACTTCTCCCTGATGACCCTCTGGAATCCATCCGGAGCTATGGCAGGACGCACGTAGCCTGCATCGGCGATAGCTTCAGTTGCGAGGGTTCCCTCACCTATCTTAAGCTCGGGGAGATTGATCCTCTGACCATTGACTTTAGCATCAAAAAGAAGCACCAGCTCGGCATTGCGCATCTCGGGCTTCCACGCGAAATCGGAGTGCAGGGTAACAGTGCTTGCCTCACCACGGCGAATCGTGGACGCATTACCTCTCACCTTTTCGCCCTGGAAGCTATACTGTGTACCCCACGTCTCACCACCAGGATATTTAAGTACCGGTGTGATACGTACCTCAGCGTTGCGGTTGAACCATCCCTTGGGAAATCCGAGGATAATCTTGGCGGGGACGATTCCTCCTCTAAGCTCTAAAGGCTGAGGATCTACTTTGGCATTGCTCGAAGCGAGAGGCTTCAGTGTGCTGGCACATGCGGATAGCAACAATGCTGTAGTGGCCGCTGTTAGTGCTAAGGAAAATTTGGTCTTCATCGTCTTCAATATGAGTTAATTATATCTTTATTATGACAACATACGGTTACACACGTACCCGATATCGCTTATGGAGACCGAGCACCCTTACAAAGTTACTTAATTATACTATACCATTCCACCACAGCTCTGACCATTATCCTTCGGCATGAGCTGGCTTCGTAGTCTACCCATAAACTAAAAAGTCACGCCACATCTCTCCCGAAGAGTAGCTAAAGAGGAAGAACCGAGCAAAAAGTCAAAATAAAAATATTCGACTTACTACCAAAGACTTCTCTGTAGTCCTATTTTATTCACAAATTACTAGCATTAATCACCAAATTTTTCATACCTTTACGAAGCAAAACTTTTGCATTATTACCCTAGTGATTATCAAGTGACGTCTTCGGCAAGAAGTACAATACTTGCATTGTAAGATTGCTGAAAACGCCAAAGATTATTAACCAATTTTATACTTATCTCCCTATGACCGGACTAAAGAGAGTATTAGTAGTATTAGGACTAATTGTCGGCTTCAGTATCACTGCTTCTGCGAGAGCAAAGATCCCCGTGGGGGAGCGCGAAGTACTCAAAATGGTAGTAGATCTGCCCGATACAGAAGACTATCTGCTGGAGGATGGTACGTACGTGGATATAGCGAGACTCCACACGGAGTTCAGTATCGCATACGTTCTCCCACTGTACATTACCGAAGAACCTCGTCTAGTGGGTTACAGTAAGTCGGACGACAGTTATATCGACTTGGATCACGAAACCATAGACCTAATACTTAGTGATCAGGGATTGGAGGAGAAGAAACTACTCAAACTCCCGTTTTACACGCGATATGGTGGCAAAATCGTGGGAGGTATCCTCGTTCTGCTTGCTATCATAGGTTTCATTCCCTCCAAGAAGGAAAAAGTAAAATCCGTAAATGTATGACCTTTTACTTCAAAACCCACAATGACCTCAATCATCTTTCCCATACTCATATTTTTCGGTGTTGTATATGCACTCATGTTCGTATACATGAAACATCGAAAAAAGCAGGCAAATACAGATCCGAATATTGACTATGTCGCGGAGGAACGGAACATCCCCACGTACATAGAACAGATGCTTCAGAAGGAACTGAGCTTTCTACGCAAGGAGACCGATCTCCCCAAAGTAGATGCTCTCACCTACGCTCGCCCAGTCTATACGACTAAGGATGCACTCAAAGACAACGCCAAAAACGTTCTCAAGGGGATGGCGACTCTTGGCACGGTCAAGTTCACCACCGTCATCACACAAAAGTACTTGATACTCTCCGATTACGACCTGCATCTCATCGATGTGGATGCAGAGGGCGACGTCTCGGACCACTTCGTCTTCGATGCCTCCAGACTCAAGGAAGCCTCTCTGAGTGAGTACACTGGCGACAGAGAAATTGAGGAGATAAAAAAACTCTCTGGCAACGACATCAAATCCTATCTTCTGTCTCTCCCCACGGATGACAAACCTATAGAGTTGATCATCTTCAATACCTTAATTGATATGAACTCTCAAGCTATCTTCAGTACAAAATCCCTGATAGACAAAGTCAAGATTAGTAGAATCATCGGTAAAGATTTCATCCAAAAACTCGGTGAAAGATTTGACAATCTCAGGGTCTGACTTCACTCACACTCATGTTTACAGTACTCAAAAGACAGCTTCGCTCTTTCTCGGACCTCCGGTGCCATCTATCCGCCGGACTTCGAGGAGAGTATCTGAAGCACATATTGGACAGCTGCATGCGTACCTCGTAGCAGACTGGGTACCTCAACTTCGTACGAGACTGGCATAAGTGATCCAGAACTTCAGATTCTACTAGAGAAGCACTAGGGAACAGGGGGCAGAAATGAACCAAAGACTCGGGAGATACTTAAGCGGTAACCACACCTGACAAACAGAGTCTCAACCTGTCTATCTCTGACGACCTCATGCACACTATCCCCAATCCTCGGGAGCAGCATCATGTAGACTCCGGCAACTCAGCCCCATAACCACCTCGCTAAAGTATAAAGAAACTCTGCCGTTCGAGCGTGCAGTTGGCGCGTGTCATCGATAGCATCATACACTCAGATTTCTCTGGGTCATCGACGAAGCAATGTCCCAGAGGTTCTCAGAGAAAGCTCTGGGACATTGCTTCGTCGATGACCCAGAGGTTTTATAGAGCGTATCTATACAAATACCAAGGGGGTATAGTACTCCAAGGATCTAATTTACCCCCATAAGGACTGTTTGTCCCTCCCATTAGGGCACTAGTTAATAGTCATTGATCCAAAATCACGGATTCTCGGATCAAACTCACGCTACATGGGGACTGTACTGCCACCGACCATAATGACCCTGGCACTGATCACTACACCATAAAAGGAGATGATCCCTCACGACCTAAAAATTAAGTCGTGAGGGATCATCTCCTTTAGAATTAATCAGACAAGCAGCTTCTGACTAGTCATCTTCAGGCATTACTACAACCGGTTGTGCTGTACGACGTGATTCTGAAGTACGCTTAGCTTCAAGGTCTTTCTTCGAGGCTACAATAATCTTTTCGTACTCACGAAGTCCCGTACCTGCAGGAATAAGGTGTCCACAAATCACATTTTCTTTGAGAGCCTCTAGGTGGTCAATCTTACCTTCGATAGCAGCGTTATTGAGCACCTTCGGTGTTTCCTGGAATGATGCGGCGGACATGAAACTATTGGTCTGCAGAGCCGCCTTGGTGATACCCTGCAGCACCTGATTAGTGGTAGCGGGAATAGCATCACGGACCTCCATCGGGCGCAAATCCCTGCGGCGGAGCTGACTATTCTCATCGCGGAGACGACGTACAGTAATCAGCTGTCCTTCAAAGTAATTGGTAGAGTCACCTGCATCAGTGATAACCTTCTTGCCCCAGAGCTTATCGTTGGCTTCGGTAACGTCCAGCTTGTCGACGAGATCTTGTTCGAGGAACTGTGTGTCTCCCGGATCCATGACCTCAACCTTACGCATCATCTGACGTACTATGACCTCGAAGTGCTTATCGTTGATGGATACCCCCTGCTTACGATAGACATCCTGTACGCCATTAACAATGTAATTCTGCACCGCATTAGGTCCGAGAATAGCAAGGATATCTGATGGAGAAACGGCTCCATCGGAAATGGGATCACCAGCGCGGACAAAGTCATTCTCCTGAACCAAAAGCTGACGCGTCAGAGGTACGAGGTAAGAGCGTTGCTCACCGGATTTGGAAAGGACAGAAACCTCACGATTACCACGGCGAACACGTCCGAGAATAATCTCACCGTCAATCTCCGTAACGACTGCAGGATTAGTCGGATTACGAGCTTCGAAAAGCTCGGTCACACGTGGCAGACCACCTGTGATGTCACCACTCTTGATAATTGTACGAGGGATCTTAACAAGAATATCACCAGCCTTAACAGTCTGCTTATTGTCCTTCTGTAAGTGAGCATTGACAGGGAGGTTGTAGGTCTTGAGCTTATTGCCATCCTTATCGATGATTGTCATAGCTGGTGACATGCTCTTGTCCTTACTTTCGATGATAATGCGATCATGGTGACCGGAAGCGACATTGGAGTCGGTCTGGACACGATAGGTAACATTTTCTTGGAGATCTTCGTACTCAATCTTACCATTGAGCTCTGCGACAACTACTGCATTGAATGGATCACTCTCGAAGATGATATCATCCTTACCAACCTTAGATCCCGACTTGATGAAAAGCTTGGAACCATAGGGAATATTGTCTGTAATAAGGGTCATGTGTGTATTCTCGTCAACCACTCGCATTTCTGCCTGACGTCCTACGACAACCATGATGTCGCGCCCTTCCTCGTCCTTAGCATCCACAGTACGGAGTTCGTCGATCTCGAGGATACCATCGTACTTGGCCTTGAAGAAACGCTCAATAGTATCCGATGACGCAACACCACCGGCGTGGAATGTACGCAGTGTCAACTGTGTACCAGGTTCACCGATAGACTGTGCTGCCACAACACCTACGACCTCACCATGCTGAACCATATGGTTGTGGGAAAGATCTCGTCCGTAACATTTTGCACAGACCCCACGCTTGCTCTCGCATGTGAGGACAGAGCGTATCTCTACTTCAGTGATAGGTGACTTCTGGATAGCTTCAGCAGCAGTCTCATTAATCTCATCTCCACTGCGTACAATCATTTCACCGGTGATAGGGTGAACTAGGCATTGTCAC
>JBAKGE010000039.1:0-18182 GCA_037191085.1 Porphyromonadaceae bacterium | reverse complement strand
AGAACATTTCGGCACAAAGTCCAAAGTGCCTGACCTGTTACACAGTAGGGATGCGTACCGAGATACTAAACATCAACAAGCGAATGCTTTGGCACTATCGAATACACCTCCATACTGCTTTTTCTCATCCAAATCGGACATAGGTGCTATCACAAACGTGAGGATGTAGAGACACCCTTTCCCAAATCCAACTGTCAATAACCGCAACTATGGAGTACGAGACCATCAACAAAGAAACGCCCGAGATGAAACAACACATCTCAGGCATCAGAGAAGTAAGCAATCGCATTCGGGAGATTGCCCAAACGTAACCCGTACGCTGTTCGGAGAAGAAATCTACCGTTACGGAACGGGAAGTATGCGAAAGGCCTTTTCTTCCTCCCGCACGTTGCAGGACTATCGGGACAAAAAGCACTATTCCCTACACTCAAATAGCAGGGAAATCCTCTATCGACCCTCCGATATCAACCGACTACGACAAGAGAACTATCAAATTCTAATACTTGAGAGAATTTGTAATTTGAGTTAAAAATATCCTATCAAAGGCAATGAAAGTGCCATTCCATTCGACTGGAGCAAAAGGACGAGAGATTTCTGCATAACAACTTATCCAGTTCTTGCGACCTCAGAATCGTCTTACACATAATCATAGGAGCTATATTATGTCACAGTTCGTAAGGATACCATAACAGATCGAATCATCCGTTACTTTACCACAAGGTGTAGGTAGCTTTGAAAACAGGGAACGGCTAGGAAGCATAGGCAATGGTATATGGAAAGAATACAACATAGTATTAGATATTAAACATCAATCTATGTACCTACAACGTTTTAAACACAGCGATAAGATACCTGCAAACTATGATTATAGCTTTAGGAATCGAATAGACAGTTGCGACAGTTGGATAGTGGCAGCACTGACTCGTGAAGGAGATGCTGCGAAAGCAGATATAGTGTTAGGTGATACCATTATCAGTATTAACGGAGAATCCACTAAAGATTTTACATGGGAGGAGGAAAACAGGGTAAATACAGCCCCTACCAAATGCTGACAATAAAAGGTGTAGATGGTAGGATAAAACAACCCTGATTAGAGGCCAGAGAACAATGGTGAACAAATATCTATGATTGCTTCTCAACCCTTTCCTCTCTTGGAATGTTTTGTCTTGAAAATATCTGCACAACAATGTTCAATATGCAATAAAAATTGTACCCTCTATACCTTGCTCTTGCAGTAAACAACAATGACTCAAATTTACCGTTTGCATGAACTTCCGTTTCTGCCACTACACTGCGTTCTTGTAGCTTTTATCTCTTTATTCCTCGAAGGCAACATCCATAAGCTTACACCTTCGAGGACAGTAACAGTATCCTTTTGGGGTATCATCTAGCTCGAAGACAGTACAATTACCGAAGTAATATTTAGAGAGAATTGACAAAAATAGCCCCGATGCACTTGTGCATTGGGGCTATTTTTGTCAACACATGAGAGATAGGCTACTCTGTCTTAGCACCAGGTACTGCAGAATAGAATATCTTAAGTGCATCAGCCTCACGAAGCTTCTGCTTCACTTCGGTTACTATACCCATCTTAGTATCCTTGTCAATCTTGAGAATTGTCGTCATATACGAAGCATCAGCTTCGGACATCGAAGATTTTTCCTGCGCAATAAAGTCAAAGATATCATTCGGAGTAGCAAACTTGTCATTCAACTGGATGGCAGCCTCAGTACCATACTTAGCCTGATACTGCTCCATCGGTTCACCCATATAAATGTAGGTAGCAAGAGATTTCTTCTCGAGTTTAACAAGTTCTGACGCCTTAGGAAGCTGAAGCTGCACCTTCATGGTCACCTCACGGATGGAAGTCACCATCATGATGAAGAACAAGAACGCAAAAATCAAGTCAGGAAGAGACATGGTATTCAGCTCTGGTACTTCACGGCCACCGCTTTTAGTAAATTTTCCCATAGTGCAATTAATACTCTAAAATAAAATTCTTACTTTTTACCGTACTCCTTCGGTTCAGCTTCGGAAATCTTTTGAGGATACAAATCAATTAGGACCCCCTGCTGCTGAGCATTCAAATCAGCGAATGGTTTGCCAAATTCTTTACGTGCTTTTTCGTCTCGCAACTCAGAATATGCTGCAGTAAGTATATTTTGCACAGCAATATAGTCCTCATAGCGCGTATCAACATTATTGGTTAACGAGATAACATGCTTCTTAGTTACCATTTGCTGTCCAATGAGAGGGAACGACTCAACCGTCCTTTCAGGAAGATTAGCAGCATCATTCTCATTGAGAACAAATTCCTTCACCTTATTTTTAAGAAGTTCGATAGAGAGAAGCTCCCCATTGGCAAGGATTTGTCCCGCATTGTTTACCATGATTCGCAACATATTACGCTTGTTCACATCTATGGACACATCCTGCTGGTCAGCTGGGACCGCAGGTGGCAACTGACGGGAGATACCCTTGTCAGAGCCCATAGAGGTAGTAAGGAGGAAGAAAAGTAGCATGATAAAAGAGATATCGGCAGTGGACGATCCGTTGATCCCGGGCGTCTTTTTCTTCTTTTTAGCCATAATATATTTCTTTTGGAATTACTACTTTAATTACTTCTTACCTGCCAAAGCATTGCGTACAGCTCCCCATATCAATGCGCAGATCGTCATCGCGAACATCACATAGATAGAGTAAAGCATCATGTCAGAGAATTTAAGGTATCCATCAACATTGTACTTCTGAGCATCTGGACCTACAGGGAGACGATCTGTACTACCGACAGCATACGTGATGCCAAGGAGAGCTGCTATACCTACGATCATAGCCAGGCCCATCATAGCCCCTTTAGGGTTCGTCTTAAACTTCCCAGCAAAGCCGATAATTGCAAAATAGAACAGTACAACAAGAGCCGCCACAAACACCGCATAGCAAGTGTAGATCAGCAGGTTGGTAAACTTGGGTTCTGGTTTTGCTGCTGTAGGGTCAATATATCCTCCGAAGAAGAAAACCGCCATAATAATCACAGCAAGAATTGCAATTACTAGCAGTACGGTACTTGACGTTTTCCGTATTTTAGAAACTGCCATATTATCTTACGTTCTTGTATTTTACGTTATAGTCTACCACGTAATCCACCAATGTGATAGAAGCATCTTCCATGTGGTTGAGGATAGATTCATACTTAGCGAGTATGTAGTTATAGAACACCTGAAGGATCATAGCTACAATAAGCCCGAAGATAGTAGTAATCAACGCGACCTTCATACCTCCTGCAACTACCGTTGGGCTGATATCACCCACCTGCTCAATAGTATCGAATGCCTGAACCATACCAATCACAGTACCAAGGAACCCGAGAGAAGGAGCGATCGCGATAAAGAGAGTAATCCAAGAAAGGTTCTTTTCGAGGAGACCTGCCTGTACCCCTCCGTACGAAGTGATAGAACGTTCTACAACGTCAAGACCTTGGTTGAGACGGAGGATCGCCTGATATGCAATAGAAGCAACTGGACCACGGGTGTTACGGGCAAGCGCAAGAGCACCGTCCACATCGTTAGCAGCAAGCTTAGCCTCGAGGGACTTAAGGAACTTATCATTGTTCGTATCAGCGAGATTGAGGTAAATGATCCTTTCCAGACAGAACGCGAGACCAAGGATCAGCACAAACGCAATTGCAGCCATAAACTCGGGACCACCTTCAATGAACTTAGTCTTAAGTGCTTGGTGGAACCCTCCGTTCTCTGCCACAACAGGTGCTTCTTCAGCCATCTCGGGAGCTACAATTTCATCTGCTGCAGGAGCTGCTACGTCAGCTGTCTGCTCAGTGGGAACGATAGAATCGGTCTGAGCAACAACAGCATTGGTAACACCGAGCGTCAACAGCCCAGCCAGTGCGATGCTTGCAAAAATTCTTTTCATTGTAAGTTCTTTTTTAAAGATTAGTGATAAAAACGCTTTATTTATTGTCAAATTACTTTCTCGTCAGCTTCAGAATCTCCAACTCTCCTGAACTATAGCCCTCAGTATTCTGATCTTGTAACCAGCCCTTAAATCCCTACCCATCCTTGTTTTCACGTAGATTAGATAAAGACCTCAGACCTGCGGAGAGAGGGGGATTCGAACCCCCGATACGCTTTTGGCGTATACAAGCTTTCCAGGCGTGCCTCTTCAACCACTCGAGCACCTCTCCATCTTCGACATGTGCACATGCACAACCCATATCGCTGTAGCACCTCCTCCACACCCCCACCCTCCAAAGAGAGTACAACAACAGCTCCAATTCACGGGCATTCACCCGACAAATTTAACTCAAATCTATGTATTACACTACTTTTTTTCGTACTTTTTTGTTTGAAGAGAGTTATTTCAGTAGGAATATGTAAGTTGAGTTACTGGCTGTCAATCCATTTTTCCAAATATTCTTACGGAATTGCGGTACAAATCCGACCTTAGATCTTCCTCTTCCATTCCATAAAGAGCAGCTAAGTAGCTTACGATATAAGGGAGATAAGAGGGGTCATTACGCTTTCCTCTCTTAGGCACGGGCGCTAGGTAAGGACTATCAGTCTCAACGACGAGCCTTTCTACAGGCAAGTGGTTTTTGACAGTATGCGACAATTCACACTTCTTAAATGTCACGACCCCATTAATTCCTACCATGAAACTCTCCAATTCCAGTATAGCCTTCAGATCCTCTACCGAGTCAGTGAACGAGTGAAAGACTCCTTTCAATCGGTTAGCACCTACGTCTCTAATAGCAGCAATGACATCCATCGTGGCTGACCGGGCATGGAGACTGACAGGTAGATCATAGTAAGCAGCCCACTCTAACTGACGCCGCAGGGTCAGATTCATCTCCTCCTTTTGATCTGTACTCCAATAGTAGTCGAGTCCTATCTCGCCGATAGCGACATATCTGCTGGTATTTGTACTCAACTCCTCTTCGAGTTGATCCAATTCAGCATCATAGTCATCCCCAAACTCCGTCGGGTGCAGACCAATCATCGGAGCACACAAGTCAGGGACTTCATCCACTAAGGTATTCACTCGCTTCAGAGATGCTACATTCAAATTGGGGAGGAGAATACGACCTACTCCCACCTCCCTACACCTCTCCAGTACTTCGCCTCTATCGTCGTCAAACTCCTCCAAGAATAGGTGGGAGTGGGTATCTATTATCGGAGTCATCAGATAACTCTTGCCGTAAGGGAGTAAAAGAGTTCTTGAAGTACATCAGACGGCATCGAAAGTGCCCTCAGCTCCGTTACAGCCTCCTCTGTGAGTCGACGAACTTCCGCCAAGGCATCCGTATGAATGGCATGATGCTCATATACCCTCTGGACGGCATCTATCCTCATCTCTTCATCCTCGATAGAAAGAGCTTCAATGAGCTGAGATTTGGCTCTATCCACTGCCGTCAGCAGTAACCATGTCTGCTTTCCCTCGATAATGTCCCCTCCCCTACGCTTGCCAAACTCAGGATCTGCGAAGACATCCAAGTAGTCATCCATAATCTGAAAAGCCAACCCCATCTTGTCTGCTGCTATAGCCAGATGCTCGGTATCAGCATCGGTTGCACCTGCGAGCACTGCTCCCATAGTCATGCTTCCTCGGAAAAGGTAAGAGGTCTTGAGACTAATCATATCCAGATACTCCCGCATAGACACGTCACCTATCTTACGTTGCTCAAACTCCATGTCATACTGCTGCCCCTCACATACGCCGAGAGCCATGGTATTGAACAGAGGTAGCAACCTCGCCACCAGCTCCGGTGACACCTCCTCCAATGCCCTATATGCCTCTATCAGCATTCCGTCACCCGAGAGAATCGCGGTATTGCTCCCCCACTGATAATATACCGTAGGCTTACCCCTCCTGACCGGAGCATCATCCATTAGGTCATCATGGAGGAGGGAGAAGTTGTGAAACACCTCCACAGCTTTCATCAGTGGAGCAATCTCTCGAGTTGTTCCCGTAGGCTTCACCACCTTATAGCTAAGGTACGCCAGTAGGGGGCGGAGACGTTTGCCGCCAAGCCGGAGGATATACTCCATGGGTTCATACAGTCCTTTTGGAGACTTGGAGCCAAGGCTACGCATTTCTTCATCGATGACCTCCTGTACCACGGCGTGTGCTTCTCTAAGCTGTGTATCTATATCAGTCATATCTCTATTGGTTGTATTTCTTCTCAGTTAACTTGGCGCAAACTAGCCCCAATAAATCACCATTTACCTGGAGACAGCATCCGCCAGGATCAATCTCCTATTTTGTGTACATGTGTTGAAATTTCTCTGGGTCTTCGCTTCACCGACAACCCAGAGATTTCTTTGGCGACCTTCGGGAGGTCGATTTCCCGACGACCCGGAGGTTTCTGCAAGGCACATCCACATGTCTCGAATGGATCATGGGAAGTATTGTTTACCACGAGGCAGGCCATCCCTATAAATTCAACAGAACAATCCACTAAAATTCAACTTATTAAACAATTAGTTTCGAGACAAATTACCTATCTCTTACATCAAAAAGGATCCCCCACCCTACACTATAGACGGTAACCATCTTTGGCTGCACTGATGCCGAGACTACGAGATGGCACTCCTCACCGGAGTTGAGTGGTCGATAAGCGTTCTCCGCAAGTTGACCCTCCTTACTCCGCTCGTTGGTCATAAAAAGTTATTATCGTCTATGATTTGGAACTATCGCTAGCCCGTCCTATCACTCTTCGATATCGTCAATGATACCAAGTGTCTCCATGGCGAGACGCATCTCATTAGCATCACCCGTGTGCTTACCCGCTACGTCCGAGAGTTTCACCGTATTCTGCCAGGGTTGGTTCTTGGACAGTTTGCAAGCAAAGAGCTTCATCACTATATTCATCGGCTTGGTATGATTGCCTACATCGTTGGTGAGATTCGTGCCCACACCGAAGGTCGCAGGGATTTTGCCCTCGCAGTAGTTCTTTATTTCAATAGCCTTAGGTATGTCAAGAGCGTCCGAGAACACGAGATACTTTGTCATCGGATTAATCTTTAGCTCCTTATACCGCTCCACAGCTTTATCTGCGAACTCATGCGGATCGCCACTATCCTGACGTAGGGAGGTAAAGAGCATGGCATGTTTCTTACTGAAATTACGCATGAATACATCGGTCGTATACGTATCTGTGAGGACGGTCCCAAGGTCTCCGTCATAGACGTTGATCCAATCCTCCATAGACATGTAGTTAGCCATCTTGTAACCGTATATAGCTGCGTGAAATTGCACCCACTCGTGCGGGTGAGTACCTGTGACACGTATTCCGTGCTTCATTGCATAGTACACATTGCTAGACCCATATAGGCTCGAACCCGCATGCTCCTTGAGGATTCCCGTGATCATATCCTCCACATCGCCACTAAATCGTCTACGCATCCCAAACATAGACACCTGTAGCTGATGCTCCTTCATCTCACGAGCTTTCTCTATCGCAGAGGTACGGGTATGCTCGAGGTCGGGACGCATCCCCATCCGCTCATAGTACAGCTCACTCACGATCGCGAGTATGGGAGTCTCCCACATCGTCACACGGTACATCAAACCTTCAGCTACTATACTCAGTTCACCCTCTGCACTCAAGCTCACCCGCACTTCCGACGGATCGAAGCGGTAGCCACGCAGATAATCCACATACATAGGCGGTAAGTAGGGGCACTCTCTCTCCAAAAAAGCCGCCTCATCATCGGTCATACGAAGCTCCGTCATCTTCTGTATCTCTGCACTCACCAGCTTATCAAAACCCTGTGGATAGCAAGTCTTGCCTCGGTCAACAAATTGGAATCGTCCATACGCACGAGGGAAAAGTTTAGCGTACGCATAACCGGTAGTAAACTTATACAAATCCGTATCAAGGATACTCTTGATTATTCCTGTATTCATATGTAGTTAGTCTTTTGATCAATCTAAAAGAAAAAGGCCTTGGGTCTTACACACTTATGCTGATGGTGATTTATTGGTGTTACCGGGGCCTTTTTCATCTATCACATCATCTACACGCCACAATCCAAGAGAGCGTGACAGCCCCGTCTGCTGTGACACCATGCAACGTCCTCCTCTCCCCTTCCAGAAAGAGAGAAATCGCTCACAGAACCAACGCTCCCAACTCTCACAATGGCAATATTCATAAATCTTGATATTTAGCTCACTTATCTTCGCACAAACATAGCAATAAATGAGGTCTTAGGCAAAAGAAAGTTTGCGGTGGAGCCTGCAGATGAACTTTTTGACACGCAGAGAAGAGGTTTCCGATGACCCAGAGAAAGGTTGAGCGTTCTCTGGGAGGTTGCTCCAAAGACCTCTGGGACGTCGATAACTCGACGTCCCAGAGAAATCCGAACACACTTACGATCACTTCGAAAGGGAGGTACACAGAGAAACTATATGGTACCGGGGAATAATTGTACGCAGGAGGGCAGAGGACCGAGCTATACGCGTTCCGAATGTAAAGGAATTACTACATTTGCGGTAACGTAATAAACCTTAAGAAACACCTCAGAAACATGATACCTTACTTTGATGAAGCAGATGTGGCCGTGACGGTATGTGACCGTGAGGGCAAAATCCTCGAGATGAATGAGCAATCCAAGATCGTGAATCAGAAGCCCGGTGAGAATCTAATCGGCAAAAATATCCTCGACTGCCACCCGGAGCCTGCACGCTCCCTGCTGGTACGCATGATGCAAAATGAGGAGAAGCATGTATACACGATAGAGAAGAGAGGACGAAAGAAACTCATCTACCAAATCCCCTGGTACAAGGAGGGTGTATACATGGGATTCATGGAGTTATCCATGGTAATCCCGTTTGAAATGGAGCACAAGATCCGTAAGGGCTGAGATAGCCCTACCGAATTTTCCTTTTTCACTACCCTCCGAAGAGATCCGAGAGGACCACGGGAGAGCGAAGATTACTCACCTCCGGAAAGTGGTGACCAAGGTAGTCCAAAAGAAGCGAGAGTAGCTGCCTACGCATCTGCTGATTGAGGGGGATCTCCTCCGGGTGCTCGTCGATAAAGAACCGTACAAGCAACGCCGAAGCCTCTCGCCTATGCTGGTCGGCAGCTGAGACAGGTGCCCGGAAGTGCCCGTCGTGCAAGTCCAACACACGCCCGGCAGTATATCCGTCACAATTGGGAATAATCCCCAGATGATAGCATAACCCCGCCATGAGGTGGAGGTGAAAGGATGCCGCATGCTCTCTCGACATGCTATCGAGCCTACTGATCCGGTCACGTAGGTATCCGAAAAGATTACGGTCCACCCCCTGCGAGCGGAGGAGATGCGAGAGGAGTTCGGAGATAAAGAGTACCTCCGCATTGACAATAGGGTCTGTGGAAGCTGAGGTAACGACACTCTGAGGAGTCACATCCCTATAGTGCTGTACATCACGCCCCTGATGATAGTCAAACGTGATGGAGAGAATGGATAGAGGTACAAAGAAAGCTCTCGCCCCTCCCGACGCTATGCGTCGAGTGGAGCGAGAGACTCTGAAGGATAACGAACCATACAGGTCGCTATAAGTCTGTACAATGCTGGCAGAATCCGAGTAGCGGACACTCCGCAGGACAATTACCTCGGTCTCCGTAAGCATCTGTCAGTAGGGTTATGGTTCAGATGACCTCAAGGGTGCGGATAAGATAGTCGTAAGTCTTAGCAACCGTGGAGATGCTGACCTTTTCATCCGGTGAGTGTGGATGTAGGATCGTGGGGCCGAAGGAGATCATATCCATATTGGGCATCACCCCCTGTATAATACCCGTCTCCAGACCTGCATGCATCACCTTAATCTCAGGATCACATCCATTCATTTCATTGAAGACCTTGCGCATCACAGAGAGAACGTGCGACTCTGGATTGGGCTGCCAGCCACAGTACGCGGCATCAAACTCCACCTTAGCTCCTATGATCTCGAAAGCACTTGCGATACTGGATGCCACCATTTCTTTGCGCGTCTCACTGGAGCTGCGAGTAAGGAAAGTGGCGATAAACTCTCCACTGCCTAAGCGGATAGAGGCAAGGTTAGAAGAAGCCTCTACAGTACCAGGGTAGTCAACGAGGAAAGTGATGGGACCGTTCTGACACGCCTCGACAGCATTGATGATCGAGTCACGAATCTCCTCGGGAATGACCCCTGATGGACGATCAATTCCCTTTTCGCAGACAAACTTGATCGGATTCTCTACTCTGCCATATTCGCTATTAAAGAGACTTTCCCACTCCTTCACGAAGCCGGTAAAATCATCCACTTCGGACGCCCGTAGGGTTACGATAACTTTCGCTTCACGGGGAATAGCATTGCGGAGAGACCCCCCTTCCATGGAGACAAGTTCTATGTCAAACTCCTGGACAGCTTTCTTGAGAAATCGGAACATCATCTTATTGGCGTTACCACGACCGAGATTGATGTCCACGCCCGAGTGTCCGCCCTTTAGCCCTGATAGCGATACGACCACAGCCACATCGCCGGCAGGAGTTTCGACTTCCTTGTAGCCCATTTCTACGTTGATATCTATACCTCCAGCGCATCCGATGTATAGTTCATCGACCAATTCGGAGTCAAGGTTGAGTAGGATATCTCCCTTGATGAAGCCCGGTTTAAGTCCATTGGCACCCACCATACCTACCTCCTCGTCCATAGTGAAGAGAGCTTCGAGAGGTCCATGCTTGAGGGTATTGTCAGCCATGATAGCTAGGGCCATGGCAGAGCCTATACCATTGTCGGCACCAAGAGTTGTTTCATTGGCACGTACCCAGTCACCGTCGATGATTGTTTCGATAGGATCCTTTTCGAAGTCGTGCTGTACATGGCTGTTCTTCTGTGGCACCATATCCACGTGCCCCTGCAGAGTCACGATCGGACGATTTTCGTACCCTGGAGTAGCAGGCTTTCGGATGACCACATTGCCCACTTCGTCCATATCTGTCTCTAAGCCCAGCTTTTCGCCCACGCTCTTGACGTAACGAGCCGCATCCCATGCCTTGCCTGTAGGACGAGGGATCTGAGTAAGATCATAAAAGTAAGTCCAGACTGCTTCCGGTTGTAGTTTCTTAATTTCTGCTGCCATAGTATGCAAGTTTTGTATGTTTAGTATTATGAATAATCATCTTCTGCGAAGGTAGCAAAAAACTACGAGTTCTGCTAAATGTTTCTATGCGGAAATTACTCCTTGGGGATTAGGAGATCAGGGCGCATGCTTTCGAAATCTCACGGATAATGGCGGATTGCAGAATGTGAGACACATCACTGATTATCATTCAAGTATTTCACACAGGTTCGCAATGCTAACCTGTGTACCTATAGTCAACCACCCGAGATTTAGTCACTACCTCTGCCACAATGAATCGCGAAAAACATGTTCTCTGTCCTTTTGCTATTCCGGATTCTTCCACACTCTTCAAGCGAAAAACTCCCCAAGGACGATTCCTCGACCTTAGGGAGTTTTCTGAATGGTATGTCGGATTTCTTTCCGACCATGTGTGAGCCACTACATATTCACTGCTTCTTAATAGGGACGGGAATACCTGAGACCATAAAGATAACTTCGTCAGCGAGCTGAGCGATAAACTGATTGATCCACCCTTGCAGATCAGCGAAGTGACGCGCACTCTCTTCAGACGCATGTGTCCCCATGCCTATCTCATTACTAACGACAATAAGAGTGAAGTCCTGCTCCACGAATCGGCACCACTCGGCTTTGGCAATATCCAGAGATCGACTGGTGTCATAGTCATTGTCCGAGTAGATATTAGTCAGCCATAGCGTGACGCAGTCAAGCAGAACGACCTGCCCACTTAAGTCATGAGCACTTAGGTTCACCTCCTCCTCAAGTGTCGTCCAGCGATCACCACGGTCGTCCTGGTGCCTTTTGATACGAGCGTCAAAGTCTGCATCCCAATGGCGTGCAGTTGCCATGTAGATAGGTTGATCGGAGAGGGATTCAGCCAGGTTCTGGGCATACCTACTCTTGCCGGAGCGTTGCCCTCCCGTCACGAAGATGACTCTTCTCATTTCCTTTCCTCTTTTCGGGGCGAGCAGATGTCAGGTCTGTAAAGCCATGCGACAGTGTCACCGGCCTGTACCTCCTGCTTGAATGCAATGACAGTAGCCTTTCGACCATTCACCTCATAGTACCACGCAGTCTCTGCTGGTGTGAGTCGCACACCGTTGATCGTGTGTACGAATATATATTGCTTGAGGGGATGGGTCTCTACCTCTGCGCAGTGCTGCAGGGCGAGTAGTGCTGTCATGCCTCTGTGCCACTCCACAGAAAGGGTCTCAGAGGGCTTGAGATCTCCGTAGTCGATCACCACAGTGACCTTCCCCTCGGCGAGTGCGAAGAGGGGAAGGAGTAATGTGACAGCGAGAGTCAGTAGTATCCTCTGTCTCATTGTCGGTGTATCAGAATGCGAAAGTCACTGTCCCCATGAGGTTACGACCCGGAAGATTGTATCCGTCCTTCTCTGCATAGTTCTCATCAAGCAGATTATTGATCTGCAGACCAAGACGTACATGACCATTGATATCATAGTAGGTAGAGAAATCTACTACCACATGATCTGGATGCTGGAGGAACCCATAAGGTTCTTTGCCAGTGTAACCGTCCTTCTTGTAGTAGTGCTCTTCCCTGATGATACCTGGGCGCAAAGAGCTCGCGTAGTCCGCCTCGAGACGATGACCGATGTAACGCGCAGAGAGGCTCGCAGCGAAGCCACCGTGGTTATTGTAGCTGATCCCGAAGTTACCTGTCGTATTGCGTACAAACGGTACGGCGCGAGTGAGGTTATTACCATCCTTGTCAAGCTCTGTGTAAGTATTCCGGAAAAGGTGTGTGAAGTTGGCAAAGAGACGGAGGTCATAGCCGTATGAACCCATGATGCGTGCTAGGTTGACGGACGACATGATCTCCAATCCTTGGATACGACCGCTATCAGCATTCTTGTAGGTGGTGTACTCAGGTGCGTGTGCGTAGTCAGTGACGGTACGATCCTTGTAGTGCGACTGGAAGTAAGTGACATCCATACTTACGTACTGGTTGTTCACCAGCCCCAAACCAAAGTCGAAGGACAGTGCTCGTTCAGGCTTCAGGTCGGGATTACCCTTATACGTTTCCTTTACACCCTTCCAGTTCGTCACCTGATAGCTCCCTGCTACTTTGTAAGCATCCGGAAGGTAGAACGCTGTCCCGACACTGCTGTGTACGTTGATCATCGGAGTGATGTAGTATTTTACGCCGAGAGAGGGCGTGAAGTTGAAGTAGCCAACACTCTTCTTTTCGTTCTTGATATGCTCATCTGCCTCCAAAGTGAAGCGGGTATAGTCCACTCGAATCCCTGCATTGAGGTGTAGTCGATCAATGGAATAAGTCCCCTGAGTAAAGAGGGCAGTAGAGAGAATAGAATGGTCAGGATAATACGGACCGGTGGGGGTCGCCTTATCCGTGAAGCGCTTAGAATCCCTCTCGTAGCCGTCGATATCAAGACCGCCGAGGAGTGTGAAGTCTCCCCAAGTATGGCTATCACTAACCTTCACACCATACTGCTTCTGCAGCTCCTTGTAGTCGATAAAGGTATTGGTGATGGGCTTATTTTTGTCGTCGAGTCGTAGCTTATCGTTATTGTTATAATTGCTCTCTCCATATAGGGTATAGTACGGAGAGATAAGGAGTGTATTGCTCCTGCTCTGACGTTTGATGTCGAGAGCGGTGTGGAGTCTCTTGAAGTCCTTTTTGCTTAGTCCGTAACTATGCCAGTAGTTTCCCGGGGTCTCTATATCCTCGGAGGACGTGAGGTCTGCCGACAAGAGAGCCGACCACTTACGAGAGAGTTGGAAGTCCAGCTTACCCATGATCTGGGTCATCGAATTGCGGCTATTGCCCATTACGTCGCCGTAAGATTTCTCGTCCAGGATCATCTTCTCGAGGTCTGTAGAGCCGAGGAGGTTTCGGCTACCGATGCGGTAGTCTTTGTCCTGTACATACCGAGAGAATCCGATAGACGCCGAAACGGCATTGGAAAGTTTGCCTGCACCATAAGCACTGATGTTAGTCTTTGCGAAGTTGCCTACGCCGAGAGTCACCGCACCTTGTCGGTCGTTAGTAGGCTTCTTCGTGATGACGTTAATGACACCTCCCATAGCATCAGAGCCATACACTACGGAGTAAGGGCCCTTGACGATCTCGATGCGATCTATGAAAGAAGTCGGAATCGTAGCTATGTTAGTCGTACCAGCAGGTTTCCCGTCAATGAGCAGGAGGGTATAGTTGCGATTGTGTGCCTTTGGCTGGAATCCTCTCATGGATACCTGCGCGCTGGCACCCGGGTACTGTAGGATGTCAAGGTTGACAAGATTCTTGAGGAGGTCAGCAACATTAACGGCTGGAGACATCATAATCTCCTCGCTCGTCACGAGTTCGATCTTCTGGGGTATACTCTTGAGAGGGAGCTGAGATCGTGTGGCTGTCACTACGGTCTCCTGTAAGTCATACGATTGCTGGTAGTCCTGTGCATGTCCCGTAACAGCTACCATGACGAGGGCAGATGCTGCCCAGAGGCTTTTCTTGATCATAGAGAAAGGAAAGCAAAGTTAGTAATGTGGTTAATAATACAACGCACCTACCACATCCGTGCTCTTCTG
Organism: Porphyromonadaceae bacterium; assembly: GCA_037191085.1. Taxonomy (GTDB): domain Bacteria; phylum Bacteroidota; class Bacteroidia; order Bacteroidales; family Porphyromonadaceae; genus Porphyromonas_A. Next base: position 3,506 of record JBAKGE010000039.1, on the reverse strand, counting down.
ACCGTGACAATTGCACCGACTACAGAGAGACACTCCACATGCCGTGCCCATAGAGAGGAGTACGCACATCACATGGTGCCGCGGTGAGCGACGTGTCCTCCACCGATGCTCTACACAATCCCGAAAGCTGAGATACAGTGGATGCTATGAATGTATTCTGGGCAGGTCTTCCGGCTCTCCTCTCTATCTTATCCCGAGGCCTTCCCACTCCACAGACATGGTGGCGCAGTGACCGATTACACACGATGCGTAATCCTAGTCGGGGATATACTATCGAGGACTACGGCTGCGGGTACAGCTCGGGGTTGCCATGGCACTTGCTGCAGAACCACGCTCCCGATTCCCTACGTCACAAGAGCAAATTAAATGCACATGCGACAACCCTGAATACAATGCAAAGGTAATGCTTTATCCCCTGATTACCAAACTTACCTTCCCTAGTTGCCGGGAACCTTGAGGCACTCTACGGCGCTCTCAGATCTCTGATCAGCAGCTTTCTTTATCCGACTCAGCCCTACATCTCATCTTTCGTTACACCACGTCCCTCGCAGAACATGATCCTCAGCGCACGCTGTACCGGAGCATAATTCTGGAGCTGCTTTCATGAACCACTTGAGAGCCTCCTTATAGTCTTGCTGTGCACCTACACCCCATGATACATCTTGTCGAGGTTGCTCATCGACGCTGCGTTGCCAGCCTGTGCTGCTGCCGATATGTGCTGGTATGCTTTCTGTAGTCCTGCTCTGCGCCACTTCCCTCTGAGTATGGATCTGAGAGGTAAAACTGTACGACCGTATCCCCCTACTCCGCAGCTTTTCGGAGCCACCCTGTGGCTTTAGCTGCAGTGATGCCATCATAGCCATGCTGCATGAGTACCCAGAGGTGGTACTGAGCGTCCGGGACTCCCTGCTGTACTGCGTAGAGGCGGTACTCGGCATTCTGCCCCCAATCCAAATCCGACACCTCCTCGTCGTAGGATAAGAAAGTCAAGGAGCAGCGTACAGTGACGTTTCGATAGATCCATCCGGGATATTCTCTGGCGTGAAGTATACACTCACTCTGCTTTCGAAGAGCTTCATCGTATGTAGGGGATTGTTCATACCACCTCGCTCTATGGCTTCCTCTACCTGACTCATGTACCTGTAAGATAGGTGATCTGTCTGAGCATAGGCGAGAGTGCAGATGCTACTCAGTAGGGTGAGGAATAGTATAGTGTATTGTTCTCATATGTGGTAATGAACGGCGTATTGACTGTCTTTCACGTAGTCGGAGAAAGGATACTTCCTCAGATCTCCATGGTCTGCCAATGATAACAATGGTATAGGAAATCGCCGTGTGTACTTTTCTTTCTTGCGTACCGCTCGTTCGGAGGGCTTATTATTTCCGAAATCATCCTCTGGGTCGTCGATTTATCAACCTCTGGGTCGTCCGTTCATCGACCTCTGGGTCGTCGTTTTCTCGTTCTCCGGGAGCTTTTTTGATCGGCATGTAAAGGTTAAGTAGTACTTTATCCCAATACGCTGTCGATGAACAAATTACGACTATCCCTTGGACTGAGGAAGATTGACCGATGAGGTGTGAGGAAGAAGGGTGGCGCACGTCAATTATCTTCGTAAATTTGTACCCTAAACCATGTGGTAGCGCTTGCCCCTTAACTTTTCTCCTTAGTGGGGGAGCCGATGGAGGTTCGGCACCGTAACACGACGATTTCGGTATCGTGAGAGTCCGGTGCGGATCTATGTGACATCGCCGGCACTCTGTGCAGGAAAAGAAATGCGCATGGAACGATAGATGATATAAGTCCCAAGCCCCGTCTGCTCGCAAATATGAATGTGGGTAAGTGGTGCCCTAATCATTACTCCTGATGAAAAAGAAGAAAATTCACCTCGCCGTCCTCCTACTCCTCAGCATCCTATCTGTTGGCTGGGCAGTGTACCACTGTGTGCTGGCACCTACCCGTGTGGCGTTCGTCAACTTCCCGTCCTACCAGTTCTCCAGCTACGCCCTTGCTGCCGATAGGAACGTGAATGTGGTGGAGGTATCCGATGAAAGCTCGGAGTCCCTGAGGCGATATGATGCTATCATGATCTTTGGACCGGGCTATCGACCCTCGATGGAGCAGGTGGCGGAGCTAAAGGCCGCTGGGCGTAGGGGTATACCCGTACATTCCTTTGGGTTCGCCACAGAGGCGGTGCAGGAGAGCGCACTCACCACCGCCCAGGCAGAGAAACTCAATCTGTACTATAGCAATCGTGTCCAGAGCAACTTCCGCAACATGCTCCAATTCATCCGCCGGGAGTTGCATGGGCGAACTCTCTTCACCCCTCCTGCAGCGGAACCAATCGTCATGCCCAAGGATTTCATCTACTATATCGGTGATGAGCGAGCGTTTTATACCCCAGAGGAGCTGACCCGACACATGAAGTCGGTCGGCGTTTATATCGAGGGAGCACCTCACATAGCTCTGCTATCCGGAGCACTGTCGCCACTGGAGGGCAATAGGGCACATATCGATAGCATGATCACGGGACTGACGAGACGAGGATTCAACGTGTACCCCCTCGTCAGCTCCGAGAAACGCAAGGAGATGCTTGAGTCTATTAGTCCCTCTGCAATCGTGTATATCCCCATGGGACGGCTGGCAGACGATGACTTCGTGCAGTACATGCGGCGGATGAATGTACCGCTCTTCTGCCCTATTCCGGTCAATAGTAGCCGCGAACAGTGGATAAATGATCCCAAAGGTGTCTCTCCGGGTACACTGACAGCACGCATCGTACTGCCAGAGGTTGACGGCGCCCTGCTACCACTAGCGATATCGCAGGAGGGCGAGAATGAGGAGGGAATATCCGTGATACAACCCGATGAAGAACGGATAAGTAACTTCATGGATAATGTGTCACGACACATGGCACTGAGGACAAAACCCAATGCCGAGAAGAAGGTGGCGATCGTCTACTTCAGAGGTCCGGGAAGCAACGCTCTAGTAGCGACAGGTCTGGAAGTAGCGCCTTCCCTGTATAACCTCCTCCGCCGTATGCAATCCGAAGGCTATGACCTCACGGGACTACCCGAGACGTATGAGGAGTTTGAGAGGATCCTTAATAGTGAGGGAAATATCTGGGAAGCACACGCAGCTGGAGCGTTACGGCGGTTTCTCGAGCATGGACATCCCGAGTGGGTACGTACCAGTGATTACAATCAGTGGCTTAGCGAGGTACTGGTACCTCTCAAGCATACCGAGCTGATAGAAGTACAGGGTGAAGCACCGGGCACCTATATGGGAGGTACAGTGAACGGAGAACCAGCGATCGCGGTGACGAGGATGAGATTCGGCAATGTCGTCGTGATGCCACAGCCGAGGGCAGGACTGTATGGTGATGACTTCAGTATGGTACACGGTACAAAGACACCTCCCCCTCATGCTTATGTGGCTTGGTCTGATGTGGCTGACTTCACTTCCTACCGTCTCCAACTCCTTTCTCTCAGACACACTCTCCCTCCTG
>JBAKGE010000146.1:0-3219 GCA_037191085.1 Porphyromonadaceae bacterium | reverse complement strand
CATGAGCTCTACTGGTACTTGCGGGCTCCAGCATTTCAGTGTCCAGGGCATGTCGCTATCACACGACCCTGCAGGCGTCTACCTATGAGTGCCATATCTCCGATGAGGTCGAGCAGCTTGTGGCGAGCAGGTTCATTGTTGTATACGAGAGGGAGGTTATTGATGTATCCGAGTTGATCCGCGGGCTTACTTTCTGCTCCTACAGATGCAGCCAACTTGTCCATTTGATCCTGAGGTAAGATCTTGTCGTATATTACTATAGCATTATCAAGATCCCCACCCTTGATGAGGTCTCCTTCGAGTAGTTTCTCTATCTCTCGGACGAAAACGAACGTGCGTGCTCCTGCTATCTCCTCCGCAAACTCTCCTAAGTCACTGAGTGTAGCATACTGATTAGATAGGATGGGAGAATCGAAAGATATTAATACGTTCGCACTAAACTTATCATCCGGAAGTAGGATAATCTCTGCTCCTGTCTCCGGATTCCTCACTTCTATCTTCTTCTTGACGATGTAAACGTCACGTACCGCTTCTTGGGCTACGACCCCCACCTCCTTGATCTTCTCCACGTATGCAATAGAGCTCCCGTCTAGTATTGGGAACTCCGGTGCATCTACCTCTATGAGGCAATTATCTACCCCCAGAGCAAAGAGTGCCGCCATGGCATGCTCTATTGTGCTTACTTGGAGGGAGTCATTAGAGAGGACGGTGCCACGCTCGGTGCGGGTGATATACTCTGCCAATGCAGGTATTACTGGTCTATTGGGGAGATCTACTCGGCAAATCTTTACTCCATGCTTCTCAGGTGCAGGAAAAAACTTGATCTTGATATTTAATCCTGTGTGAAGACCCTTCCCCGACAGCTCAAATGAGCCTCCAAGTGTCTGCTGCTTCTCCATGACTTAAATTCTTCCTTTTAATTATATCTTGTTTCATTATCTTTTATTCTGTGCTCTTCCCTCTGAGATCGTCAAGCTCCGCTCTCAGGGCTTCGACGTCCTTGCGTAGTCGGTATACCTCCCTGTCTATCTCGGGCAGGTTAATGAACTTCGCCGATGCTTTCATGGCACGGAGGTGTGGTTGAGCCGGAGAGCCGAAGTAAATCCCCGGCTCTTTGATGTTGCTGATGACGCCAGTCTGTGCTGCCAGTGTCGTATGGTCTGCGGTTGTGAGGTGACCAGCCACTCCTACCTGTCCGGCGAGCGTATTCCACGCACCTATGGTTACGGATCCCGCTATGCCCGACTGTGCAGCTATCACGGTGTGGTTTTTGACCTCAGAGTTGTGTCCTATCTGGACGAGATTATCTATCTTGACGCCACGTCGTATGATTGTAGCGTCCAGAACGGCCCTGTCTATGCACGCATTAGCGCCCACTTCCACATCGTCTTCGAGCACGACCCTACCTGTCTGTGGAATCTTGTTGTAGCCGCTCTCTGATGGCGCGAAACCAAAGCCGTCTGCCCCTATCACCGCACCCGAGTGGATGATACACCGATCACCCACACTAGTATCAGCACATAGCACTGCCATGGGATATACGATACAGTCATCGCCGATGGTGACATCATCACCTATGTGGGCATGCCCGTATACAATTGTGCGTGCGCCTATACGACACCTCCGCCCTACGTAGGCCATAGTTCCTACGGTTGCAGTAGCATCTATCTGTGCATCGTCAGCTACATATGCATGCTCCGCTATTCCGGGGGTAGGGCGTTCTGCTTCTTTCTTGAGCTGCAGCAATTGTGCCAGGGCCGTGTAGGCGTTGGGTACGCGAATGAGTGTCGTCCGAACGGCTCCCGAAGGACGAAAGTCGTTATCCACGAGCACTGCACTACATTTAGTCTCATACAGAAAGTGCTCATACGCAGAATTGGAAAGAAACGACAAGGCCCCTTCGCCTCCGCTCTGAATTCCCTCCACCCTATCGAGTATTACACCAGGATCACCCTCTACCACGCCTGACAGATAGTTGGCCACCTCCTGTGCGGTCTTTCTCAATTTCATCTATAGCTTTCCTTTTTTACCTTAATGGCATATTTTCACGCTCTCTTCTCTCAGAAGCCCGCACTGTCGAGTATCGCAGACATTTGTATCTGCATCTTGTGCGCTTCCTTGGCAGCCTGCTCTGCGAAATCCGTCCCCTTACCGGCGAATATGATACCTCGGCTCGAATTGACCAACAAGCCACACTCCTTCGACAGCCCATATCGGCACACCTCCTCCAGAGAGCCTCCTTGGGCTCCCACGCCCGGAACGAGCAGGAAGTGGTGAGGAACGATAGCTCTAATTCTGCCGAATAACTCTGCCTGAGTAGCTCCGGCCACAAACATCATATTCTCCTCCGATCCCCACGTACTGACCCTTGATAGTACTGTCTCATACAACTCCTCACCTCCCTTTACCTGCAGGTGCTGGAAGTCCAGTGAACCTTTATTCGACGTCAGCCCCAGAACCACTACCCACTTCCCCCCATGCTGAAGAAAAGGTACCACACTATCCTCTCCCATGTAGGGAGCTACAGTAAGTGCATCAGCACCCAATTTCTCGAATGCTGCACGGGCATATAGATCGCTTGTATTGCCTATATCACCGCGCTTTGCATCCAGAATGGTTAGGATATTGGGGTAATTGTCACGGATATAATCTATCGTCATCTGCAGCGCTCTCCAGCCCTCCCAGCCCATGGCTTCGTAGAATGCTGCATTGGGTTTGTATGCTACAGTATACGGAGCCGTAGCATCAATGATTGCCTTATTGAAAGTCAATACCCCTTCAGCATCCTGCTGGATATGAGAGGGCATCTTGAGAGGATCGCTATCCAATCCTACGCAGAGAAATGAGCGTTTCTGCCTTATCTGCTCTATGAGTTCGGTCTTTGTCATTCCGTAATTCTTCTATCTATTGCTGCGGGTGTGCCTCTGGTATCAGGTGCTGTGGTGATAGGGAAGAGTGCATACCGCATGCAAATATCGTAAAAATGGCGTACTTATCCACCCCTTGTGGATCAATAATGCACATTTCCCCTGTGTTTATGCATTAATATTCGCTAAGTGTGCACATTGCTTGTGCAAATTATGTGAATTACCCATTATCATGTACTCGTATATGCCTCGCGTTTATGGCACACGGGGCAGTTATATTCGGCGACTCGTGTCAGGACGAGGATGAGCGTACTCTAAGTGTTGGTTTTGGTGCCGGAAGTACGGAAATATC
>JBAKGE010000145.1:0-3278 GCA_037191085.1 Porphyromonadaceae bacterium | reverse complement strand
CATCTTAAATTTAATGGAACATAAGGTTTCTAAGTTCAAGATCAAGTGACCCCTAAAATACATACCACTACCCCCAGTAATTTCTTCAACATTCTTGTACTTTCTTAATTAAACAACTTATCTCCTTTGTCACAATTCAATCCAGTTGATTGTGACGATATTCATTTATCTTTTTTTGTGGAAGCATTTATTTTTCTGCGGACAAAAGTAGCAAAAAATACACCGCCCACCAAGGTTCGGTGAGTTTTCTACCCGTGTATCCAGAAATTCATCCGTCCCTACTCTCTATCCATGTAGTAATAGATATGTGGTGCTCTCCCAGCCACGTGTATTATGCCTGTTGATTCCAGCTGTCGAAGCTCCTTGGCTGCGCGTGTTTTCTCCAACCCTGTCAGAGTCGCATACTCTTTTACTCGTATCTGCCCATGCTGTGCTATGTGTGACCTTAGGAGGGCTATACGATCATCGGGACTCATGAGAGCGGTCTCTCCCGTGCCGATATACTTACGGTGCAGGATAGTGCGCTGCCGCACCCTGTCTACCAGTTTATTGTCCGCACGGTAATTTACCTTAGCCACCTCCACGCTCGCGGCATTGCGTCGGGTTATTGCGTCCTTCTCCTCTCTGTCTATACCTTTTTTCATCTTGAGACCAGCGGTAAATGTTCCTAAGCCATCGACTTTTACCGAGTGTCCCAAGGCCAGCTGACTTGCTATCACTTCACTCATAGCCTCTATCAACCCTTTTACGTCACCGGTACTATAGGTCGTGCGCTCGTGCACCTCAGCAGCCAGAGTGTCGGTGTCTATTTGCCCCGTGTGTATCATCCTAGGGTAAAGGATTGTGGTGCCCTCTCCTCTCACATCGGGCATCTCTGTCATTACAAAATCCGCCATATCAGTAGTTATCTGTCAGGTTACACAAATGTGTTTTGTCCGAATCGAAAAGTACGGAGGATACTTTGCTTTGTACAGAGGGTAGTATCCTTTGTACGTTGCATAGTACGCTTTGTACAGGGCGAAGTTTCCTCTATACTTTTCTTCCCGCAATTTACACATTATTTACCACATCCACATTATCTGCATGGGTGGGTAATTGTTATTCAAATCAACACAAAGTTTGGTAGTATGGAAATGACTTTTTGGTGTTGTGTAGGAGCACATTTATTGGTAACTTTACCATGCATTGGTGTGGGGTGTCCTGTGCCATGGCGTTGTCGTAGACATTGACTGTAAAGAGTAATAACTAAATATAGAAGATTATGAGAATTACTGTAGCGAGTGATAAACTCTATGAATACATGTCCTTAGTCAGTCGAGTCATCAGTACTAAGGTGTCCGTATCCGTACTCGAGTGTGTGCTGCTGGAGGTCAAGGGCAGTGAGCTCAAGCTTACCGCCAGCGATGGCGAGATGCGTATCGTGACCTCAATGGATTTGGAGGGGGACTCTGGTGCGGAGGGCGCTTTTTGTGTCAAGGCAAAGCCATTCCTCGAATCGATCCGCGAGGTGCTGTCGCAGAACCTCGTCATTGATGTAGATGAGTCCAATTACAAGCTAAACGTGAACTACGCTACAGGTAACTTTGAACTTCTGGCTCAGTCGGGTGAGAACTATCCCCAGGCCAACCCTCTGGGTGAGGATCATACCTATGCGATAGAGATGCCTGTCAGCCGATTTGCAGACGGTCTCGAGTATACGATCTACGCTACCAGCAACGAGGATACTCGTCCTCTGATGATGGGTGTGTATGTGGATGCACGTCCGGAGCATATGACATTCGTGGGAACGGATGGCTTCATGCTCGCTATGCTGCGCAACCATGGTCTCACTCACGATGAGAGGGAGGGACGTAATAGCTTTACACTGCAAAAGAAGGCTGCTCTTCTCCTGCGTACCATGCTTCAGAAGGAGGATCAGAAAGCGGATATCAAGGTTACTGTATACCACAATTTCGCCGTCATTGAGACCTCTAAACTTCGCCTGCAGTGCCGTCTGCTGGAGGGTAAGTACCCTAATTATGAGAGCGTGATTCCTGTGGACAATGACAAGCATATGATTGCAGACCGTCTGCAATTGCTCACAGCAGTGAGACGCGTGTCTATATTTGGAAATCATGCTATGGATATCATCAGTCTTGATATCACGGAGAGTCAATTGACCGCTCGGGCGAGTGATCAGGAGTTTAGTACTAGGGCTGAGGAGTCGCTACCGGTATCCTTCAACAGTCAGGAGGAGCTGAAGATATCCTTCAAGGCAAATAACCTAATCAGTGTGCTTAATACCATGCCCGGTGACAATGTGGTGATGAAGTTTGGGGACAAGACCCGTGCCGTCATTATTGCGCCTCAGGAGACTGAAGAGCAGATAGAGATCACTGCTGCGGTGATGCCTATGCTGTACTGATAGAAGACAGAGTGCCGTCACTGACATGCCGTAGTGATACATGAGATATTGTGCAGGAGGGTGGAGAAGTCCACCCTTTCTGCTAATACCAATGTGCACAACATTCCCATAGAAAGACGTAATTAAAAGTATACAAGAAATATGCCTAATACGCTACAGCTCAATCGCCCTATAGTATTTTTTGATATCGAGAGTACAGGTACCGATCCCGTGAAGGATAGGATTGTGGAGCTCTCAATGCTCCGAGTGGCACCCGGCATGGTGGAGACATCATTCCATGTGTTACTCAATCCGGGTATGCCGATCCCGCGCGAAGCATCAGCGATACATGGTATCACGGATGAGGATGTGTTGGGTAAGCCAACTTTTGCAGAGGTCGCAAAGGAGATAGCACGCTTCATCGAGGATAGTGACCTCGGAGGATACAATTGTCTGAGGTTCGACATCCCGATGCTGGCGGAGGAGTTCTATCGTGCCGAAGTTCCCATAGATCTCAAGAGCCGTAAGGTGGTGGATGTGCAGGTGATCTTTCACAAGCGAGAGCAGCGTACGCTGACTGCTGCTTACAGCTTTTACTGTGGTAAGGATCTGCCGAATGCCCACAGTGCGGATGCCGATACCAGAGCTACGTATGAGGTACTATTGGGGCAGCTGGAGCGATATCCCGACCTTCCAGGTACTGTGGCAGAGCTGGATGAGTACACACACTTCGGGAGAAATGTGGACTTTGCGGGGCGCTTCGTGTACGATGATAGAGGGCGTGAGCTCTTTAACTTCGGCAAGCATAGGGGCAAGACCGTGGAGGAGGTGCTGACTATGGAGCCCTCGTATTTCGATTGGATGATGAAGGGAGATTTTGCTAAGGATCTGGGAT
>JBAKGE010000038.1:0-18850 GCA_037191085.1 Porphyromonadaceae bacterium | reverse complement strand
AGGATTTGGTTATCACTCAGGATAATCAACTGACCATTATGGGTAGGGTGATAGACGGTAATCCCTCCGCCGGTACCATCGTGGTGAAGTCCGGTAAGGACAAACCCTCCGGAACTCTCAAATTCGCGCAACCCAATGAAAACCGAAATGTCGACGCCGTGGTGGAGTTTTACAGCAAGGCATACGACTGCGAGAATTGTGGGATGTATCGTCGAAGCTGGCAGTATTTCGGTATTCCCGTACAAGCGCTCGCCACATTCCCCTCATCGGATGTACCCGGTGAAGAGACCGTGAATCAGTGGGTGGAGCAGGTTAATGGTGATAAGTGGCAGAAAGCCCCTCACACTCCCGATACTGAGCTGAAGAAATTCAAGGGCTACGAGATAACGAATAGCAGCAAGAGCCAGCCTACCGAGGTCTACAAGATGGCAGGTAAACTCAACGTGGGTAATGCCGATGTACCTCTCACTCGTACTGTCGGAGTTAATTATGCCGGAGCCAATCTGGTGGGTAATTCTTATACCGCTGCCATTCATATAAAGGAGGCACTTGTATTTCCCTCCGGAGTGAGGAAAACCGTCTACCTCTTCAATACCGGTACGCGTGACCAGTGGCGCAAGCTGAACGGTAGTACCGTGAGCGGATATCGGGGAGGGCAATACCTTGCGGTGCCTGTGAATACGGCAGGCTCCGGCAACCTCCCCGATCGCATCCCGTCCATGCAGACCTTCTTGGTTCTTCAGGAGAGTGGCAGCAATTCGACACTCAATATCAGATACGACGAACTCGTCAAAAACACCACTGTCAATGACGGCAATGGTAATCAGATCGTGCTTCGCTCTGCAGAAGTGAGCAGCTCCGTCGCTACCGGTATGCCTACTCTTGCCATGGATGTACTGGGTTGCGGGTATGCTGACCGTGTCCAATTCTTCTCCAAGGAAGGCACTACGGACGGATACGATGATGGCTGGGACGGTCACAAGATCACCGAGTCCGAGCATGTACAGCTCTATGCCATCAGTGGTGACGGGAAGGAGCGATTCGCAGTATCTACCGTCCCCTCTTGGGAGTCCCTGACCGTCGGACTGGATGCTCCGGCGGATGGGAAGTATGTTGCCGAATTTGCTGTCAGCGGTCTTCCCTCAGATGCTGAACTGGATCTTACGGATCTGACTACCGACGAGCGAGTAAAAGTCAAGAATGGTTCCTCCTACTCATTTACCGCCAAACGGGGAGACACCGGAGCACGTTTCCGTATCTCTTACGGTGGCGCCTACCTGCATTCATCCTCCGATCCCTCTACAAAGATAGAGGTCCGGGTATCGGGCAAGGGTCAGATGACTATCTCCAATGGCAGCAGTCAGACATGCCACGTATCTGTCTCTGATCTGAACGGCAAGGTGATGTGGCAGTCGGAAGTATCAGCCGGACGAGCGAGTGTCGTGAAGGGTATGTCCACAGGTATTTATGTGGTGAGACTGCAAGGCTCTACGTTCAGTCAAGTGAGAAAGATGAGAATCAAAGACTAAAATTCGGAATCAAAAATGAAGAAAAGATATTTATTTTCCCTTCCCTTCCTATTGGGAGTTTTGGTGACCGGCTGCCGACAGGATCGCCTTGGTGGCGTAGATGTTGTCGGGCGTAATTCGGGCGTCGAGAGCAAAAGTGTTATTACCATGGTACTCAAGGGCAATGACGGCGTCATCCGCCTTGCCATGGATGCTCTTCCCGATGATAGGGACGGAGTGTGGATAGACCTTGACGGTGACGGTGTCCGAGCTATTGATACGTCTGAGAATGTTACTGTCTTCGACGAGAGCAGTGAGTACAGACTTGCCCCCGGTCTGAATACGGTGAGAGTGCATGGTGATGTGACTTATCTCAGCGCAAGCTCGATCGGGTGTGTGCATGCTGATGTCTCCGGTAATCCCTCTCTCCGCACCCTTCATCTCCCCTCCAACGATCTCACCACTGTCAATCTCTCCGGCAATCCTGCTCTCGAGAGTCTGGACGTGTCGAACAATAGGATTGAAGCGCTGGACTTGTCCGCTAACTCTCATCTGCGTACTTTATGGTGCTTCAATAACCGTCTGGCGGACTTGGATCTATCCAAGAATCGGGCTTTGGTCTCTCTCGACTGCTCCGGCAATATGCTTGCGACACTGGATCTGTCTCAAAATAGCAGTACGGCGAGCATTGTGGCCTACAATAACCGTCTGACGAACGTTGTCTTTTCCTCCAGTGATGCGATAGGACAATTGTGGCTGTTCGGCAATTTGCTCACAGAAAGTGAAGTGCAGCGAATCACCACTGCTCTCGGTAGGGGTGACCACAGAGATCTTTGGCTGTCTGGTGAACCGATGGAGGATACCACCACCTCGAATAAATAGGTAATTGCAAAAGGGAGCGGTAACGATATCGCTCTCTGAAATGGTGTAGGAGTAGAAATAGCATCCAGTGTAAAGAGTTATCGATCGTCAAGTAATCACTCTTCAATTGGTCCGTATGGCGGAAGATTTTTTCTTGATATGTATGATCTCTGAATCTCTGCGCGGAAATCTATTACCTTCATCATTACTCAAAAATGGCTTCGATGATTCCGTAGGGACCATCGAAGCCGTCTTTGTTTCTGTAAGGGTCAGCAGTGGAAGAATTCATTACCCGAGTGGGGAGAGACCAACGATTTGACCGCGAAACTTCTGTACGGATCCACATCTTCTGTGCTTTGTGCCTTTTGTACAAAGCGTTGAGATACACAGTAAAACCCCTCTCTTATTCTCATTTGCTTGTACACAATTTGACCCATAACGCTCTTTTCTTATGATAGTTGAACTCATGTTTTTAAGTGAGTTAGAGGAATTTTGACTAACTTTGCACCGAAATTCGTTTTGTATAGGAAGAAAAAAGAAAATAACTTATGGACAAGATTGGTTACTCCTTAGGTTTGAGTATCGGTAATAACTTCGTTAGCTCAGGCATTAAGGAACTTAATATAGAAGATTTCATCATGGGCTTACAGGATGTCCTCGCTGGTCGAGATCCACAGATAAGCTACGATGAAGCCAAGGGGGTTATAGGTGATTACTTCATGCAACTGAGGGAAGAACGCTTCGAGAATAACAAGGCTGCAGGAGCCGAATTTCTCCTCATCAATGGCAATCGCCGTGACGTCACCACTCTGCCCTCCGGAGTACAGTATCAGATACTGACCAAGGGAGACGGTGCAATCCCTAAGGCTACTGATACCGTAAAGTGTCACTATCATGGTACTCTCATTAACGGCACTGTCTTCGATAGCTCCGTAGAGCGCGGTCAACCGGCATCCTTTCCCGTCAATGGTGTCATCCAGGGGTGGCAGGAAGTACTACAGCTCATGCCTGTCGGCTCCAAGTGGCGTGTCGCTATCCCCTACCAGCATGCGTATGGTGAACGTGGTGCAGGCGAGATGATCGAGCCTTACAGTACTCTTATCTTCGACATCGAACTGCTCGGTATTGAGTGATGAGGAAGATAATATTCACCCTTTTCGTCGTCGCTGTCGTGGTACTCCTGACCACGTCATGCGGTAGAGAGGTAGACGACTACCAGCAGAATAGGAAAGCCGGTGAGGAGTTTCTCCAGAAGAACGCCCGGCGATCAGGTGTCGTGACGCTTCCCTCCGGCGTACAATACGAAGTGCTGAAGGAAGGTGAGGGAGCTATTCCCACCGTCAATAGCGAGGTGCAGTGTCATTACTTCGGAATGCTTATCGACGGTCAGGTATTCGATAGTTCTATCGCCCGTGGAAGGCCTTCTACCTTTGCCGTTGCCGGATTGATAAAGGGATGGCAGGAGGTGCTACAGCTCATGCCTGTCGGTTCTAAGTGGAGGGTATTCATTCCACAGGAGCTCGCCTATGGTCAGCGAGGCGCAGGGCACATGATAGCGCCATACAGTGCTCTGATTTTTGAGATAGAGCTACTCAGTATCACTAAGTAAATCGAAAACAATAACAAACTACATTTATACATCACATATTGAAATTATCGAACATGAAAAAAATTGGAATCGTACTGCTTGTCAGTACAACTCTCGCACTCGGTGGCATGGTTACATCTTGCCAGAATGGTATAGGTGGCAAGAGGGCCATCAAGAGTGACGCTGATACCGCTGCTTATGCTATGGGTATCATGCTTGCAGCACAGTCTAATGCTGCTGAGTATCCCGGCAAGGCTATGCCGGGTGACTCCCTTGACCGTGAGATTTTTCTTCAGGGCTTTGCGGATGCTGTACGCCGTGTGGAGGGCATCATGACCTCGGACAGCGCTATGGCTATTCTCAACACCTACGCTCAGAGGGCTCTCACCAAGTCTAAGGAAAAGAACGAAAAGGAAGGTACAGAATTCCTTGCCAAGAATAAGGGCGAAAAGGATGTCCAGGAGACAGCATCCGGCCTTCAATACAAGGTTGATAGCCTTGGTACAGGTATCACTGCCACTGCTCAGGACACCGTTCTGGTGCACTACAAAGGTACGCTTCTCAATGGTGAAGTCTTTGACTCGTCTTACGACCGTGGCGAGCCTGCGCTTTTCCCTCTAAGCGGCGTAATCCCCGGGTTTACCGAAGGTCTTCAACTCGCTCCTGCCGGTTCTAAGTTCACTCTCTGGCTCCCCGGTAACCTTGCTTATGGCGAAAACGTTCGTCCCGGTGGTCCTATCGGTCCTAACCAGCTTCTCCGCTTTGATATCGAACTCCTCGAAGTTCGTCCGGTTGCGAAGTAATTAGCGCACCTCACATAAAGACACAAAAATAATAGCCCCGATAGGCACGTTTTTACGAGTGCCTATCGGGGCTGGTTTCATTGGGAAGGCGATTTGACCATATTGAGCAGTCAGTCACTCAGATCCCTGTGTCCGGACCCTCGTAATGAAACAGCGTCCATGAGTCAAGTACTCATAGACGCTGTTTTGATTAACCTAAGACCTATTTGCCTTTGAGAGGATATTACTGCTGCTCTATAGACTCTGTAGGGCATACAGATGCGCAGTTGGCGCAGTCGATGCAAGTGTCAGGATCGATAACGTAGATATCGCCTTCAGAGATAGAGTCGGTTGGGCATTCACCCATGCATGTACCGCACGCAATGCAAGTGTCTTTAATAAAATGTGCCATGATTAGTCCACTTTTATTGGTTCTGTTATTAAATGATTTCCTTGTTAAGAGGTATATATTCTTCCTTGTGAAGAGAGTTGCTCCTCCTGATGTTATCCTTGTTTCTACGGCAAAGATACATCTTTTTGTTGATATACCTACAAATAGGTATATATTTTTAGGTCCAGCGATTATTCAAATAATAAGATTTGATAGATTAATAGCTGATATACAGAATGAAAATGTGGATTTTGGACCTGAGATTTCTGTACGGATTTTCTACCTATATTTAACAGAATGTTCGGAATCCGAAGAAGAAAAAGCTGTTATCTCGCAGATGAGATGTGTGGATATGCTCCCCGAAAACCTCCGGGAAGTCGGTGAATCGACGACCCAGAGGTTTCTCTCACGACCTTCGGGACATCGCTTCATCGACGACCCAGAGCTTTTTGGACGGAGAAGTGGGAATTCTTTATCAGTAGATGTCCTATGGGGGACGGACTTGGAGTGAACTGGATGAGAATAGGTGCTTCGGACGCTCCGACACGTGCTTCCTCAGAGATTTGCAGTGGGAGGATGGCGTAGACCTTGTGGGCGACTGCCAGCACTGGAACATGTGGACGGTAAGAGGACGGAATACCCATATCCTTGAGGACATCGAAGAGCTGTCTGCTCCCTTGCTTTTGTCCGAATACCTGCATCCGATCGGCTTTGTCCGCAGGGCGTAGGACGAGGTTTTTGTCCATTATGGTTGGGCTAATGCGTAGTTGCCCAACTTTTCCACCAATCGTGACTGTACCTATGTCTCCGTACAGATAACTCTTTGTGCCATCTCCCTCTATTATCTGTGGCCGGATATCTGACGGGTCTTGTACAAAGTATCCTTTCCTCCTGAATCGCTCTATTACTTTTCCAGTAGCAGAAGTAAAAATAGCACCACTGCGCTCCCAGCCGGATATCATCTGTGTCACCTGATCTGCTGAGAAGCCCATGGGTGTAAGCCAGCGGTATAGGATCAGAGGCTCGTGAATCTGCCCACTCAGAGCGAAGGAGTGGGTCTTCTCATCGTACTGCCGTGCCACCCAGTCGTCTACTGTGCTCTGTATCAGGTGCTGCTCCTCGGCGAATAGGTGCATGCTCCGTAGCGCGGAGGTACGAAAGGAGGGGTTGAGTTGCTCAAAAAGAGGGATTAGCTCCCTGCGGATGAGGTTACGGCGATAGACTGTCTCCTCATTCGAGGAGTCCTCTACGTGAGCCAGACCATGCTCGTTTAAGTATTCCAGTATCTGCGTGCGAGAAGTAGTGAGCAGAGGTCGCCAGAGACCGTCGCGGTGGGGCTCCATGCCTACCAGTCCTTGTCCTCCGGTACCGCGAGAGAGATTGAGCAGAAGGGTCTCTATCTGATCGTCTGCATGGTGTGCAATTGCGAGGGTAGTGGTACTGTACTTTTGCATCAGTTGCCCGAACCACTCATAGCGTAGCTCTCGAGCCGCCATTTCGATAGATATATGTTGCTCCTCGGCATAACTGTGGGTGTCAAAGTGTGTAACCTCGAGGGTATGCTGCGAGTAGTGCCCCTGTACTTGCCGGCGCACGAAGTCCTCGTCACGGTCGCTCTCCTCTCCTCTTAGGTGAAAGTTGCAGTGAGCGATCACCAGCTTATATCCTGCACTGTCCAGCGCATGCAGCAGTGCCATGGAGTCGGCGCCTCCGCTGACCCCGATGATGATCGGTCGGGATGAGTCGATGAGATGTGTATGTAGGAGCTGCATGGTTGAATAGGTTGGGAAAAAGCAAGAGCCGAGGTGCACTCATATCGTGACCTCGGCTCTCGGATATCTATTTATTCTTGACAGATCGAACTCATCTACAGGTTCAGAGAACTGTGGAGTATGCTCAGATGAGAAGAGGAAGGTTACTTCTCAGACAGCCCCAAGCTCTTCTGCGCATCATTAGCGAGCTCCATATCCACGAGGACACGACCGCAGTATTCACAGGCGATGATCTTCTTGCGTGCTTGCACATCAAGGATACGCTGGGGAGGTATCTTATTGAAGCAGCCCATGCAGGCCTCACGGTCGATGGCCACAACGGAGAGTCCATTGCGTACGCTTTTGCGCGTGCGCTTGAACGCTGCAAGGAGTCTTTCGTCGATCAACTTTTCCAGTTCCTTAGCTCTCTGATGCAACTTCTCCTCTTCCTGCTTTGTCTCTTCGACTATGGCGTCAAGCTCCTTACGCTTGGCATCAAGGTCATTCTGGCGCTCCGCAGTCTCATTGGAGAGGGCATTCATCTCCTCTTTCACTGCTTCGGTGCGCTCGAGAGCTCTTGCTACCTGCTTTTCGCTCGCCTCTACCTCCAGAGTCTGGTATTCCACTTCTTTGGTGAGCATGTCGTACTCACGATTGTTACGTACAGAGTTAAGTTGCTCCTTGTACTTCTCGATGAACTGCTGTGCTACCCGAGCACGTTCGCGCCCTTGATCTACCTTCCCTTTTAGTTCGACGAGCTCCTCCTCGTACTTCTGGTAGCGAGTATGGCGACCTTCGATCTCGTCCTCCAACTCCTGTACTTCTACGGGAAGCTCGCCACGTATCGTGCGGATACGGTCGATCTCTGATGCTACGGTCTGGAGCTGATACAGCGCGGTAAGCTTATCCTCCACCGTTATCTCTTGTGGTGCTTCTACTACTTTCTTCTTTGCCATTATCTGCTTGTGTAATTTAATGGATTCTTACATCGGTTAGAATACCAGACTGCAAATGTACTACTTTTTTGGCACAAAAGGTTGTTTAAGAGCTTTTTTGTGAGTTCCTCCGACTCATAGTGTCCAAGGGTTATGAGTGGGACCATATCTATCGCATCGTGGTAGTCATTGTACTTCGCCTCCCCGGTGATGAAAAGGTCAGCTCCGGCGGCTGCAGCTGCCTTCATCAGGAAGGCTCCTGCTCCACCGCAGTATGCTACGGTACGTATCTTGTCGCTCCTTAGGGGACTGTGTATCACGTTCCGGACGGGCTGAAAAGCCGCCATTCGATCTATCAGCTCTTCGAAGGTCAGAGGTTCGGGGAGTGTGCCGATGATTCCACTACCTATCATCGGATCATTGTGCTGTATGGGGAGCAAGTCTACTGCAGGTTCCTCGTACGGATGTACCATATCCACGATGTGTCGTGCTGTACGTAGCTGATCACGGCGCAGGAGGACGGAGATACACTCCTCGGGTTCTGTGTGCCACTCTCCTTCAATCCCCGCGAAAGGATTAGCACCTTTCTCCGCTCTGAATCTCCCCATGCCACTGACACTGAAGCTGCATCCACTGTATGCTCCTTGTGTTCCTATTCCGGAACTCATGAGGGCCTCTCGTATACTATCGGCGTCAGCCCTTGGGATGTAGATATTCATCTTATAGTGATAACCTGCCATGGGCTCTAGAGCACGTACATCGGTCAGTCCCATCTGCTCTGCCCAGTAGTGATTGACTCCTATTGGGCTATTGTCCAGGTTGGTGTGAGCGGCATACAGCACGAGGTCATGTTTGATTGCATAGGTCACACATCGCTCCACGTAGGAATGTGGTGTCACTGACTTCAGGGCATGGAAGAGGAGAGGGTGGTGGGTCACCACGAGGTTGGCACCCCGTTCTACTGCCTCCTCCAGTACTGCCTCTGTCACGTCTACTGCCACAAGTACACCTGTCACCTCACGGTTTGTGTCACCGACCTGTAGCCCCGAGTGGTCCCAGCTCTCCTGCAGAGATAGTGGGACGAGAGACTCGAAATCTCGTATTATATCCTTAATCATCATCGCCATAGCTCCTTCCTAATTTGTGCAATGAGAGTCACTAATATCATCCTTATCTGATCCCCCTTTCATTCAGAGCGCGAGTATAGGCACGGGCATTCCTCTTGTGCTCGGCATACGTCTCGGCAAAGTCGTGGTAACCGCTGAAGTCAGGTCTCGCACACATGTAGATATACCTGTGCTTCCCAGCATTGAGGACCCCGTCTATACCCGCAATAGAGGGTATGCGTATCGGTCCCGGAGGAAGCCCTGTATGCCTGTACGTATTGTGTGGACTATCTACCTGCAGGTGGGCGTGCATGATTCGGCGGAGACCGAAGTTTCCCACCGCATACTTCACCGTCGGATCCGCCTGCAGAGGCATTCCTATTCGTAGACGATTGAGGTAAAGCCCTGCTATAGTACCAAACTCATCTCGTTTGCTGCTCTCCTCCTCCACTATTGATGCCAATGTGACCACCTCCATTCGTGTCAGTCCTATATCCTCCGCCCTACGCCGTCTCTCCTCTGTCCAGAACCGTTCTGATTCCTTTCTCAGTCGCTCCACCAATTGCTCCGCCGATAAACTCCAGTAGACTTCGTATGTATTGGGGATGATGTGGTAGGCGAATGTGTTTTCGGTCACCCCTATCCGTCGTAGCAAGGTCGTGTCCGTCATCGCGTGTGCTATCTCTGCACTATCGGGCATCACCTGGTCTGATAGTCGCTGCCACATCTGCTCAGGCTGGCGAAGTGATGGCACCACTATTCGGACAGGTGTCTGGTGACCGGACGCCAGCATCCTATACAGATCGAGGGTAGTACTATTGGGCTGTATGAGGTAGGCGCCCACCTTAGGAGTAGGGAGCTTGCTGATCTCCTTGAGGAGCAAGCGCAGGTCGCCTGAGTGCTTTACATCTACACGGGCAGACAATGAGTCCACTACCATATCCCAGCTACTCTCTGGATAGACATACAGGTACTTGGGGGTATCGGACGAGGTATTGATACCCGGCGACTGTGCCACGCGGTTGAGTACATACGCTGCCCCACCACAGGCTACCAGCAGGAGTACGAGGACTATCCCTATGCAGGTCTTGGCTCCTTTCTTCATGAGTTCTATTATCATTATTCCTAATAAATTATGATGTTCCAAAGGTACAAAAAATGAGCGAAAGTCCCTCTGCTCATTCCAGTCCATACGCACCTTCACCAGACGACAGCTCATCAGATAGATCTGCGAAGAACGCCAAGAGGGGTAGATTTCTCTGGGTCGTCGCTTCGTCGATATCCCGGAGAAATTTTTACCGATGTCCCAGAGGTTTCCTCATCGATGTCCCAGAGCTTTTTGGGGGGAATAGTCAATGCACGGGACTTTTTGGTTTCCTGACTTCCACGATCTTTCCTCTCTACGTATCGGGCGTTCGAAGCCCTTTGTCCGCACATATCCACATTCTATCTTATTGGGCTTTATCCCCTCGGGTAGTCCTCTATCCACCGGTCCCATGATATCATTCTTGGCAGTGGTAGGGCTTATGGGTATTCGTCCTTGGACTTCATCATCCTTGATGCCTTTGCCGCAATCCATAGGTTCTCGGCAGTGAAACCTCGGGGAGAGAGTAATGGTGAATTTTGGGGACGGAAATTGGGGGTCTTCCCTGAGAGCGTGAAGCAGATATTGCGGTTATCGGGAAATAGGTGCTGAGGAGGTGTGAATGCTCCGATGTGGGAGGGGTTTTATTTCCGCTAGCATAGGGTGAGGAATGTGGTTGGGTGTGCTTTTTTTCGTAACTTGTCGAGGCAAAAAAGAAAGGACAGGAGAGAAATGTTTCGACACAGAGCAGTCACAGAAAAGGACAGTATAGCAGAATTGCTTCGGTACCTCCGTAGGCAAGATCATGGATTGACGAATAGAGAGTGGCACGACCTCCTCGGGCAGCTTCGTAGAGGGATGCCTGCTTCCCGGTCCGACGATACGGGAGTGTATCCGGTTAAGATTGATGTTCTTACGGCGATATCTGTGTGTGAGGAGATTGGTCTACGCGGTTCTTCTATCTCTGCTGTCCTGCTCCACAGTCTCACACGCTCGGGTATCTGCCCGCTGGATGAGGTGAGACGTCTTTTCGGCAAAGACACAGAGCATTTACTTCGACTGCTCATAAAGGTTAGTGAGCTATACGAGAAGAGTAGTGTCGTGACAAGCGAAAACTTTAGTCACTTTCTCCTCTCTTTCGCTGAGGATGTACGGGTCATCCTCATCCTGATAGGCGACCGTCTGGTACAGCTTCGTCTCTCTGGTCGTGATGAGGATGATACTGATCGTCTCAAGTTGGTGGCGGAAGCTTCTTTCCTCTACGGACCGCTGGCACACCGCCTTGGACTCTACAATATCAAAAGCGAGATGGATGATCTCTGCCTGAAGTATACCGACCGTCCGATGTATGATTTCGTGAAGCAAAAGTTGAGCGAGACTAAGGACAGCCGTGACGCGTACATCGCTTCTTTTATTTCCCCTGTGCGAGAGAAACTGGATGCTACGGGCTACAGGTACGAAATCAAGGGACGCACAAAGTCGATCTCATCGATTCGCAACAAGCTCAAGAAGCAGGACATAGAATTTGAGAACATCTACGACCTCTTTGCCATCCGAATAGTGCTGGACACTCCGGAGGAGTTCGAGCGAGCGCAGTGCTGGCACGTGTACTCGATCATCACAGATATGTTTCAACCCAACCCTAAGCGCCTCAAGGATTGGATTTCGATCCCCAAGAGCAATGGTTACGAGAGTCTGCACATTACCGTCATGGGGCCCCAGAGACGCTGGGTGGAGGTGCAGATACGTACCAAACGCATGGATGAGATTGCCGAGCATGGCTTGGCAGCTCACTGGAAGTACAAGGGGATAAAGAGTGAAAATGGACTGGACGAATTCATGACAGGAGTTCGCCGGGTGTTGGAGAATAAAGAAGAGGTAAGTCCGGAGGAGATCATGCAGGAATTCCGCATGAATCTCTACGATGAGGAGATCTATGTATTTACCCCTAAGGGAGATCTCGTCAAGCTCCCCAAAGGCGCCACGGTGCTTGACTTCGCCTATGAGATACATACCCGTATCGGCAGTCAGACTATCTCTGCAATGGTCAATGACCGTAACGTGAGTATCCGCCACGTCCTCCAGAATGGAGATACCGTATCCGTCAATACATCTGCCAACCAAAGTCCTAAGCCCGACTGGCTCTCTTTCGTAGTCACCAGTAAGGCGCGCAATAAGATCAAAAATGTACTGAGGGTGCAGAGCGAAGAGCTCGTGGCGCTACAGCGCGAGGAGCTCCTCCGGAGGATGAAAAACCGAAAAATGGAGTATGACGAGGGAATCTTCCATAGGATTGTGAAGAAAGGGGGATACAAGACGATCTCCGCATTCTTCTTGGAGATGAGTGAACGCCATGTGGACGTTAATGCGTTTCTCGACCTGTACAAGTCCGAGCTAGAGGCAAAGACGCAGACCCCGGAGCCAGTGGAGCGTACGAGCGCAGAGGCATTCACCTCCACTACGCTGCCCGAGCAGCTGGCTAAGGAGGGCACCGATTCCCTCGTGATTGAGCGTACACTCTCCGGGATTGATTATCAGCTGGCGAAGTGTTGCAATCCCATATACGGGGATAAGATTTTCGCTTTCGTCTCGCAGAATGGGATGAAGATACACCGAATGGACTGCCCTAATGCTCAAGATCTCTTTTCAAGACATGGCTACAGAGTCCTCCGTGCGGAGTGGGCAGGAACCTCCAAGAGTGGCTACGAGGTGACTATCCGTGTCGTCGGCAATGATGACCTTTCAGTGGTTAATAATATCTCCAGTCAAATCAGCGCAGAGAAGGATGTCACACTCCGAAGTTTCAGGATAGAAAGCAATGACGGACTATTCCTCGGTTACTTCAATATCTACATCAAGACCGTCGGTGCACTTAATACTCTCATGAAAAAACTTCGTGGATGTAAGGGAGTAAAGAGTGTGGAGCGAACTAATTCGTAAGCAAGCGTGAATTTGGCACAAGGAAACACTTCTTGTAAGGGCTGTCTTTGCAGCAGTCATCTGAGATGTGCGAGAACTTCCATAAAAAACCTCCGGGTCGTCGATGAAGCGACATCCCAGAGGTTGTTAGAGAAATCTCTGGGTCATCGTTTTATCGATGTCCCGGAGCTTTTTGAGTGCACGTGCGAAGTTATGGTGTAGCTGTTGGTCGAGAAGACAGTCTTGGCAGAGCTGCCCTGCACCGAAGTGATTTTGTGAGTCAATCTTATGTCGAGCAAGGGTTTCCGATGCTGATGGGCGTCGGAGGGTTACAGGCGTACGGCGGTGCGGAGCTTAGCCGAGCGAGCACGTGGATTCGTTTCTATCTCTGAATCGCTGGGGGGTGTAGGTTTGGAGAATAGAGGGGCAAAGGGGGCTATCAGCGCACCATAGGTATCGGTGATACGCTCACCGTCTACATTGCCTGTACGGAAGAAATTTTTCACCGGTCTATCCTCAAGTGAGTGGTAGGTAATCACTGTGAACCTCCCGTCGGGACGCAGAAGTTCTTTCCCTGCATCGAGCAAGGATGTCAGGGCTCCCATTTCATCATTCACGGCTATGCGTAGCGCCTGGAATACACGTGCGAGTCCTTTCTTGTCGTGTGGTGGTTGTGCCGGTGCTATGGCGTCGAGAAGTTTTTGTATGGAGGGTATGGGGGCATTGGTGCTGGCTTCCTTCATCAGGCGTGCTATCTTGTATGCTCCCTTGACCTCGCCATAGTCCTTGAGGATTCGGGTAAGTTCCTCCAGAGAGGAGTGGTATATTAGGTCTGCAGCAGTAGTGGGAGCTGCTTGGTTCATCCGCATATCTACGGGAGCGTCGAAGCGGAAGGAGAACCCTCGAGCTTCGTCATCTAAGTGGTGACTTGATACCCCGAGGTCGGCGAGGATACCGTGTACGCCCTTTACCCCGAAGTAGTCCATGAAGTGTGCGATGTATCGAAAGTCTGACCGAACGAATGTGAACCTTTCGTCCGTGATGTCACAGTTCTGCTGTGCGTCTATATCTCTGTCCACACCGAAGAGGCGCCCTTTTCGGTCTAGCCTTTTGAGGATCTCTCGAGAGTGTCCACCGCCGCCAAAAGTCACGTCTATATATGTGCCACTGGGGTCAGTTATCAGTTGATCCAAGCTTTCCTCCAGTAATACGGGCACGTGATAACCTAATGCCGTCGTGATTGTATCCGTGTGTCTGCTCATGCTATAAACTCCAGTATCGTATCGAATGGCAGTACACGCTCCGGGTATCTGCGTGTGAGTTCCTGCACCGAGGACAGCTCCATGGGCGACCATTTGCCTATACGTTCCACGTCGGACACTACCTCTTGTATCGCGAGAATATTACCGTCGGGCACACGTAGGAGATGCACTCCTTCCGGTCGTGGTGAGCAGAGCTGCCACTGCGGTATGACGGTACATAGGATATGCTTCCTGACTTCTTCGATGAGTGCTGGTTCGCAGTGTATGGTGAGGTTGTATAGGTACTTCATATTTTTGTTATTCCTCTGTTTTCGCGGGATTGTTATGCTTCTTCCTGAAATATTTGGTCCAAGAAGGAGGTCGACTCACACGCGCCACGTTCCCTTCCTCTATCGGTTCTCCTATCACATATTTCATGTACAGCGTATATAATATCATCGTGATTGGCAACCCGAAGAAGAGCCCCAACATCCCACCGATCTTGCCCCATATGGTGAGGGAGAAGAGGATGATCGCAGGGCTCATACCCATCTGACGACCCATGATGCGTGGGGTGAGGTATAGATCTTGCATCAGCTGGCAGACTCCGAGGATAGCGAACGCAATGACGAAGAGTACCCATACATTCTGTCCGGAGGATGCGCTCTGTAGCAGGCACAAGATAATCATCGGAGGAATCCCGAGGATCTGCAGGTAGGGTACGAGATTAAGCACTCCGATGAAGAGCCCGCACGTGATCCCTAGTGGCATACCCATGATATAAAAGCCCGTCGCCATGAACACTCCCACGCACAGAGCTATCAGGCCTTGTCCTTTGAAGTAGCTGTTCACGTACTTATCTATATTCTCACCTATCTCTGTCGCCAATGGGCGGGCCTTGGCGGGAAAGAGGTGGAGCAACCCTCTATTGAGAGCCTCATAGTCCGAGAGGATGAAGAAGAGGTAGATCAGGTATGCTCCCACAACTGCAAAACCCATAAGGAAGTTGAAAGTACTTGATACTACGTTCCACCCTTGGGTGAATATCTGCTGCAGGTAGTTGAGAACCTCCTGCATATCCATGTTGGCGAAGAGCTTCTCTCGCTCAAAGAAATCTGCTACTTCAGCTCTGTATGTCTCGGGGATGATATTTAGGAAAAGCTCTGGTGTGGCATAAAAGGTCAGCAGTTCCCATGCTTTTTTGCCCTCCTCTTGTATTGATGGTACCAGCAGAGCAATTACTCCCGATATTACGCTAAAGAAGACCAGCAGTACCAGTAGAATTGATATAGAGCGGTTGCCGACCCTTAGGCGATGTTGCACAAATTGCACCACAGGCATTAGCAATTGTGCCGTCACCCATGCGAGAGCAAAAGGGACGATCAAGCCGTACAAAGATCCCACTATCCACCATACAAGTGCTATGATAGCAAGGATAGATAAAATCTTGCCGATCCTGTCAAGGGTGAAAGGGCGTGCGAAGTAGTCTTTGAGCATACCTTGGGGTGTACTTGAGGTGAGAGTGCTTACTCTTTTTTCGTAACTTTGAAGCAAATATAACGTAAATATACTAATAACAATGAGACGAGAAGGAAGAGTGATTTGGGGCATATTACTATCAACCCTCCTGCTATATACGAGTGCATCAGCACAAACCGTACGTACTCCCGACACACCGGTAGAGCTGGAGCATACATTTTGGGCGCTGAGTGTGCAGGATGCTGCTACAGGAGCGCAGCTGGTGGATGTGCGGGCACACCACCTCCTCACTCCTGCGAGCACGATGAAACTTGTCAGCACGGCCACAGCTCTTAGTGTCAAGGGGAAGGACTATCGGTATTCCACTACTGTGGCCACCGATGGTGTGGTAGTAGACTCCACTCTTAGGGGCAATCTTTATATCCTCGGGTCGGGTGATCCCTCCATCGGCTCTCGACTATTCTTCGATGATGCTCCGGACTACTTCTTCACTCGCATTGCTACTGTGCTTAAGGATAAAGGCATCACCAATATCACGGGTGCCGTCATCGGTAGAGCACCTGCCGAGGACTTTCAGGCAAATAATCCCCACTGGGTCGCCTATGACATGGGCAATCACTATGCTGTCGGGGTGCATGAGCTCAATGCGTACGACAATTCGTACACTCTCCGTATCACGGGTAATGGCAAGGTCCTCACCGTGGAGCCGCGTGTTCCGGGGCTTCGGCTGACTCCTATGTATGGTCTTGACCCCTCTCGCAGCAGCGATTCCTTGTATATCTCTCCATTTCCCCTCTCCGACGGATCCTATCCTATCACAGGAGTTTATCCTGCCCGCTCCTCCCACCGTACCGTACGTGGCGCAGTACCCTCACCGCCCCTCTATGTCGCGGGACTCGTGACAGACATGCTCCAGCGTAGGGGGATCAAGGTCGCACAGCCACCCACTACAGAAACTACGGTGCCCGACGAGCTGACGACACTGTATACCTTCTCCTCTCCAGCCTTATCCGAGATCATAAAACTCACCAATACTTATAGCCACAACCTTTTCGCTGAAGGAATGCTGCGCCTTGTCGGTGAGGGTGTGGCACCTCTCCCAGGACATAACCGTATACAGACCTCCATCAAGGAGCTGTACAGTTATTGGCAGGGCAGAGGTCTGGACACCAGAGAGCTGGAGATGCTGGATGGCTCGGGGCTGTCACCGGAGAACAAAGTTTCTCCCTACTTCCTTACCTCCATGCTCGGTAAGGTCTATCGGGAGAGCAGTACGCAGCAATTTCGTTACCTCCTCCCTCGAGCCGGGGTGGATGGGACGCTTGTTGTATTCCTCAAGAAAACACCTCTCGAGGGTAAAGCATACCTCAAAAGTGGTACAATCCGAAATGTCGTCTGCTATGCTGGCTATATCTCCCATGGAGGGAAGCTGTACACCGTTGCACTCATGGTCAATAACTACTACGGTAAGACTTCCACTGTCCGCAGGGGCATGGAGCGGGTGCTCCTCGATACATTTGGGCTCTGATGCACTTGTCTTAACCCCATACAAAAACAACTCCTCCGCAGATGCGGATAGTTCGGGATTATATCCGGATTATTTTCCATTCTTCCGGAGAAATTTTTCTGTGCCTGATCAGGCACTGTATAGAACTCGATCGAGCACTGTACAGAGTATGATCGGGCAGCGTACAGTGCACGATCGTGCACAAACATTTTTCTTTTGCTCGTCGATAAATATAGTGACAGTTGCTCCCACTGTGCCATGTCTGGTATGGAGAATGAATGTCATGGAATATTCTTATCTTTGTTTTCAGAATGGTGATACAGTGGTATTTCTGCTCGCTGTATAAAAGGGAATTCGGTCAAAGTCCGAAGCAGTGCCCGCTACTGTGTGTTTTGCGACCATAAGTATGGTCGTCCTCTCTCGGGAGTTCTCTCTGCCACTTTCTCGTTGCACTCGAGATGGGAAGGCGTCCCCGGAGGAAAGCAAGCCAGGAAACCTGCCACTCTGATAACTATGTTAGACGTGCTTTCGGGAGCAAAGGCACGAGTTATTGATTCGTAATATAAAGTCTATGAAAATTAGAACCATAGCATTATTGATATGCTGTATGATTGGAATGAACTACACAGCTCATGCCTCCAGTAAGGTATTTGAACCCTCAGATATCTTTGCCAACCTCCGGGAGGGAGATAAGGTCGCTATCCTTATGGTACACTTCGGGACTACCCACGACGACACACGCGCCCTTACTATCGACGCCCTCAATAGCAGGGCTCGCGAAGTTTTCCCTCAGATCGAAGTCCGGGAAGCCTATACCTCCCGTATCGTGATCAAGAGACTTGGCGACCGCGGTATCCTAAAGCATAATCCGGCACAGGTGCTCCAGCAGCTCAAGATTGACGGCTATACCCATATTTTAGTATTGACTACTGCTGTGATTGATGGGGTGGAGATGGAGTCGCTGAACTACAACATGGATATGCATAGAGAGGAATTCAAGGAAATACGCGTCAGCACACCTCTGCTTTACTTCGAGGGGGACTATACGGCTCTGATAGACATCATCACCCGTGACACCGATCCTCATACCGCATACGTGTGGGTGGGGCATGGCACCTATGACCCTTCCACTGCCCAGTATGTCATGCTCGATCGTATGCTCAAGGAGAGCGGGTACCCTAATCACTTTGTCGGCTGCATAGAGGGTTATCCCTACTACGAGCAGATGATACTGCAGTTACGTGCTTCGGGATTGAAGAAAGTGGTGCTGAGTCCGCTGATGTTTGTCGGTGGCGAGCATGCCAAGAACGACATTGCCGAGGACTGGAGAACCCAGCTGGAGCAGGACGGTTTCACTGTCGACGTGGTAGTAAAGGGACTGGGAGAGAATCCCGCCATACGAGACAGATATATCGAATCACTCAAATTTACCACCAAGAATCGCCGCCTAAGTATCATGGAGAAGAAGCAGGTGTATGAGGTGACGGGTGAGAAACTTCATGGCGAGGAGCACGAATAAATGCTGCACCGAATAGGACTTTTCTTTCTCTCTACTTGCCTGTCTATGGTGATGGGCGTGGCACAGGAGACATTCGATATATCTGGGGTCGTCCGTGATACCGAGGGTGCTCCCGTGCCCTATGCCACCGTGTCGATACCGCGGTGTTCTATGGGGACAGAGCGACTTCACTTTCATTT
>JBAKGE010000144.1:0-3308 GCA_037191085.1 Porphyromonadaceae bacterium | reverse complement strand
ATCTTTGCACCCGCTTAACGGCAATAAAGGTTCGATTCGCTAGCTCAGCAGGTAGAGCACAACACTTTTAATGTTGGGGTCCTGGGTTCGAGCCCCAGGCGGATCACATAGGAACAAAGCCAAACGGCGACAAAAAAGAGACAAGTCCTACAATATCAACGTATTGTAGGACTTTTTTTTATGTTTTAGTCTTGCCTGAAAGACAAAAAAGGGGCACGAAAAGACACGGTTGAGTATCCAAATCGTACCCCCTTCCCCAAAAAACGATTAGGGGGTACGATTGTCGGAAAATGGCTTACTTTTGATGTGATTTGTCTATACTCTATTTATCTCATTTACAGTGATTAAAATTAGTTTTGCAATCTAAAAAAGTGAGATTATGAAAAATGAAAAGAGTACATTCAGCGTATTGTTTTACCTGAAAAAAGACAAGATGAAAAAGAATGGTTTAGTACCCATTCATGCCCGTATCACAATCAACGGCAAACAAACCCAATTCAATACCAAGTTAGAAGTCCTTGAAACTAACTGGAAATCCGGCAGAGCCATAGGTAAATCAATGGAGATACAAAGGCTTAACTCCATGCTGGACGACATTAAGGCAAATATCCGTTCCCACTTCCACAACCAATTAATGCGGGATAGCTATGTTACCCCCGAAAGCGTGAAAAATGCTCTTTTGGGAAAAGAGGAAGAAGCCAATACCATTATTTCCTTCTTCACGCAACATAACGACCAGTACAAGAAAAAGGTCGCAGCAGGTGAAGCGACCCCCAAAACGTACAGCCGATATGAACTGACAAAATTACGCCTGATAGAATACATGAAAGATGAATATCGTGTATCAGACTTACCGATACGTCAAATTAATAAGGTATTTATTGAGAACTTTTACCTATATATAATAAAGAACCACGATTGTTCACCCAATACGGCAATGAAGTTTATCCAGCGTTTCCGCACAGTGGTAAAAACTTTGCACAAGCTACCGGATTAATTACTGCTGACCCGTTCGCTCATTACAAACTTAAATTCGAGTATATCGAAAGAGGGTATCTTGACAAGGACGAAATAAGCAGGTTATGCAACAAAGAATTTGCTTCAAAGCGATTGGAACAGGTACGGGATATTTTTATTTTTAGCTGTTATACCGGACTTTCATACGTGGATATATGCGAATTAACCCGCAGCGACATCCGTATGGCATTCGATGATAATTTGTGGATTATAAAGAAGCGTCACAAGACAAAAGTAACATCAAACATCCGTTTACTGGATATTCCGAAAGCTATCCTGAACAAATACGAGGGAAAACTTAAAAACGGTCAATTGCTACCTGTTATCAGCAATCAAAAAATGAATGATTATTTGAAAGAAATTGCTACGGTATGCGGTATTGACAAGAACGTCACATTTCATTGTTTACGGCATAGAGAATTTTATAAACACCAAATAATCAGTTGATTATATTGTTTATCAATAAAGGGTGGTAACGATAAGGAAACCAGCGAACTTCTATACTCCACCTTATTTTGCCTCATATTAAAAGAACGCTTTTTTACAGTGCAAAGATAGTGATTAGAATTGGATTATAATAGATTCTGCCTACAAAAAAGAGAACTCCATCGTATTTTTCATTGCTCTATTGCTGATAAATTCACTGAAAATGATTAACTTCGTAATCTAAAAAAATATGAGCGTTGCTATGGTTGTAAAAACAATAAAATTAACATCATTATTTGTCAATACTGAAAATTACAGATTTGAGCCTCTAACTTCGCAAAAGGAAGCGATAGACAAGATGGTAGAGGATCAAGGAGATAAACTATATTCTCTTGCAGATGATATTGTGACCAATGGTCTTAGTCCCGTCGATTTAATCATTGTAACACCCAACGAAGATAACAATAAATATATAGTACTCGAAGGTAATAGGAGAATAACGTCATTAAAGCTATTAAATAATCCAACAATAGTTGATGACAAACATGTCCCTTTAAGGAAGAAATTTCAGAAATTGCAAAAAGAAAAACCTAATGCTATTTCTGAATTGAAGAATATTACTTGCGCTGTTTTTGAAAACCCAACTGAAGCTGATATTTGGATAAAACGCAAACACTCGGGAGAGCTAAATGGCATCGGTACTGTTACTTGGAATGCCCAACAAAAGCAAAGATTCGAGGAGAAGACAGAAGGGAAATCATCGATTCCATTGCAAATTATCACTTTGTTGAAATCGCAAGAAAATGTTTCTGATGCGATTAAGGATTCGTTATCTAAACTAAATATCACCAACTTGCAACGTTTGATGTCAGACCCATATGTTAGAGAACATCTTGGTTTGGGAATTAACAATGGAACTTTAGTTTCAAAGGTTGAAGTGTCAGAAGTCGTCAAGGGACTTGTAAAAGTTGTTACGGATATTCTTAATCCGGAATTCAAAGTTTCAGAAATCTATAATAGAGAAAAAAGAAAGCTGTATATTGATAATTTTGATACGAGTCAAAAGCCAGACCTGTCTAATGAAGCGTTAGAACTATGGAGCGTTCAAGATATTGCAAACAATAAAGAGCAGGTATTAGTAAATAGTGAACATAGAGAAACAAAAAAGACTAATAACAAGAAAACAGGAAACAGAGTTGGCTTAGTTCCTAAGACTTTGATTTTGCATATCAATAACCCCAAAATCAATAAAATCTTTGAGGAGTTAAAACAAGTCCAAGTCAAAACATGCCCTAATGCATCTTCTGTACTGCTGAGAGTGTTTTTAGAATTATCAGTTGATGCTTATTTAGAAAGATATGATTTGGTAAAAAACAATGCTATAACTGCGTGTTCTTCTAACGAGAATTTGAATGGGAAAGTTTGTAAAGTGCTGAATCATATGAGCCAGTTAGGAACAATGAGTAATGATTTATCTAAAGGTATAAGGGCTGAAATAAATGATAAAAATTCAGTCCTATCCATTGAATCATTGAATGCATATGTTCATAATGAGTTTTTCTATCCTAAAGCAGATAATTTGATTACAGGATGGGATAATATAGAAAAGTTTTTTATCCAATTGTGGAATTCTGTAAACAAAGATTAATGTTATGAAGTTTTTATCACCTCTAAGGTATCCCGGCGGAAAGGCAAAAGTCGCTGATTTCGTACAATGTTTAATCAAAGAAAATGCATTGCTCGATGGCACTTATGTTGAGCCATATGTAGGAGGTGGTTCTGTTGCTTTATATTTGCTTTTTAATGAATATGTTAGTGATATATATATAAACGATAAAGACATATCTATTTATGCCTTTTGGCAT
>JBAKGE010000143.1:0-3309 GCA_037191085.1 Porphyromonadaceae bacterium | reverse complement strand
GGGTTCTGGCCCTTGTCCATACGGACGTAAGCATTAAAGGAGTTGCCCTCCTTATCGACCATATTCTTCAGATAAAGCGTAGTGCCTCCGTCGAGAGCTTCACGCTGTTTGTCCGTGAGTTCAAGACCGCAGAGTTTGCGGGGTGCGCCTTGCTGCGATTGTCCCTGTCTCTGCTCTTGACGTTCTTTGAAACTCTTACGTTCTCCGAAGATAAACTCGATGCCTTTCTTTTCGGCGTTGACCTGCAAGGTGGCATCAAAGGACTTTCCGCTCTTGGCGGTCATCCCTTCCACTTTTACCGCTTTGCCTTCCACAAGGGCTTTGTATTGTTCGTCCGAGAGTTTCCCCCCTTTGATTTCTTGAGGGATGGCCACTCGGTCGGCACGCAGAGCGATCAATTCGTTGGTCTGTGGGTCGATGGATACATAAGCAGCAAAGGACTCTCCACTCTTGGGTGTCACCTCAATCGTTTTGCCAAGGTTACCCGTGGTGAGTAGTTGTTCCTTGTCTTCGGGGGAGAATTCGTAGCCCATGTAGGGGAAGTTCAGTTGTGGCTCCTTGCGTATGGAATGGATAGCCAAGCCGATGTTGCCGTTTTCGTCTGTGCGGAAGGCCAAACGAGCCTCCGTATAGATGGTCGTGTCGCTGACCGGTACGGCAATTGTTACGAGGTTACTTTTCTGCCAATTGAGCATTCTCCCCAGTTCTCCGCTTTGCTCCAATCGCTCACGGGAAAGGCTAAGGCTGTCGAGCATCCTCCAGTCTATCGTTTCGGGATCAATGACAGTAGTATTCTTCTGTACGGGTAAGAAATCCTCAAAGCGTACACCCATCTCAGCCAACTGCTGTTGTGCTTCTGGCTTCTCTCGGCTTTGGAGCATTGTACGGAGATTCTCCACGCCCTGCTCCACATTGTTTGCCAAGACCTTGTACAGCCCGAAATGAGTCGGGTTATTAAACTGCTTCAGGAAGTTGGTCATAAAGTTTTTCAGCAGACCGTCTTTGCTGTTGAACTTCAAAAACGCTGCCTGATTGGCGGCTTCGGCTCCAACGGTTCTGAGGTTGCCCTCCTCATCGATACCCGAAACCACAGAGAGTTTACCCGCATCTTTTTCATTCTTTACTTCCGTGCGGTCTTCCAAGACCAGTACATAATTGTCATTGTTGTTCGATTCCATAATTCTTTTGTTTTTAAAATAAGTTATTCGTTATCGAACATCAAATATATAAGCTATATGCTCACATCTTCAGAGTAAGGGAAATTACGGGAACGATAGGGAAGAAAAAGGAAATACAGGGCCGGTGCACAGAGTATAAATGAGTCGGGATAGAATTGGAAATAAGGTGTTATGAAAGAGGAGTGCCTGCAAAATAAGGCATCGGGAACAAATAAATATCGCAAAATAAGGCATTGTATGATTTATTTAGTACCTTTGCCTCTGCGAATTATGCCACCAAACGAATGCAGAAAAATCGCTTTATGGCAGAGTGTCGCTTATCATCAGTTAAACGTAATGCAATGAACGAAGCAACTATAGACAAAAGAACGCTGGAAATCATACTTAGCGATCAGAAAGCGGAGATAGATAATTGGACGAATGAATATCTATGCCCTCGCAACGAAGAAAGGCTTGTGGATTTGGAAAGCCCTCAGGCACAAGTCGTCATTGGAGTGCGCCGCAGTGGTAAGTCGACGCTTTGTCTTCAGACCCTTGCCGGTGTAAAAGTAAAGTTTGCCTATGTTGATTTTGACGATGAACGTCTTGCCAAGCTCGATGCCGACCGGTTGAACGATGTCCTTGAAGTTCTCTATAAAATATATGGAGACTTCAAGCATATCTTCCTTGATGAGATTCAGAATATCGAAAGATGGCCTTTGTTCGTCAACAGGCTTCTGCGCACCAAAATACATGTTGTGCTGACAGGCTGCAATGCAAAGCTGTTGAGCAGTGATTTGGCAACACATCTCACCGGACGCAGCAGCGAAATTGCTCTTTATCCGTTCTCGTTCGCCGAGTATTGCACGATGAAAGGTATTGACTATAACCTTCGTACTACAAAAGGCATTGCCGACCGGAGAAAGACATTCGACGAGTATCTCAGGGATGGCGGTTTCCCTGAATTGACGAAAGTAAAGAATGGAAAGAAGTACATAACCAATCTGGTCGACAATATTTTGAAACGCGATATCGAGCAGCGCTACCACATAGCCTTTCCCGCTCAGTTTGAGAATATGGCATATCATCTTTTGAACATCTCTCCATATATCGTTTCTACTTCCGACCTGAAGGAGATATTCAATATCAAGTCGCCGCATACGGTACGCAACTATATCAAATATCTCAAAGAGGCTTACGTCCTTATCGGAATCAAGAAATATTCTCCAAAGAGCAAGCAACGTATAACCCAAGAGAAAGTGTATGCAGTCGATGTCGCTTTTATGAACCGGAGAGAAAATGCTTTTGCAGGCAATAATCTGGGATGGAGGCTTGAAACCAATGTGGTCAATCATTTAGTCCGAAAATGCAATAATGAGGGATGGGACATTTACTATCTGAACGACCGTTCCGGCGAATGTGATTTCATTATTTGTGACGGAAACAAGGTCTTGCAATGTATTCAGGTGTCATATAATATTTCAGCGGAAAAGACTCGCAAACGGGAGATTAACGGCCTGCTTCTGGCTCATAGACAAACAAAGTGCGAGAACCTCCTGCTCCTGACCGATCACGAGTATGAGGACATAATCCAAGATGATTTGCAGATCCGGATAAGACCCGTGTATGAGTGGAGCACGGAGTTCTTGGGCAATGCGAAATCGCCTTATTAAAAACATAGGTATTTTGTTTTAATTGAAATCATATTTTGGATATTGTGCAGTTCGGAGGAAACGCAAACAGAGGGTTGTATTCAGGAAGTAAGTGATAGCTGGTAAAACCATCAACCAAAGTTACTACTCCTCAATAAAGACAAACGGTCAAGCGATACCACAAACAACATTGTGGCATACTCATCCGCACCGTCATAACCTGTTTTTACGTCGTATTTAGATATATTTCCTTTAGTATACTTGATGTTTTTTAGCTGCAATGAACCGATAAGGCTCTGCGAGATGCGCAATTCTATTATGCTCCAAGATGCCAAAATCCCGTTTTAATCAACACAATAAATTCAACTAATACCACAATGATCAAAACAGCCCATACTTTAAACAAGGACTTACCCCATTCCTTTTTATTCTTGTATCGTGATTCTATCAGCTCCCTATTTAATTTATTATATCTAACACGGCAAAACACAAATGGTATT
>JBAKGE010000037.1:0-19187 GCA_037191085.1 Porphyromonadaceae bacterium | reverse complement strand
GGTATAGCCACGGAGTGCCATTTCGTTTGATACTACATACCGTATGGTGAAGTATGTACTTCCGTCAGCATCCTCTACCGCCACACACGTTCCGGTAGTATCCACATGTCCCTGCACAATATGCCCATCAAGTCGACCATTGACGAGCATGCTTCGCTCCAGATTAACGAGATCGCCGGGCTCCAAATCCCCGAGATTGGACCGCTTGAGAGTCTCACGTATCGCTGTTACCACATAGCTCCTACGCTGCTTGTCTATCGATACTACAGTGAGACATACACCGTTGTGTGCTATGCTCTGATCTATATTCAATTCGTCTACGAATGGGACTTCGAGGGTGAAGTGTACATTATCACTTCCTGGCTCGTGCTCTATCTGTAGCACCTTAGCGGTGCATTCTACTATACCTGAAAACATCTTAGATTACTTCAATGGGGACAATATATTTCTTCACGCACAAATGTACCAAAATTGCCCTATCTAACCACATCTTTACTGAGCATCGTCCCAGTCTTCGTCAGTATCGGGATCCCTTGCTACAGCAGAAGCACGACCAGTAGTTGAGCAATGATTACACGTGCAAACATGCCAAGCGGGTACACGCTCGCATAACTCACAGTAGGGTCGTTGTCGTCACTGGAGTCATTGAGAAAGTCTAATGCTATTGGGTTTGCCATAGCACCGGAAATAAGTCCTCCGACGGTGCCGAAGGAGAGTTTCGTAAATCTCAGAGCTACCAGACCAATTACCAAAGTCGGCACTATCGTTACTACAGCTCCTATCCACAGCCATGTCATTCCCGAGCCATTCGTCAGCGTCTCGAAGAAGCGTACCCCACTCGACAGTCCCAAGCCTGCCAAATATAGAGTCAACCCTAATGTGCGGAGCATAAGGTTGGCACTATGTGTGATATACGTGGTCAGTCGAAACCGTGATCCGTATGCCCCCATGATAATCCCTACGAGTATTGGTCCACCTGCAATGCCAAGCTTGAGAGGATTCTGCACGCCAGGTATATGTATCGGTAGTGCTCCCACCAGACAGCCAAGTGCCATACCTATGAAAATGCTCACCAAGTAGGGAGTATCCAACCTTTTGAGCTGTCCCCCCACTCTTTCTGCCAATTCATTGACCTTATCTTCCGGTCCCACGACCGTCAGCCTATCACCTATCTGTAGGACAAGATTAGGTGCAGGCACGAGGTCTATCTCGGCTCTATTGATACGAGTCACATTAACCCCAAACTTCGTGCGTATGCGTAGACTGGCGAGTTTAACCCCATTAAATTCGGACTTCGTCACCAGTACCCTCCTTGATACAAGGCTGCTGCTACCTGAATCCCGCCACTTGATCTCCACATCTTCCTCTTTCACATACGCACCGAATATCATCTGTATTCTATCCACATCCGCCACATCACTGACAATCAGCAGGTGGTCATTCATCTCAAGTGGAATATCCGGCGTGGCTTGCATTACTCGCCCATTACGGAAAAGTCGAGAGACGATGAAGTTGACGGGAAACTGCTGGTGTATCTCTGCTATTGTCTTGCCCGCTGCTCCCTCATTGCGGACATAATACTCACCCACAAAGTGGTTACTCTCATCGTCTACATCCTTGAGTTTCAGCTTGGCGGGGAAAAGTGCTTTGAGCACCTCCAGTACCAGTATCACCCCCACCACACCCATGGGATAGGTGATAGCTGTGGCCAATGCCATGTCGTTGAGTTCGGTCGTCAATGTTGACATCCCTCCACGTGCAGCTGCCCACGATTGCTGTGCCGCCCCGAGTGCCGGAGTATTCGTCACAGCACCACTCAGTATCCCGAGGAGACTATTGACCGTGTCGAGTCCCAAAAGGGCCATGAGGACTATCACAGCTGTCCCCATCAGTATGAGTGCCATACCCCACAGGTTGAGCTTAAAACCACGTTTGCGGAAAGAAGCTACAAATCCAGGTCCGACCTGTACCCCCAAGGCATATACAAAGAGGACAAGACCAAAGTTCTGAGCAAAAACCAACATCTCGCTATCCACAACAGCGCCAAAGTGAGCCATCAATATGCCGGAGAAGAAAACGCACGCCCCACCGAGCGAAAAACGCCAGAGACGGAGCTTGCCTAGGAAAATCCCCACCCCGCATGTGAAGCAGAGGATAATAATAGTCTGGACTAAAGACGGAGTAGCAAAAAAGCTTTCAAATTCTTTAAGCATACGAAGCAAGCCATCGTGATTATCAAAACTGTAGGAAAATAGCACCAGAGAAACAGTATGTACCTATCCTTTCACAAAGGTAGGCATTATTTGCCATATATTCTTTTTGCAGCTACAGCATTTCACTATGATTACCCTTCGCCCCCTTATTCTTGTGCGCTCACTCCTTTATCTGCCACATATTGCAGGAATATCAGGCGCGAGATCCAGGCGTACTTTCCGTCACATCTCTTTTGGGCTTTGTGTTAATTCCGTATCTTTGTGCCGATGGGTGGAGTGACAGAGATACGTACAGTACATATACTAAAAGGTAGAAATAAATAGAAGATGAAAACATTCAAACGCGTCCTCCTCAAGCTAAGTGGCGAATCCCTACAAGGTACACAGCAGTATGGTATAGACCCACAGAAGCTCCAGGCCTACGCTCGAGAGATCCACGAAGTATGTTCGACCGGAGTGCAAGTAGCTATCGTAATCGGAGGGGGAAATATCTTCCGTGGACTGAGCGGAACCGGCAAGGGTGTCGATCGCGTTAAGGGCGACCAAATGGGCATGCTGGCGACGGTTATCAATAGCCTTGGACTAAGTGCTGCTCTTGAGACGATAGGAACGAAAGCGACTGTATTCACAGCCATACGCATGGAGCCAATCGGTAAGTTCTACAACAAATGGGATGCCATCTCCGCTCTTGAGAGCGGACAGGTCGCTATCTGTGCTGCCGGTACAGGCAATCCTTTCTTCACCACCGACACCGGATCCTCGCTCCGTGCTATAGAATTGGAGTGCGATGCCATGCTCAAGGGTACACGTGTGGATGGTGTCTACACAGCTGATCCGGAAAAGGATCCCACCGCTACCAAGTTCGACGAGATTACCTACGACGAGGTCTACAATCGCAACCTCAAGGTCATGGATCTCACCGCTACGGCAATGTGTAAGGAGAATAACCTCCCTATCGTAGTGTTTGATATGGACACCCCCGGCAACTTTACCCGACTAATGAAGGGGGAGAAAGTCGGCACACTCGTGAGGAAATAACGCAAATAATGGCTCAGATTTCTCTGGGTCGTCGGTGAAGCAATGTCCCAGTGGTTTCTTTCAGAAGGTCCCGGAGAATGACAACGAAACCTCTGGGTTGTCGGTAACACCATTCTCGGGAACTCACAGGAATCGTGTGCTGCTATGAGTACTATACCACACGCAGACAAAGCAAATACGACAAATTAGATATTCCCTTCGAAACAGAGATAATACGATTTGGACAATTCTCATTTTATCTCTATCTTTGGGACTACGAATACAAAAAACAAATAATCACATTCGACTAAGATTATGACAGACGTATCCACACTTCTCAAGGAAGTTAAGCGCTCGATGCAGGAGACTCAAGATTTCCTGGAGGATAAGCTCACGAAAATCCGCGCAGGCAAGGCGAACCCCAAGCTACTGGACGGTATTCGTGTGATGTACTATGGTAATCTCACACCACTCAATAATGTGGCTAACGTGAGCGTACCCGATGCCAAGACTATCATCGTAACCCCATGGGAAAAGAGCATCATCCGTGACGTGGAGAAAGCTATTATGGACTCCGATCTCGGCATTACACCAGAGAACAATGGTGAGGTGATACGTCTCGGACTACCTCCACTGACCGAAGAACGTCGCAAGCAGCTGGCTAAGCAAGTAAAGGGTGAGACCGAAAACGCCAAGGTGAGCATTCGCAACGCTCGTCGTGACGCTAACGACACACTGAAGAAGGCAGTGAAAGATGGTCTGGCCGAAGATATGGCTAAGGACGGCGAAGCAGAGGTGCAGAAGCTGCACGACAAGTTCATCAAACAACTGGATGAGATCTACTTGGCTAAGGAGAAGGAAATAATGACTGTCTGAGCCATCAGCAGTAGAGATCAAATCTGGAAGAGCCATAAGCACTTCCATAGGATGATGCCAAAGCAGTGAGAGGTCTCGTCGTACAAAACACCGGAAGCATGTACCTCGTCAAGACTGACAAGGGGGATTATCCGTGCAAGCTGAAAGGAAACTTCAAGCTCAATGAAATCCGTACGACGAACCCTATTGCCGTGGGTGACCTCGTAGAGATAGAGCTACCAGAGGAGCAGGAGATGGAAGCGGAGTGTGTAGGATGGATCAGTAGCATTTGTCCACGCAAGAATTATATCATTCGTCGCTCCTCCAACCTCTCCAAGCAAGCGCACATCATCGGAGCAAATCTCGACCGTGCACTACTCATCGTCACCGTTAATTATCCCGTAACCTCCACGACATTCATAGATAGATTTCTGTCCACAGCTGAGGCCTACGGCGTGGAGGTGGGGCTGGTATTCAATAAGGTGGACCGGTACGGTGAGCGAGAACATGCGGAGATGACTGTGCTCACAGAAGTATATGAGAGTGTCGGCTACAGGTGCTTTCACATATCGGCACGCAACCACGAGGGTCTATCAAAGTTGCATCAGTATATATCTACAGGTGTGACCCTCGTGTCCGGACACTCAGGGGTGGGCAAATCGACTTTTATTAACGCACTTGTGCCTCACGTACACTTACGGACAGCAGAGATATCGGAAGCCAATAATACTGGAGTGCACACGACCACATTCTCAGAGATGATTCCATACGGGAATCATGAAGGATGCTATTTGATTGATACCCCAGGAATCAAGGGCTTCGGAACTATTGAGTTTGACAAAGAAACCGTAGGGCATTTTTTTCCAGAGATATTCGAGTACTCCAAGGAATGTCACTACGGTGATTGTACTCATACGCATGAGCCTGGATGCTCCGTGCTCAAGGCATGTAGGTCGGGGCATATAGCACCCTCCAGATACAAGAGCTATTTGAGCATACTCAATGAGGAAGACGATGGTAAATACAGGTTATAGTCTCTACCTCTCCGCCTGACCTCCGCAGTCATGATAAGAATAACGCCAAAATCACAGATATGAAAGAAACAACAAAAATCGAACTAGATCACACCCTACCAGAGTATCCGACCTTCAGAGAAGGTATCCGCAGAGCTCCCGACAGAGGATATCGACTAACCTCAGCACAGACCAAAACCGCGCTGAGGAATGCCCTGAGGTATATCCCAAAGGAACTGCATGTTGAGTTGGCTCCAGAGTTTCTGAACGAACTAAAGACAAGAGGTAAGATCTATGGATATAGATTTCGCCCGGAAGGTGATCTCAAAGCCAAACCCATAGATGAGTATAAGGGTAATTGCATCGAAGCAAAGGCCTTTCAGGTCATGATAGACAATAATCTGTGCTTTGATGTTGCCCTGTATCCCTATGAACTGGTAACGTATGGAGAGACTGGGCAGGTGTTTCAGAATTGGATGCAGTACCAGCTGACCAAGAAGTACCTCGAGGTCATGACAGACCACCAGACCCTTGTGCTGGAGAGTGGGCATCCTCTGGGGCTCTTCGAGAGCAAGCCGGATGCTCCACGTGTGATTATCACAAATTCTATGATGGTGGGGCTGTATGATAATATAAGGGACTGGGAGGTTGCAGCTCAGATGGGAGTAGCAAACTACGGTCAAATGACTGCTGGAGGATGGATGTACATCGGACCACAGGGTATCGTGCATGGGACATACAATACACTACTGAATGCCGGTCGACAAAGACTCGGAATCAGCGCTGACGGCAATCTGGCAGGAAAACTCTTCATATCTTCCGGACTCGGAGGAATGAGTGGGGCGCAACCCAAAGCTGCGGATATCGCTGGTGCCGTATCTATAGTGGCGGAGGTGGATGCCTCTCGCATCGAGACCCGCTACTCACAAGGATGGGTACAGCATGTTACTGAAACAATAGAAGAGACATTCGCTTTAGCTAAAAAGAGTGTAGAGACCATGAAAGCAACCTCCATCGCCTATCATGGTAATGTAGTACAGCTCCTTGAATATGCTGAAGAGCACGATATACGGGTGGACTTGCTATCGGATCAAACGAGTTGTCATGCTGTGTATGAGGGTGGATACTGCCCCGCATCTCTGTCCTTCGAGGAGCGCACTCGGATGCTGAAGGAAGATAGAGAGCAGTTCAATGTGGAAGTGAATAAGAGCCTCCGTCGTCACTATGAGGTGATCAAAAAATTGGTAGCCAAAGGGACATATTTCTTTGACTATGGCAATGCTTTCATGAAATCGGTCTTCGATGCAGGAGTGACAGAGATCTCCAAGAACGGATACGACGACAAGGACGGTTTCATTTGGCCAAGCTACGTAGAGGACATTATGGGTCCGGAACTATTTGACTACGGATATGGACCTTTCCGTTGGGTTTGCCTGAGTGGGAAGCATGAGGATTTGGTCAAGACCGATCATGCAGCCATGGCATGTATTAACCCGGATCGTAGAGCTCAGGATAGAGACAATTGGATATGGATCCGTGATGCAGAAAAGAACCAGCTCGTGGTAGGGACCCAAGCACGCATCCTCTATCAGGATGCCATAGGACGTATGACAATCGCGCTTAAGTTCAATGAAATGGTACGCAACGGAGAGGTAGGACCCATTATGTTGGGGCGTGATCACCACGACGTGAGCGGTACGGACTCTCCATTCCGTGAGACGTCCAACATTAAGGATGGTAGCAACGTCATGGCAGATATGGCAGTACAGTGCTTTGCAGGTAACTGCGCACGTGGTATGAGTCTCGTAGCACTCCATAATGGGGGCGGTGTCGGCATCGGTAAAGCTATCAATGGCGGCTTTGGCATGGTATGTGATGGTTCTGAGCGTGTGGACAAGATCCTCCGCATGGCAATGCTATGGGATGTAATGGGCGGGGTAGCTCGTCGATCATGGGCGCGCAATAAGAATGCGATGTCCACAATAGAGGAGTTCAATAGAACCCATTTCGAATACTTCCGTATTACGGTACCTAACCTCGTAGAAGACGATATAATAGATAGTTTAATTCAGTAAACCTAACAGCATAAATACAACATTCATCATGCTCAAAAGAATAATAGAGTGTGTCCCCAATTTTAGCGAAGGACGTAACCGTGAAGTTATGGATGCTATTTTGGCTCCATTTAAGAATAGAGAAGGCGTAGTACTGCTTGACTACAGCAACGACGAGGATCACAACAGAATGGTAGTGACCCTCGTTGGTGAGCCTGAACCACTGAAAGCTGCCCTAATAGAAGCCGTGAAAATTGCTGTAGCAAAGATAGATTTGACTAAGCATCAAGGTCAGCATCCACGCATGGGCGCTGTGGATGTCATTCCATTCATTCCTATCAAAGGTGTGACAAAGGAAGAGACCATACTGCTGTCTAATGAAGTGGGTAAGATCATCGGTGAAGAGATAGGAGTACCAGTATTCCTATATGAAGACTCTGCAACGGCCGAATACCGTAAAAACCTTGCAAAGATCCGTAAGGGCGAATTCGAGGGAATGGCAGAGAAGATAAAAGATGCAGAGTGGAAGCCAGATTATGGTAAGCCGGAACGCCATGCCACAGCAGGCACGGTGGCCGTGGGTGCTCGCATGCCTCTCGTGGCTTACAACGTCAATCTAGACACACCAGACGTCGAGGTAGCTGATAAGATTGCTAAGCGTGTACGCCATATAGGAGGTGGTCTACGCTTCGTGAAAGCCATGGGTGTAGATCTCACCGAACGCCACCAAAGTCAAGTGTCAATGAACCTTACAGACTTCACCAAAACTGCCATTTACCGTGCGCACGAGATGGTGCGTATGGAGGCAAACCGTTACGGAGCTAAGATTGTGGGAGGTGAAGTCGTAGGATTAGTACCCAAGGCCGCTCTTGAGGAATCTTTGGCCTACTATCTGTCTAAAGAAGAAATTAAGGACGGTGAGATGAGTCTCGAGGAAGTAGTTGAGCTGACTACCAAATATCTCCAACTAGAGAACTTCAACATTGATCAGGTATTGGAGTACAAGCTAGCTCAAAAGGCATGAACTTGAAAGGCAATCTTCACATTCGCAATATTGGACAACTCGTAACCTGCGCCGGAGCTGTCCGGCATGGTCGTGATTCCATGCGCGACATTCGGGTGATTGAAGGCCCTGCCACACTCATCATCGAGGATGGGATTGTCACCTATGCAGGAAGAGCTGAAAACGCTCCCACGTGTCTCCCCTCAGTCGAAAGTGTAGATGCGAAAGGCAACTGCGTACTTCCAGGCTTTATCGACTCCCACACCCATCTCGTCTTTGGAGGATATAGAGAAGATGAATTTCAGTGGAGACTGGCAGGTGAAAGCTACATGAGCATCATGGAGAGAGGTGGTGGTATC
Source organism: Porphyromonadaceae bacterium (assembly GCA_037191085.1). Taxonomy (GTDB): domain Bacteria; phylum Bacteroidota; class Bacteroidia; order Bacteroidales; family Porphyromonadaceae; genus Porphyromonas_A. Next base: position 10,673 of record JBAKGE010000037.1, on the reverse strand, counting down.
GCTTCTACTACTAGAGCCACACGCTGCGCGTCTTTTGATGAGCTCGTCACTGGTGCATCCAGACATCTACACGACATGCTCCGTATGGGGGTGACGACGGTAGAAGCCAAGAGCGGATATGGGATGGACAAGGAGACAGAGCTTCGTCAACTTGAAGTCGTGAAACACCTTAACGAAGTGCAGCCAATTTCCCTTTACAGCACTTATATGGGGGCTCATGACACCCCTGTGGAATACAAAGGACATCCTACTGAATATCTCCAATTTATCATACAGGAGATACTCCCATTGGTGAAAGAAAGAGGACTAGCTGAGTGCGTAGATATATTCACTGAGAAGAATGTCTTTGAGCACGACGACACACGTCTGCTACTCAATGCTGCGAAAGAATATGGTTTCAAGGTCAAAATGCATGCCGATGAAATTGTGCCTATTGGAGGGGCGGAGTTGGCTGTGGAGTTAGGCTGTCTATCCGCTGACCACTTGCTCAAGATATCGGACAAGGGCATAAAAGCGTTGGCTGAAAGCGATACCATCGCTACCTGCCTTCCTCTCACAGCTTTCTCCCTAAAGGATGACTACGCTCCTGCTCGTCGAATGATTGATGCGGGATGTGCGGTAGCAGTAGCATCTGATCTCAATCCCGGCAGTTGTTTCTCCGCGTCCATTCCTCTCCTTATAGCTCTTTCGACCATATACATGGGTATGGCTGTGGAGGAGACGATATCTGCTCTGACGATCAATGCGGCTGCAGCTATTGGCAGACAGGAGCATATAGGTTCACTAGAGGCCGGAAAGGCTGGCGATGCTATCATCCTCTCTTACCCGTCGTACAAGTTTCTTTCCTATCACTTTGGCATGAATCTCGTTCATACCACTGTCAAGAATGGTATCCCATATACCTTTGAAAATACTTAACCCCAAACACTTCTACACTAATATTTATGAGACTTATTGACCAAACCGTAATGGGATTTATCGACAGTACATCAGGTTCGGATCCCGTTCCTGGAGGTGGCAGTATTTCTGCGCTTGCAGGCTCTATCTCCGGTGCCCTCACTCACATGGTGGCACAACTCACAATCGGCAAGAAAAAGTATGCCGAAGTCGAAGAAGAAATGAAGGTCATTGCAGACAAAGCTAGGAAGATTCAGGAAGCTCTACTCATGGATATAGACCGTGACAGCGATGCGTATAATGTGGTCTTTGATGCTTTTAAGCTCCCGAAGACAACAGAGGGAGAAAGAATCGTTCGCTCTGCAGAGATCCAAAGAGCCACAAAGATTGCCGCTTCAGTCCCCATGGAAGTGGCGGAAAAGTCATTCGAACTTATCCCTCTCATAGAAGCCGTGGTCACGAAAGGGAATCAAAATGCTATCACCGACGGTTGCGTCGCTATGATGTGTTGTCGTACAGCGGTCTTAGGTGCGCTCCTTAACGTACGTATCAACTTGAGCTCCTTGAAAGACGAAGATTTCGTTATCCAGGCCCGGGCCAAAGCTGATAAACTTGAAAAAGAAGTCGACGAAGCGGAAAAGCGTATACTCAGGATCACCTACGCTGCACTCTAATTCTGCAGTAACACCACCACTACTATGAAACTACGCAACACCCCATACACCAAAAACGAAACCATTAAGTTCGTTATTGGCAAAGAAAACCTCTCCATAGAGGGCATTGAACGACTCATCTGTGCGCATAAGGTTGAATACTCGTTAGCCCCTGAGGCGGTCAAACGTATTCAAGCTTGCCGCGACTTCCTCGACCAAAAAGTCGAAAAGTCCGACCGTCCTCTTTACGGTATTACTACAGGCTTCGGATCACTCTGCAATGTCAGCATTTCCTCCGAAGATCTCACTCGTTTGCAGGAAAATCTGGTCATGAGTCATTCCTGCAGCTACGGGGAACCTGTTGCTACGCCGATCATCAAGATTATGCTCCTCGCCAAGGCCCATGCGCTCTCGCTCGGCAATAGTGGGGTACAGGTAGAGACGGTACAGTGCATCGTCGATATGCTCAATAACGATATCCTTCCTATCGTCTACGAAAATGGCTCGCTCGGAGCCTCCGGCGACCTTGCTCCCCTCGCTAAACTCTTCCTCCCCCTCATCGGTGAGGGCGAGGTAGCCTATAAGGGAGAGCAGATGACCAGCAAGGAGGCATTCGATAGGGCTGGACTTAAGACTGTTACACTTAAAAGCAAGGAAGGACTTGCATTGCTCAACGGCACACAATTCATGAGCTCACACGCTGTGTATGCCCTTATCCTTGCCAGAAGGCTCTTTGCCGCGACCTCAGTCGTTAGTGCTCTCTCTCTCGAAGCCTTCGACGGGCTTGAAGCTCCATTCATTTCATCCCTCCACACTATCCGTCCGCACGAGGGGCAGATCGAAATCTCTCGTCGCATGCGCGCGCTCCTCAAGGGTAGCCAACTCCAAAAGCGGCCCAAGAAGCAAGTCCAGGATCCCTACTCCTTCCGCTGTATACCACAGGTACATGGAGCGAGCTGGGATACATTCCTGTACGTCAGCGACGTCGTAGCCCGTGAGATTAATTCGGTTACTGACAATCCTACTATCTTCCCGGACGAAGACTTAGTGGTTAGTGGTGGTAATTTTCACGGTCAACCTCTTGCTCTTGCCATGGACTTCCTTGCCATCGCTCTGGCAGAACTCGGCAATATCTCTGAGCGACGTACTGCTCAGTTGATCCTTGGGCTCAGAGATCTTCCTGAATTCCTCGTTGCTGCCCCCGGTCTCAACTCTGGTTACATGATTCCACAGTACGCTGCCGCAGCCATGGTCAGCAAGAACAAAATGTATTGTGTCCCTGCATCTGCTGACAGCATCGTCAGTAGCAACGGTCAGGAGGATCACGTATCTATGGGTGCCAATGCTGCCACCAAGCTCCTTCCTCTCCTTGAAAACCTCTTTGCGATCATTGGAATAGAACTGATGGATGCAGCACAAGCTATCGAGCTCAAGGGCAATCAGTCCCTGACATCGGCTCCGCTACAGCGGGTATTCAAGGACTTCAGAGCTACTGTGCCATTCGTGGTAGACGATATCGTGATGTACCCTCTGATCGAAAACGCCGCACAGTTCATCTTCAGTTACGACTTTGGTCGTCTGATTGACTGATATCCCATATCCGCACTGCGATTTGTCACAATACCCCACGGAAGGCTTCTATATCACAAAAAAGTAGCTTCCGTGGGGTTTCGTTTGCTCAAAAACAAGTACCTTTGTCGAGTATTTATTATAGAATCTTATCATAATCATACCGACGTCATGACACTAAGTACCCTTACGGCCATCTCCCCTATCGACGGACGCTACCGCAGACAGGTCGAGGCTCTGGATATCTATTTCTCCGAATATGCACTCATCCGTTACCGCATCACCGTGGAGATAGAGTACCTCATCGCACTCTCCGAAGTTCTTCCACACCTGGAGGTTATCCGCGACGAAACTCATCAAGAGCGCCTGAGATCGCTCTACGAAAACCTCACCGAGGAGCAGGCACAGCGTGTCAAAGATATCGAGAGGATAACCAATCATGATGTCAAGGCGGTGGAGTACTTCATCAAAGAACAGCTCAAAGGCTCCGATATCGAACCCTGTCTTGAGTTCGTACACTTCGGACTCACCTCACAGGACATCAACAATACCGCACAGCCAATGATGCTCCACGATGCTATCGAATACGTTTGGCGTCCACTGCTGGAGCGAGTAATCAACGAGATAGAGACCCGAGCACACGAATGGGCCAAGATCCCCATGCTTGCCCGCACTCATGGTCAACCCGCTTCACCTACTACTCTGGGCAAAGAGATGAAAGTCTTCAGCTATCGTCTTCGTCAGCAATTGGATCTGTTGGCAACAATTCCACAGAGTGTCAAGTTTGGTGGTGCCACAGGCAATATGAATGCCCACCACGTTGCTTACCCCGATATCGACTGGAGAGCCTTTGCACACCACTTTGCAGAAAATTACTTAGGCTTGGAATTGGAGGAGCACACCACCCAAATCTCCAATTACGACAACCTCGCTGCCCTCTTCGATGCCATCAAGCGTATCTCTGTCATTCTCATTGACTTTAGCCGTGATATCTGGCTATACATCTCAGAGGAATACTTCAAGCAGAAGATCAAAGAGGGAGAGGTCGGCTCCTCTGCTATGCCCCACAAAGTCAATCCCATCGACTTTGAAAATGCAGAGGGGAATCTCGGCATTGCCATAGCTTACCTAGAGCACCTCGCGCACAAACTCCCTATCTCCAGACTGCAGAGAGACCTCACAGACTCTACCGTCCTCCGCAATATGGGTATGCCCCTCTCCCATACCATCATCGCGTTCAACTCTCTCCTCAAGGGCATGGATAAGCTTCTTCTCAATGAATCGGTTATTCTATCCAAGCTCGATGATGCACTTCCTGTCGTTGCCGAAGCCCTCCAAACCATCCTGCGCCGTGAGGGATACCCCAATCCCTACGAAACACTCAAAGCACTTACTCGTACCAATGAGCAACTCACTCGTGAGCGCCTGGATCAATTCATCGACAGTCTCAATATTTCTGATACTGTCAAAGACGAAATGAAGCGGATTACGCCGCGAAATTATACCGGAGTTTACTCAGACAACCGTACACTGAGGTAAGAGAGCATTCACGGAGATAAAGATAAAATTACCAGATATTTAAGCAGATTCATACCTCTCTGTACACACCCCTGTCCTCGATTGACAGTAAGGTCAATTAGGAGAATGAGAGGCTGAAAGTTTTGGGAGAATAGAAAAATTATACTATCTTTGCATCCACAAACGGGTAAGTCCTATACGGCCAGCTCCTGATGAACTCCCCCAGGGCTTGACCGCAGCAAGGGCAATTGGTTGTAGCGGCGCGATATAGTCAGCTTACCCACCCGCCTCTTTAGCTCAGTTGGTAGAGCACGTGATTTGTAATCTCGGGGTCGTTGGTTCGAGTCCGACAAGAGGCTCCAGAGGACTTACCCCTCCCTCATCAGAGTGGATAACGCTACGGTAGTGTTATCCACTCTTTTTTGTACCAATGTCGACGCCACCAGCCCTTGCCGCCTGTGATGCTTTCGAGCAGGGAGCGATAGGACATTTCCGCAACACGACTTAAAAACCTCCGGGTCGTCGATATCTCGATGTCCCAGAGGTTTCCATCTCTTTCTCTGGGACATCGAAACTCCGATGACCCAGAGAAATCAGGAGGTGTCTCCACACCTCTCCACATCTAACAATTCAAAGAGTGCTATTCACACGTTTAGGAACGTAAAATTGCCTGTTTTTTGTACCTTTGTGGAAATGAATATGAATTAACTATAATGGGCAAGAATAAGCTATCGAAATTTGCTGACATGGATCGGCTCCCCAATGTGCTACAGTACCCCTATGCTCGATTGCAGGAAGGAGCATTTCCCCACCGCGGCAAGTGGGGAAATGAGGTATTCGGCAATGATCACCCCATTATCATAGAGCTCGGATGTGGACGTGGGGAGTATACGATAGGATTGGCACGCAGGTGCCCTGAGTGTAATTTCATTGCCATAGACATCAAGGGCAACCGCATGTGGAACGGTGCTACCATAGCACACCATGAGGGGCTGACGAATGTCAGATTTCTCCGAACGGAGATAGAGCTGTTGGATCGGTTCTTCACCCCAGGGGAAGTGAATGAGATATGGATTACTTTTCCCGACCCGCAGATGAAGAAAGCACGCCTTCGTCTCACTTCTACGCGCTTCATCTCCCTGTACGCACAAGTACTTAGGCCAGACGGTCTCCTGCACCTCAAGACGGACAGTGGATTTCTCTTCTCCTACACACAGTTCATGGCAAAGCATAATCATCTCCTGATTCATAGCTGCATAGACGATGTAGACACCGCCACCGGTATTCCGGACATCTTGCGCGATATCCACACCTACTATGAAGAGCAGTGGAGGAGCCGTGGGATCACGATCAAGTACCTGTGCCTACAGCTGCCGAGCCCCCTACCTCAACTGGAGGAACCCGATATAGATATAGAACCCGATGAGTACAGGAGTTTCGGGCGGAGCCGTAGGACCCAACTTAATATTAGATAACCGATAATACACAACACCTGATATAATAATGGAACAGAAGTTATACCCCCAGCTAATCCTCGATGCACTCAAGAGCGTGAGGTATCCGGGAGAGCAGGAGAATATTGTATCCAGTGGTATGGTACAGGACGATATCCGCATCGACGGGAATAAAGTCTCTTTCTCCATCAGATTTCACAAGGCCAGGGATCCTTTTCACAAGTCAGTCATCAAAGCTGCAGAGCAGGCCATCCTTACACAAATCAGCGATAAAGTAGAAGTAAAGGGCAATATACAAGCACTCTTTCCGGAGTCTGCACCTTCTCCCAGTGAAGTGCGTCTTCTTCCCGAGGTTAGGAATATCATCGCCATCAGTAGCGGGAAAGGGGGAGTAGGCAAGAGCACTGTCACTGCCAATCTCGCTGTGGCACTCGCCGCTGCCGGTTACAAGGTAGGGCTACTGGATGCAGATATCTATGGTCCATCAATGCCACGCATGTTCGATGTACAAGGAGCACGTCCTGTGCTGGAAAAAGTCGGTGAACGAGAACTCATCGGTCCGGCTGTTAATTATGGAGTGAAGCTGCTATCGATCGGTTTTTTCGTCAACGCCGAGGACGCTATCATCTGGCGCGGATCAATGGCATCCAATGCCCTCAGTCAACTCATCACCGAGGGTAACTGGGGCGAATTGGATTATCTCCTTATAGACCTTCCCCCTGGTACGAGTGACATTCACCTGACCCTGATACAGACACTCGGCATTACTGGAGCCATCGTGGTGACGACACCACAGCAGGTGGCTACGGACGATGCTCGCAAGGGAGTAAGTATGTTTCAGGATGATAAGATCAATGTCCCCGTCCTCGGAATTGTGGAGAATATGAGTTGGTTTACCCCTGCAGAACTCCCTGACAATAAGTACTATATCTTTGGTAAAGATGGAGGCAAAGACCTGGCGGAAGCCACTGGTACCGTACTCCTCGGACAAATCCCACTGGTACAGAGCGTGAGGGAGGGAGCTGATGAGGGCAGGCCTATAGCTCTCCGTGACGATACTGTCATGGGAATGGCATTCAGGGACCTTGCCACACGAGTCGTCGAAGCCACCAATGAACGGAACCAAAATTTGGCGCCCACACAGCGCGTACATGTTTCGAAGAAATAAACATTTATTTTTCCCAACATTATACCTACTTATTATTTTATTGACCTATGGCTAACGAAGCTAATGTGGCGGCTGCTAACCGTCGCAACCTTTCGAACTTCATAGCAGGAATTAACCCTGCTGTATACCTCTTCCTCGCGACCCTACTCGCCATTGTAATGGCCAATGGAGCGATGCAGGAGCACTATTTCTCATGGCTCGGTAAGGAGATCAATCTCGAACTGGGCGGCTTCAAGATTTTTGAGATTCACGGTCACAATATGACGGTGGCAGAGTTCATCAATGATGCTCTCATGGCAATCTTCTTCTTCCTCGTGGGGCTGGAGATCAAGCACGAGCTGGTGGCCGGTTCATTGTCGAGTGTCAAGAGTGCTATGCTCCCTGTGATTGCCGCAGTCGGTGGTATGGTGGTGCCTGTGCTGATATTCTATGCTATTGTGGACGGCGATCTGGCACAGCGTGGAGCTGCTATCCCCATGGCTACGGATATAGCCTTCTCGCTTGCAGTACTCGGACTACTGGGAGACAAGGTGCCTAAGACTGTGAAAATCTTTCTCATGGCTCTGGCTGTAGTCGACGATATCGGCGGGATCCTTGTGATTGCGATATTCTACTCCTCTCACATTGATTACGCTGCCCTGATATCAGCGCTTATGTTCGTATTCTTCGCGTTTTTCATCGGACGTAACAGGATTACGAAACCTGCTATTTACTACGCGATTTTCTGCATCGTCTGGATGCTTTTTCTGCGCAGTGGAATCCACACTACCATAGCAGGCGTGCTGGTAGCTCTTGCTATTCCCCATAAGCCTCTGTATGACAAACGTAGGGTACTGACCGAGGCACATCAGCTTGATAGACTGATGTCTGATGCTATCGACAACGGGAAGAATGAACACACATTCCTCTCAGGTGGCTTTGTCCGCCACTTGCTCCATAGCAGGGATGTGCTCCGCAATACCGTTAGCCCGGTACAAGTAATGGAACATCAGGTCAGCGGATTCGTGAATTACATTATCCTGCCGCTTTTCGCATTCGCAAACGCAGGAATCACATTAGGAGTAATGGATACAGGCATGATTCTCGGTGTACCTATGGGCATCTTCCTTGGTCTGCTCGTGGGTAAGACGTTGGGGATATTCAGCTTCACATGGCTTGCTGCCAAATTAAAAGTCGTCAACTATCCCCTCGGTATGACAAATGGCAATCTGCTGGGAGTAGCTATCTTTGGTGGTATCGGTTTTACTGTCTCTCTCTTCATCGCTAATCTCGCATATGCAGGTGCGGGCGATATGGCTGCAGAGCTACTGAATGAGGCTAAACTGGGGGTATTTGCAGGCACTATCGCCTCAGGGATACTCGGGTACTTCATCCTCAAGGGTGTGCTTAATCACGAAAAAAAGCATAATAAGGGTGCCAACTCTCCAGAGTACATCGCGTACCTGAAGCAGAGTGAAGCAACTCACTAAACTCAGTATTTCCATAGCCAAACAACGAAGACTTCGATGCGGAATCAACTCTTTAAATCCGCCCTACTCCTGGCATTGGCTGCCGTCGTAGCGTTTGCTGTATCCTACATCCTTGAGCACACTCAGCCTATTGATGGAATAGAATTTAAAGTCTTCAATCCTCTGAGAGTATTCCTCCCCTCCAGTGTGAGTGGGGGGAATGCTTCTATTACTCCTGCCGATTCATTGATAGACGGTAAGATGAACGAAGTTGACTCAATCCTATTTGCACATATCGACCATTGCCCACAGGATGTAGACTCAACTTCGCTCCATAGTGCCGATTCATCTCGGAGCATCCTCCGAGACATTCCCTCCGAAGATATTCCCGCTGGCATCACCGACTACTCCGTGGAGGGTGATCTACTGTCCGTAATACGTGCAGAACTACAGGTTGCGGAGTCAGAATCATACAACATAGCATTCATAGGGGATTCATTCATCGAAGGTGATATTCTCGTCGAGAGATTTCGAAATCTACTACAAGAACAATATGGAGGTCTGGGAGTAGGCTTCGTGCCATTGACATCCGAGACGGCTCGATTTCGACGAACTGTGAAGCACCAGTTTTCCGGGGCATGGCAAACAACCTCCGCTCTGCATCCCAAGAAAGGAAGCAGGCTACTTCTCTCGGGCCAATATCAGGAAGTGAAGGGTCCGGCATCAGTTACCTACAATACCATAAGTAAGCCAGCTAATCTGTCCTTCTTCGAGAGAGCGACGCTGCTCTACGAGGCTAATGACACTATTCATCTCAGTGTAAAGACGAATGAAGCTGAGGCTCGAAGAATTTCTTTGCCCCCCGATTCCGCAGTGCTTCACTTGACAACTCTTTCAGAAGGGCAGATACATAGCCTCTCTCTTGACTTTACTTCGGCGGTCTCTGGACGCTTACATGGTGTCATATTGAGCGGTGATCATGGTGTCAATGTGGACAATTACTCACTCCGAGGAGCGTCAGGTTTACAATTGGCGGGCATATCTTCGTCATTGGCACATCAGCTAAATGAGATTCGCCCGTACCACCTCATCATTCTCTCTTATGGACTAAATGTCGTCAGCAGTAAGGAATCCAACGACTCCTACGACTGGTACTTCAAAAGCATGAGTCGTGCGCTACAGCATATCAAAGAGCTCTTTCCTCACTCTACCATACTCATCATGTCAATCTCAGATCGAGCCACCACACGCGGGGGAGAGGTTCACTCTCTGAGTGGCGTTGTTCGGCTCTTGAGACAGCAGCATTTACTCGCCCAGCAGTACAAATGCCTATTCTTCAATACCTATGGTGTGATGAAGGAAATGGGGGGTATAGGTACTTTCGTGGAAAAAGGATGGGCTGCCAAGGATTACACCCACATGAGTGCTGCTGGGGGTGCAAAGATAGCCGATGCACTGTACAATGGTTTAGTCGTCAAATAAATGAATAAACTTTTCCTCACACTGCTCCTATCGCTCGTATTCACGAATGCCGTGGCACAACACGCATACGCTCAGAGTAACTACGATCGTGATGAGCAAAAGGTTATCCTCATAGCCCCCGATGCTTACCTCGACAAATACTGGAGCAAAAGCACCTCTCCCAACGCCTCCAGATCAAATACCGTAGCCATTCATCTCGGTGACTCCCATGTGCAGGGAGGATTTTTCAGCATTCCTATCCGCAGAAGACTCGCCAGACTTATCGGTATCTGTGGCACAGGTTGGGCCGGAGGATTTAACCTTGCCCACTCCAACCAACCGAACCACATTCGACTACGTACCGAAGGTACAGCACGATACTCAGCCAGTATGATCACTTCCAGTACATACATCGGAGGTAGTCCTACCGGCACAGTGATTCAGCACGACTGCCGAGAGTGCTGGCACCTTGACGTTCACGGTATCGGCGGCCTTGAGTGCCTCC
>JBAKGE010000142.1:0-3394 GCA_037191085.1 Porphyromonadaceae bacterium | reverse complement strand
GTCGGCCTGGGAGCAGTGTATGACTATGGTCAGAATGGGGTGGAGCTGAAAAATAACATCAAGAAGTATTGGTGGGATAGTATGACCCTCCTCCACGAGAATGTGGTGGGTATAGATTCGGCCATCTTCATGCACCCCACGATCTGGAAAGCCTCCGGACACGTGGATGCATTCAATGACCCTCTGATCGACAATAAGGACTCTAAGAAACGCTACCGTGCCGATGTGCTGATAGAAGAGTATCTGGACAAGCAGGATGAGAAGATAGAGAAGGAGGTGGCCAAGGCTCGTAAGCGATTCGGTGATTCTTTCGACGAAGCACAGTACCGTAGTACCAGCCCTCGTGTCCTTGAGATACAGGCACAGCGTGACGGAGTGCACCGTAGATTCGCCGAGGCTCTGAATGGCAATGATCTGGAAGCTATCCGACAACTCATCATTGACTGTGAGATAGTGGATCCTATCAGTGGGACACGTAACTGGACGGACGTCCGACAGTTCAACCTCATGTTCGCCACAGAGATGGGCTCCACAGCTGACGGTGCCATGAAAGTATACTTGCGCCCCGAGACAGCTCAGGGTATCTTCGTTAATTTCCTCAATGTCCAGAAGACCGGTCGCATGAAAGTGCCCTTCGGGATCGCTCAGATTGGTAAGGCCTTTCGTAATGAGATTGTGGCTCGTCAGTTCATATTCCGTATGCGCGAGTTTGAGCAGATGGAGATGCAGTTTTTCGTACGTCCCGGCACTGAACTTGAATGGTTTGCGAAGTGGAAAGAAGCCCGTCTCAGGTGGCACAAGGCTTTGGGATTGGGTGATGAGAATTACAGATTCCACGACCACGACAAGCTGGCGCACTATGCCAATGCTGCTACAGATATTGAGTTTAATATGCCCTTTGGCTTTAAGGAAGTGGAGGGGATTCACTCACGCACCGACTTCGATCTCTCACAGCATGAGCAGTATAGTGGCAAGAAGCTCCGCTATTTTGACCCTGAACTAAACGAGAGCTACGTGCCCTATGTCATCGAGACGTCTATCGGTGTCGATCGCCTTTTCCTTAGTATTATCTCGGGTAGTTATACCGAAGAGCAGCTTGAGGGTGGTGACAGTCGTGTGGTCCTTAAGCTCCCGGCTCCTCTGGCTCCGGTGAAGTTAGCTATCCTCCCACTCGTGCGTAAGGACGGGCTCCCCGAGATAGCCGAAAGGATAATGGAGGACCTAAAGTTTAGCTTTGCATGTCAGTACGACGAGAAGGACTCTATCGGTAAGCGCTATCGCAGACAGGACGCTATCGGTACACCGTTCTGCATTACTGTGGATCACGATACCCTTACTGACAACTCTGTTACCATCCGATATCGTGATACCATGGAGCAGAAGCGCGTGCCTATCGATAGCCTGTACAGCATCATAGATGAAGCCGTTAGTCTGCGTAGTCTGCTTCGTAAACTCTGACCCTTGAGATATGTACGGTAGATGAATGCATAACCCGTTTGTAACGATTATAATGACTGCTCAACCCGAGAAATAGAACACGTATGAGAAATAGAAATGCTATCACCACTAACCTTTGTTTGCTCCTCATAGTGCTGCTCTTAAGTAGTTGCAGCACGAATCGCAACCAAGTCGTAGAAACGAGTCAGTATCAGAAGAACAACGATAAGCTAATAGAGGATCTTAAGTCAAACATCGCCTACAAGTCGTCAGATTTTGGTGGCATATCCGAGTATAAGTACTACTACAGGGTACTGGAGGAAGCTCCCGCTGAGAATAAGGCGGTACGCCCATTTCAGAATAGCAAGGTGCTGGTAGAGTACAGCATCTCCCTCGCTTACTCACAGCAGGTGATAGTGCCTCAGACCCAAGCAGAGCTCACAATCTTTGATATCCCCGATAATGGGAGCACCCCTATCGGTCAGGTCACAGGTCTGCAGTACGTGCTGCAGGAGATGGAGGTGGGAGACCATTGGGAGATCATACTTCCATGGCAGCTCGGCTACGGCTCATATGCCAAAGGGGTCATCCCTGCACATTCTGCTCTGAAGTACGATATCAAGCTACTCGAGATCACAAAACCCTAAGGCCTATGCTCACCTCTCAGAGTGGGAGCAAGTGTCGCAGTATAGCCTACAAGAATATAGAATTGACCCAATATTAGGTAACGATTATGGCCAAGAGACCATTGATATTAGTGAGCAATGACGACGGTGTCTTTGCGCAGGGATTGGTAGAACTATATACCGCTCTCCGTGACCTCGGCGACATCATTGTCGTAGCGCCTGACGGCCCACGCAGCGGGATGTCCAGCGCTATTACGACCACGGTTCCACTGCACTTCGATATGGTCTCTACAGAACCCGGGCTCACCGTATACAGCTGTAGTGGTACCCCTGCTGACTGCGTCAAGCTCGCACTCAACGAGATCGTGACCCGGAAGCCTGACATGGTTGTCGCGGGGATCAACCATGGTGGCAATCAGGGAATATCGGTCAATTACTCCGGTACCCTTGGAGCTGCGATAGAAGGGACCATATTTGAGATACCTTCCTTTGCCGTGTCTCTCCTCCATGGACAGCAGGACAGTGATTTCCTCTACAGCTGCAGATATGCTCGCGCTGTGGCACGGCGTATCCTCAAGGAGGGAATCCCTAAGGGCATTTATCTTAATATCAATGTCCCCAACGTCCCTACGGTACGTGGCTTGAGGGTTTGTAGCCAAGCAGACGGTCGTTTCCACAACGAATACGTGAAGCACGAGACCCCTACGGGACAAAGCGTATACTGGCTTAGTGGTGAACTGATCCTCTCTACTCCCATCAATAAAAGCTGGGACGTTCAGCTCCTCGAGCGCGGGTATGCTACCATCGTACCCTGCAATATCGACGTCACGGACTACGAGTACATCCAGCAGATCTCCCACTGGGAGGAGATCTGATTCACTCATATTCTCCTCTGCGCATGAAGTACTTTCTGGTTGTTGGAGAAGCCAGCGGTGACCTCCACGCGTCGGGGTTGATGGCGGCGCTGAGGCGCAAGGATGATGATCCGACGTTTGCTTATATGGGAGGGGCTTATATGAGGGCGCAGGGGGGGACGTGCGTAGTTCGCTCGGAGGACATGGCCTTTATGGGGTTTGTAGATGTCCTGAAAAACTACCGTACAATCCGAGACAATGCTCGAAAAGTACAGGATTTTCTCCGCTCCTATCAGCCCGATATCCTCATCTGTGTGGACTATGCAGGCTTCTGCTTTCGCTATATCCTGCCACTTGCACGTCAGGAACTCTCCACGACATTGATAGTCTACTACATACCCCCAAAGGTATGGGCGTGGAAGAAAAAACGCATCAAAATGCTCCGCTCTCATACCCGATGAGGTCTGGACTATTGCT
>JBAKGE010000141.1:0-3420 GCA_037191085.1 Porphyromonadaceae bacterium | reverse complement strand
TCTTCCAATGCACCAAACCCAGTGGAGTCCCCCTCACTTACTTAACGTGAACTCGCTGTGAGGAGATTCCCTCTCCTCACGTAAATCCTACCTCACTTCATCATCCGAGACATGCGTAGACACTCATGTAAAACCTCCGGGTCGTCGGCAATTCGACCTCCCAGAGGTCGCCAAAGAAAGCTCTGGGTCATCACTTCATCGACATCCCAGAGCTTTTTCAACGCACGTGGCGAAGCTATGATACGTTTACCCGAAACAACGGTCTTGACGGATCCTGCCCCCACAGAGAGGTAATTTCGGATATCAAACCCACGTTACTTAGATATTGACACAGCGACCAATAGAGCGCGATCAATACGCGCTCAGCGAAAATATCTGTACAAAAGTTTCAACCTAAACCTCAAACTCCAATACTTCCTTGACAGTAGAAACAGTAGTATCTCAGGTGTAGATTCGTGCAAATAGATTAACTGATAACACAGTATCGACGTCAAAAATTTCATCTGGGTTGGGGTGTACAACTTCTGATTCGATTTCAGGGCCTGGAATAATCGCACAGCACTTGAGCAATCAATGTCAATATCCTCCTCTTTCAAATATCTATTGATATACTTCGGGCATACTCTCTTGAGGACCAATAGCTGCTTGTCGATCTGCTTGGAGCTTATCTGCGCAGAACTTACTCGGTATGATAATAAGGGCTCCTGTATATTCGAAAACTTTCCCTCAAACATCAGTCGACTCCATAGCTCGTAATCCTGTCCTACTTTATACTCTTCATCGTATTGTATATTGCGAGATCTGAGGATGCTTGCACGAATCATGACCGAAGGATGAGCTATGGGCGATGATGTAGGATTAGGGATAAGGAAGTTAAGCTTCAAGTTCATCCAATCATCAGAAAATCTCACATAGGTATCAACATCTCCGAACTTCTGAATATTTGAACCACAGACTATATAGTCTGGGTGAGATTCAAAGAATCGAATTTGTTTTTCGAATCGATCCTTCGCCGATATATCATCGGCATCCATTCGAGCTATGTACTCTCCCCTTGCCACCGACAGTCCCTTATTCAAAGATTTTGTCAAACCTATGTTTTCCTCGTTATTGATGATCAATATTCGATCGTCTTGTTTCGAATAGCAATCCAATACCAATCTATTCAGCTCTCTTGACGGATTGTCGTTGATTATTATAAATTCAAAATCTGTATATGTTTGAGCCAAAATAGACTCTATGGATTGGTACATCCACTCCTCTTCCTCCGAGTAGACGCTCATTATTACAGAAATAATTGGAGAAACGATATTCATAAACATCAGACAATGTTGACACGACGACACACGTACCATCTATACCACAATTCAAATAAATACACCGCAAGTGTTATTGTAGAAAAGATCGATACACTTTCTAGTATGTCGAGTATATATCCAGACATGACACACAGCAAATAAAACAATGTAGTTAATACTATACCCCTCAGAAGTAACCTATATTCATTAAACGCTATTAAACCATTTCTCGCCAAGGGAAATGATAAAGAATACACAAACGGTGTCAGTAATAGAATTCGGATTGGCCACAAATTAGTGGTCGATACCTCAAAAAAGAGATTCAGTAGCCAATGCAAACATGCCTGTACTATCACCGTAAAGATAAAGTAAGACACGCCTGAATATTTCATGAGCTTAATCAACATTTCTTTATCTCTCTTGACCGACATCTGAGGATATACAGAATGATTAAGAATGGTGCTGGGGATTAGCATTAACGACAGAAATTTCACGCCGATATCGTATATAGTCACGCCCTCCATACCAAGAAACATCCCGATGAAAATCACATTAAATCTATCCTTCACCGATATCACCAAATCTGATGCAAACAAAGGGAAACTATCTTGCATGTACTCCTTGATTAATTCAAGTTTAGGTAAACGAAACCTAACTCGTTCTTTCACGAAAACCACATAGAGTGCAACCACTCCACCGATCACAGTTCCGATGGCATTGAGCAGGGGGACGTAGAGGTAATCATGTGGTTGTTTTACAATCAGAAAAATGAGAATCAAGAAAAAGGATTTAATCAATAAATTTATGATTGTCGAGTATTTGAGCTTTTCGATTCCCTGAAAAAACCATTGAGGAAACAGCAATTCATTCAGGCAAATGAGAAAAGAAAACAAGTACAGTAGTAGATCATCGGTAGACAGAGAAAGCAATAGACAAACTACACATAGCACAAGAAATGAAAAGACGAAAAGCAAACTCTTTATGAAAAATATGGTTGAGAATACCTCTCCTACCTTCTCTATACTGCCTTTGTTATTCGCAATAACTTTTACTCCAGAGGCATTGAATCCAAAGTTTATGAGTATCGTAAAGTAGGTGCCTATCGTCTGAGCAAATACAACCCTACCGTAATAGTCTGTACCCAGTACATCAACCAAGTATGGCAAAGTTATAAGCGGGAGCAGCAGGGAAAATAATTGAGTTAACGACAGATATGAGAAGTTTTCAATTATGTTCCGATGTCCAAGAATGCTCCGGACTTTGTCTCTTATCATTTCACAACGCCACAATGATCCATCTTCCTGATTATTTCCAAATACATTCTTCCTCAAGGTAAAGACAAAGAATAACAATTATTACATTCTCCTATCCATAAACCACAGCAAACTATTGGATATCTCGAGCTCAAAATTGGATGTACCCTCTACAAACCCAAATCCTGCTTCTGCATCAAAATACCCCTTGGAGTTAATCAAGGTCACAGGACCAAAATGTAGCCCTTGAAATTCTATCAGATGTGCCCGACCTTTCGTGTCTACGCAAACATCCATAGATACAAATGGAAGATTTAATCTCTCATACCATTCAAATGCGGTGATCAATGTATCCTTGGAAATTTCTCCATTGTTTGAAATAAATTGCCACAGCCCACTACCACTTGCCTTAAAATCATCCTTTCGGACAAATCGTTTGAGCACAAACATCTTATTCGCGAATACAAGAACCTTAAAGTCAAAACTCAACCCTGGTACAAATGGCTGGAGTACATATCTCCGCGAAACCAGCTGCTGATTATACCTCCGAATCTCAGGTGAATCAAATTTCAGGTGAAGATTGCCCAAGAGGGTTTTAAGTCTAACTTTTAGGTCATTCAGCCTTATATATTTCCTATACTTTCTATTGAATTCTTCTTCTGTCCGAGACAGTTGCACGTTTCTGCTTCCAAAACCATTGACACACTTAATCACACACGGGCGGTGATTCATTGACGATGCAGAGTCATAATCTATGTAGTACAACCCATTCAAACTGTCTATCCCAACCTTTCTCTTGTAGACTTCCTGATACCCTTTATTCTCATGACATCGAAATATATCATAGTTGGGCAGCAAGACATTATTGT
>JBAKGE010000140.1:0-3431 GCA_037191085.1 Porphyromonadaceae bacterium | reverse complement strand
ACGGTGAAGACCACGATGTTCAATGGTATACACCACCCGGCGATCTACTGCCACCATATGGACGGATCGTGGGAGCTCTATCGTGAGTATATCTATGAGGACTACAAGCATCGAATGTGTTGAGGTGGACGGCAAGGAAGAGCGTAGAGAATAAAGTATATAAAATAGGAATAGGACGACATGGCATTTTTTGGACTTTTTTCGAAGGAGAAAAAGGAAACCTTAGATCAGGGACTGGAGAAGACGAAGCACTCGTTTTTCGAGAAGATCTCTCGCTCTGTGGCAGGTAAGTCGAAGGTGGATGATGAGGTGCTGGATAGCCTCGAAGAGACTCTTGTGACCAGCGATGTAGGGGTAGAAACCACTCTCAAGATCATACAGCGCATAGAGGATCGTGTGGCTCGGGATAAGTATATGAATACGAAAGAACTCAATGGTATACTCAAGGAGGAGATCGCTGCGCTGCTGGCTGAAAATAATACAGAGGACGGGACGAGTTTTTCGATAGATCAGTACTCCAAACCATACGTCATCATGGTCGTAGGTGTCAATGGGGTGGGTAAGACGACAACCATCGGAAAGCTGGCTCATCAGTTCAAATCCGGTGGGTACAATGTAGTACTGGGTGCTGCTGATACTTTTAGAGCTGCGGCTGTAGAGCAGCTACAGATCTGGGGAGACCGTGTGGGTGTCCCGGTGGTGAAGCAGCAGATGGGCTCCGATCCGGCGTCTGTGGCTTATGACACCGTAGCATCAGCCAAGGCTAACAGTGCCGATGTGGTACTGATAGATACGGCAGGGCGACTGCACAATAAGGTCGGTCTGATGAACGAACTGACGAAGGTCAAGAATGTGATGAAAAAGGTCCTTCCCGATGCTCCTCAGGAAGTGCTTCTCGTGCTGGATGGTTCTACGGGGCAGAATGCATTCGAGCAGGCGAAGCAGTTTACAGCTGCCACGGAAGTGACGGCACTCGCGATTACGAAGCTCGATGGCACAGCCAAGGGGGGTGTGGTACTCGGAATATCAGATCAATTCAAGATCCCGGTGAAGTACATCGGACTTGGAGAGAAAGTTACCGACATTCAGTTATTTAATAAGCAGGAATTTGTAGAATCCCTCTTTGGCGCGCAAGGTGAGAAAGAATAAGGTAGATGTGATAACGATGGGGTGCTCCAAGAACTTGGTGGACTCCGAGATGCTGATGCGACAGTTCGCCCTTAGCGGTTACTCTGTGGCGCACGAGCCGGAGCGTGCCACAGGGGAGATCGTGGTGGTCAATACGTGTGGTTTCATAGAGAGTGCCCGAGAGGAGTCGATCAATATGATACTTAATCTCGTCGACGACAAGAAGAAGGGTAATATCGGTAAACTCATCGTCATGGGATGCTTGAGCGAGCGTTATATGGACGAACTTAAGGCTGAGATCCCAGAGGTTGATGCATACTACGGCAAGTTCAATTGGAAAGGTCTCGTCGCCGACCTCGGCAAGGCGTATCACACTTCACCCGCAGATGCTCGAGTGCTGACGACACCTCGCCACTACGCTTACGTTAAGATCTCTGAGGGTTGTGACCGTACTTGCGCTTACTGCTCCATACCATTGATTACGGGTCGTCACGTCTCTCGCCCTAAGGAGGAGATAGTGGAGGAAGTGAGAGGTCTCGCTCGTATTGGGGTGCGTGAGGTGCAACTCATAGCACAGGACTTGACATACTATGGTCGAGACATATACAATAAGTCTAATGAGCTACCGCACCTCGTGGAGGAGTTGTGTGCTATTGACGGCATCGAGTGGATACGGCTTCACTACGCTTATCCTGCACAATTCCCTTTCGATCTGCTCCGCGTGATGCGAGAGCAACCCAAAGTATGCAAGTACCTCGACATCGCTCTCCAGCATGCGAGTGACCATATGCTCGGACAGATGAGGCGACGCGTCACCAAAGCGGAGACTGCAGCTCTCCTCCGCAGAATGCGGGAGGAAGTCCCGGGAATACACATACGTACAACCCTCATGGTCGGGCATCCTGAGGAGACGGAGGACGACTTCAAGGAATTGCTTGACTTCGTTCGGGAGCAACGCTTTGAGCGTATGGGGGCATTCATATACTCCCATGAGGAGGGAACGTATGGATACAAACACTATGAGGACAATGTGCCGCTCGAGGTTAAGCAAGCACGGCTGGATGAACTGATGTCGCTCCAGGAGGAGATAGCCTTTGATACTGCACAAGCAAAGGTAGGGCAGACACTTCGGGTCGTCGTTGACCGTAAGGAAGACGACTATTATGTCGGTCGTAGTCAGTTTGACTCCCCTGATGTGGATCCCGAGGTATTGATTCCTACCGATAGAGAGCTTCGAGAGGGAGAATTCTACAACGTCGAGATAACGGAAGCGAATGGCTTCGACATCATCGGTCGAGTTAAGTAACTATACACGTACCGTATTGCCACTATGGACACTCAGAAGATATTGGATCAGGCACAGGCGTGGATCTTAGGACGGCTACAGGAGCGTCAGGATGTACGTATACCGATGATCGGGACTTTTGTACCGAAAGTCGAGCCCGAATACCTGTGGCACAAGTCCGTTGGTGGTGGAGCGACCACTGTGCTACTCATGCCACCACGTGTCCGTCTCGCCTTTACAGCTGATGACTATATTCTTGACGGAGCTCACTACGCTTCTTATGGTGCGGACGTGCGGGAGGTATCGCTACCTCTTGATCTCGTTATGGGGGTCTCCGGGCTCCTCGAGGTCGCAGAAGCAGAAGTCAGGGCGGTCGTGAGGGAGCATCTTGAAGGAGCGTTGCGCTCGATCTTCAGAGGACGTCGGCAGCAGCTTTTCGATCTGTGTGACCTGTACATGATAGAGGAGAAAAAGGGGCTTCTTCTCCTCCACATGGAGCCTCTCCCTCATCTGTTGAATCAACTCAATTATCCTTTTTCTTCCTATAGTCCCGTCGAGGTTCGACCGGGGATCAATTTCCCGGGCATTGACGAAAGTAATGAAGAGTATACCAATCAGATACAACAGATACCAATCCGTCCGGTGGTCAAGGTGGAGGAGATAGCTGACGAAATTCCCCTCCAGACTCTTCAGGTTCATCCCGTCCCCGAGTCTGTCATGGGTGAGACAACCGCTGCTCCACAGCCTGTCGGATCCGTAGTCAATCAGCCTACGAAAGGAAGTAAATCGTTCCTTCCGATCGTCCTTACTCTTCTTGCTCTTGTGACTCTGATTGTCTGGTTCTTTTTCTTCCGTTCCCGCCCTGCGATTGTCAAGCCAGTACCTGATCCGGCCCCTGCTCCCACTACAATTATTGAGAAAGACACACTTTGGCATATTGCTGAGATACCCCCCATAGACACGGTTACTATTGGGTACGGTCTCACGCTTTCCAAGCTCGCTCGACGGTACTACCATA
>JBAKGE010000139.1:0-3467 GCA_037191085.1 Porphyromonadaceae bacterium | reverse complement strand
CTTGGACGCCTACAATGCACTCGGCACACTCAGCCCCGGCAGTACTGCCACAATAGAACTGCCAGACTACGTCTCTGCGTGCTACAATGCCCTCTCTGATGACCTAAACAGCCCCAAGGTCATCGCCGAGCTATTCGATGCTACTCATCGCATCAATACCGCAAAGAATGGAGATGAAGCACTTACTGCGGAGCAGATCGTCACTCTCAAAGAACTATTCGAGACATTCCTATTCGAGATACTTGGTATCCTCCCCTCAGGCTCGAAGGACTCCAATGCACACACCGAAGCATTTGCCGGAGCGATGCAACTCCTCCTCGACATCAGACAGAAAGCCAAGGAGCAAAAGGACTGGACAACATCCGATCAGATCCGTGACGAGCTTGCTAAGCTTGGTTTTGAGATCAAAGACACAAAGAATGGCGCCGAGTGGAAACTGAGTTAATTACAACGAATTTTCTGTCCAGTAAATAGGAAGGATCGCCTCCCGAATAACTACCTGCCTTAACTACTTTTAGGAAACCAATGAGTCATTCGTAGAGTAACATATACATCATAGCAGGCTATACCTCTCCTTATTCATTTCGAGTATAGCGGATATGCTCCCCCAAAAACCTCTGGGTCGTCGATCAATCGACCTCCCGTAGGTTGTCAGAGGAAGCTCTGGGTCATCGCTTTGCCGACGACCCAGAGCTTTTTTAGCATGTGTACGGGACATAAATCATAAATTAGAAGGCTATCACAACCAATACCGTCCGAAAAAAGGTGATTTCTCAGGTCGAATCCGCGTTGATATAGTAATACGCTCTTGTATAAATAAGACAACGCAGTACACGACAATACGCCCCAATGCTTTTCGTTTCCGAGACTGCTCTTTCCATACAAAAGATCACAAATACCCGAAAAATATTTGCCCAATTCAAGAAAAGTACATAAATTTAGGAACGAGTGTGAGTCCAGGAGTGAACTGATATTCGTTAACCAAAAGCAAAACACTTTTTCATTACCAAATTTAAGTACAATTCTATGAGGGTATATCAGACGAACGAGATTAAGAACATTGCGATTCTCGGTAGTTCCGGTTCTGGCAAGACAACGCTATCCGAGTCGATGCTCTTCGAGGGAGGGGCGATTCAGCGCAGGGGTACCGTAGAAGCAGGCAACACGGTCAGTGACCACTTTCCTGTGGAGCATGAGTATGGTTATTCGGTATTCTCTACGCTTTTTTCTATTCCTTGGCAGGACCGCAAGCTCAACTTCATAGACTGTCCCGGCTCCGATGACTTCGTGGGATCAGTGGCCAGTGCCATACAAGTGACTGACACGGCACTCATGGTAGTAAATGCCCAGTACGGCGTGGAGGTCGGACTCATCAATCAATTCCGCTACACTCGTGATTTCGGAAAACCTGTCATATTTATCATCAATCAGCTGGACAGTGACAATGCTGACTTTGACAACACTCTCGATCAACTCAAGGCCCGCTTTGGCGGTGGGACGGTCGCTGTACAGTACCCCGTTACCACTGGCAGTCAATTCAATGAGATTGTCGATGTCCTCAAGATGAAACTCTATCGCTGGGGACCCCAAGGTGGCAAACCTGAAGTACTGGAGATTCCGGACTCCGAAGCCGAAAAGGCAGCCGAGTATCACCGTATTCTCGTGGAAGCAGCTGCCGAAAACGACGAGAGCCTCATGGAACTTTTCTTCGAAAAAGGGTCACTCACCGAGGAGGAGATGCGCGAAGGTATCCGCCAAGGTCTGATCAGTCGCGGCATGTTCCCTGTATTCTGTGTCAGCGCTGCTAAGGACATGTGTGTGCGCCGAACCCTCGAATTTCTGGGGAACGTCGTCCCATGTACTGACAAGCTACCCGCACCCGTTAGTTCCGAAGGTCAGGAAATATACCCTGACTCGGATGGGAAAACGGTTCTGTACTTCTTCAAGACAGATGTCGAGCAGCACGTCGGAGAGGTGGATTACTTCAAAGTCCTCAGTGGTACGGTCAAAGAAGGTGACGACCTCCTCAATCCCGGGCGCAACGACTCCAAGGAGCGTCTCAGTCAAATCTTCGTAGCATACGGCTCACAGCGCACGAAAGTCACGGAGATGAAGGCCGGAGACATCGGTGCGACAGTAAAGCTAAAGGATCTGCGCGTGGGTGATACCCTGTGCAGCAAGGATGTCTCCATCACCATGCCTCCTATGGTATATCCGGATCCCAAGTTCCGCCGTGCCATCCGTCCCGTCAACGAGGCAGATGCCGAGAAGATGAACGAACTCCTCAATCGCATGCGTACCGAGGATCCGACATGGATCATCGAGCAGTCCAAAGAGCTTCGTCAGACTATTGTGTGGGGGCAGGGGGAGTTCCACTTACGCACACTCAAGTGGAGGTTGGAAAATAATGAAAAGGTACAAGTCGAATTCATCGAGCCGCGTATCCCCTATCGAGAAACAATCACCAAGGCAGCACGTGCCGACTATAGGCATAAGAAACAATCCGGAGGGGCAGGGCAGTTCGGCGAGGTACACCTGATCGTAGAGCCCTATTACGACGGCATGCCTGCACCGGGTACCTATAAGTTCAATGGGCAAGAGTACCGCACCACACCTCGCGACACACAGGTGATTGACCTAGACTGGGGAGGCAAACTCATCTTCGTCAATAGCGTCGTCGGAGGTGCGATAGATACTCGATTCATGCCCGCGATCCTCAAGGGGATTATGGAGCGCATCGAGCGTGGTCCACTTACCGGCTCCTATGCACGTGACGTGCGGGTCATCGTGTACGACGGTAAGATGCATCCGGTGGACAGCAACGAGATCTCTTTCATGCTAGCAGGACGTAATGCTTTCAGCGAAGCCTTCCGCAATGCAGCACCCAAGGTACTCGAACCCATCTATGACCTGCAAGTGAAAGTTCCTGCAGAGTTCATGGGTGACGTTATGAGTGACCTACAGGGACGCCGTGCCATGATCATGGGAATGGAAAGCAAAAAGGACTATGAAGAGATTCAAGCTAAGGTACCTCTCAAGGAGCTTAGCTCCTACTCCACGGCCCTTAGCTCCATTACGGGAGGACGAGGATCCTTCACGATGCAATTTGCAAGCTATGAGCTTGTCCCACAGGATGTACAGGAGAGTCTCTTGGCCAGCTACACAGAGGAGTAATCTTGGGATTATCCCCAAATCGTATACATGTGAGCCATACCACCTACCGAACGTGGTATGGCTTTTTGATTGCGCAGAACCGAAAAATACCTATCTGTAGGTAGGGTTATATCGAAAATATACCTACCTATGTCCATTTGGGATAGTGTTGAAAACCTTAACTTTGCAAGGCGATCAAAGAACAATGAACTTATGGACAACATGAAAATAGAGAACAATCTGACTTCTATCCCAGAAACCATGCTCATCACACTATGGGCAAAGGGAACGGAATACAACCACCCTGACCCTAT
>JBAKGE010000138.1:0-3495 GCA_037191085.1 Porphyromonadaceae bacterium | reverse complement strand
GTTACATGTCTGCTGTTTTCAAGGGAGGGAAATCTGATGGATCTATCTCCCCGATGGAGGCTCTAAAGGAGGCTGCTGCTATTCTCATCCACCATTTCTCTCTTTTTAGTGATGAAAGCATTGATATAGAGTTGGATAGTGATGAGGAAGAGGATGTCTTCGACGAAGACGCTATGCACATCCGTCAGCTCCTCAAGGCTCGTCTCTCTGAAGATGACCTCTCTGTACGTGCGCTCAACTGCTTGCGTGCAGCCAATGTGGAGACGGTAGGTCAGCTAGTGCAGTACAATAGAAGTGATCTCCTCAAATTCCGCAACTTCGGGAAGAAGTCTCTCACTGAAATAGAAGAACTTCTGGAGAGACTTGGATTGACCTTCGGTATGGACGTAGCAAAGTACAAACTTGATAAAGAGTAAACATCATAATGAGACACAATAAGAAATTCAATCACCTCGGTCGTACAGCGTCCCACAGAAAGGCTCTCCTTTCTAATATGGCTAACTCGCTGATTATGCATAAGAGGATTACGACTACTCTCGCGAAAGCTAAGGCGCTTCGCGTGTATGTAGAACCAATTATTTCAAAAGCTAAAGAAGATACCACTCACTCACGTCGTATGGCCTTCGAGAAGCTTCAGAATAAGTATACAGTGGCAGAACTTTTCGGCATAGTGGCCGAAAAGGTAGCTGACCGTCCAGGTGGTTATACCCGCATTCTTCGTATTGGTCATCGCCAAGGTGATGATGCAATGATGGCACTCATTGAGCTTGTTGACTTCAATGAAGATCGAAAGAAGGAAAGCAAGAAGGCTGTGGCTTCTACTTCTAAGACTCGTCGTTCACGTCGTAAGAAGTCTGACAGCGTAGAGCAATCTACGGAAGTTAAGGCCGAAGAGGTAAAGTCTGAGGAACCCGTTTCTGAAGAAAAAGCTGCGGAGTAAAAATTCAGCGAAACGACCCATCGGTGGTCTGATATATGTATGATAGGGTCGGTAGACATCGGTTTGTCTATTGACCCTATTTTTATTGACTCCTCCAGTATATCATAATCATAAACTAATCCGATCAACATGAATTTCAATGAAGTCAACATGGACATCATTCAGGGGCTGATGAACATGGGATTGTCCGAGCGAGAAGCTAAGGTATACAGAGTGCTCTTGGGAGTAAATGAGATAACTGCATCCGGGATTCCCAAGTTTACTGATATCCCTCGTACTAAAGTCTATGAAGCTCTCAATTCGCTGATTAAGAAGGGATTTTGCAAGGAGGTGACAGGCTCTACCGGTGGTCAGACTTACACTGCGGTTGACCCACGTGTTGCATTGGCTGAGCTTATGAGGACGGAAGAAGAGCGCATCAAGGATTTAAGACGGCTTAATAGCAACCTTACGGATATTTTGTTCGATGTCTATAGCAATAGCACACTTCGACTTAAGAACTATGATTTCGTCCAGATTCTCAGGGGACGTCAGGAGATTGTCAATACCTACCGTGAACTTCGTTTAAATGCTAAGTCTGAGATCCTCGAGCTGTGTAGAGGTTATTACACCATGCCCGATGAAGAGGCGAATCAAGAGGCAGATGAAAATGCAGTACTTATTGGCCGTGGTGTGCAGATGAAGGTCATTTATGAGACTCAAGAGATCATGAAGGAAGGGAATAAGTATTTTCATAAGAAAAACTTAGAGTTAGGAGTAGAGTCTCGTATGACTCCAAAAATTCCCGTCAAGATGTCTCTCTTTGATAAGAAAATCATATTACTTCCTCTTTCTGATCCTCTCGTAGAAGAGCCCAAATTTACTGTCCTGCTTATCGAGCATCCACAGCTGTACATCCTGTTTCGTCAAGCTTTTGATAGCTATTGGGAGAAGTCTGAAGCCTACCAGCTCTAATTAACGCAGGGAAAGATCTGAGAAAGGAATTATCCCTTCTCTGGATGGGACATGCCAGAGCAGCTTTTCCTTAACTATGTGCTACGCGTGGATATATATTCGGATTCCTCTGGGTCGTCGATGATTGAATGACCCAGAGCTTTCTTCGCCTACCTCTGGAACATCGGTAAATCGATGACCCAGAGCTTTTTTTGAGGGAGAATCGCATATGTCCGTGATCAACAAAGGAAGGTGCATTTATGAGGATACTATTATTCTCTACAACTTTACCACGCAAATGGACCAAAAGCCGATGGATTGTGTGGGCGTGTCTGTTTGTGAGGTCGGATTTTCTTCCCCGTTAATGTCCTATTCGTATTGAACGGTCAGTTGTCTTTCTTACAGCAATGGGGCGAATAGACGGAGGATGGATTCTCTGAATTTCTGAAGCAAAGGGCGTCTCTTCCATTCACTACGGTTTAGGAGTATTCCGTTACTCGTGAGGTCGTTTGTCATCATCGTCTCCAGACGCCGAGTAAATGCCTCATCATACACTATGCTTGAGATCTCGAAATTGTGCTCCATACTACGGAAGTCCAGGTTTGCCGAACCGAGGATGGCCAAATCACTGTCTACCGTTATCAGCTTTGAGTGGAGGAATCCTCCTTTGTACACATAGATATTCACTCCTGCTTTCATTAGCTCCTCGTAGTACGATCGAGATGCATATTTAGTCCATACCGAATCGCTCTCGTAGGGCACGAGCATATCCACCTGCACTCCACTTAGCGCAGCTCCTATTATTGCGCGGTTTAGGCTATCGGTGGGGAGAAAATACGGGGTCTGGATTTTAATACTTTTTTTCGCTCCGTAGATTGCGTGGCACAATGCCTGCTGTAGGGTGCGAAATTGTCCCGTCGGGCCACTTGTGAATGTCTGTACCGGGATATCCGGAGTCATTGCTGACGATGTAGTGGCTTCTGGCAGTACTTGTCTACCGTAGTACATGCTGCTCGGCAGGATTACTTTTGATGCTACATACCAGTCCGTGATGAAAGCTGCTTGCAGCCCGTTGACTGCCACACCTACCATTCTGAAGTGTGTGTCACGCCAGAGCCCGAGAGCATTGCCTATCGTGTAGTTGTTAGAGATATTCATTCCTCCTACGTACCCGATGCTTCCGTCAATGACTACCACTTTACGGTGATTACGGTAGTTCTCCTTGCTTGTGAAGAGAGGAAATACTACAGGGAGAAAAGGATATAATAGCACTCCAGCATCCGACATCCTTCTGAAGAACTGTCTCTGACCCCAGGCTGATCCTACGTAGTCATACAGGAGCCTTACTGTTACACCCTCTTTGGCCTTGAGCGTGAGTGCATCTGCGACACGTTGCCCAGTGGAGTCGTTTCGGAATATATAGTATTCCATGTGGATGTGGTGCTTGGCCCTCTTGATATCCTCCAGCAGACGTTCGAACTTTGACTTTCCATTCGTAAATATCTCTATTTCTTGTGCCGGGAGTACCGTATTGTCTGTTTGCCGTTCGATCAGAGCCATCAGCCGGTCATACTTCGTCTCCTGCTCTGTCACATAGGACAAAGGTCTTTGAACATCAAGTG
>JBAKGE010000137.1:0-3549 GCA_037191085.1 Porphyromonadaceae bacterium | reverse complement strand
TTCGTAGAGTTGTTGAAAAGCGGATTCAAACTGTCTTGCACAGCACTCGCCATAGGGGGATTTGATGGGTTATACTTGTACCCTATCGCTGCGTCCTGCCAAAACTTATTGTACGCTCCACCATACTGAGCCGTCTTGTAGCCATCGAGCATATTCTCTGGATAGCTGTACACGCCTGTCATAGGATCCTTGTAAGGTCGACGGACATTCTCCATTGACTTGAGAAGATATCTACGGACCTCCTTACCTCCCGTCTGCACTGGAGCAGACGGAAGCTGTGAGAGACTGTAGGATGCATTGGCAGAGAACTTCGCCTGTCCTTCCCTACCCTTCTTCGTCGTAATCAATATCACTCCACGACCTGCACGAGAGCCATAGATAGCTGCACTAGCAGCATCCTTTAGCACCTCTATGCTCTCGATAGTAGAGGGATCGATACTAGACATCGTATTGGTCCCGGTTACGGGAGATGTAAATCCCTGCACTGGCACACCATCGATAACATAGAGAGGATCGCCATAGTCATTCATGCGGAGGGAGTTCTGGTCTATCATTGAGTTATACCCACGAATAGCGATGATTGCGCCACCACCCCCAGGAGCTCCCGACGCATTGGTAATCTCCACGCCAGCCATACGGCCTTGCAGGAGAGTCTCAAGACTCGCTGCCGGGATCTCCTTGATATCGTCACCCTTGACGGTAGCTACTGCTCCCACAATATTCTTGGTATTACGTTCACCATAACCGATGACTGTTACCTCCCCCATCTCCTTACTCTCGGGATCAAGTTTGACGTTATATTGGGTCACACCCTCCTTGATTGTGAATGTATGAGTCTTAAATCCCACAAACGACACCGACACCGTGCTCTTCTTACTCACCGTAAGGATATACTGTCCATTGGCATCTGTCGTAACGCCATTCCTCGTGCCTTTCTCTAGGATGGTAGCAGAGGGGAGAGGTGCGTTCGTCTCATCCGTCACGGTACCACGTATCGTCACTTTACCCTGAGCCTGTGCACTCTTTGGTGTCAAAATGATGAGGTTTTTCTCGAAGGTATAGGTATATGCCTTTCCAAGAAGCTTGTCCAGCACAACCGTGAGAGGTTCGTCCTTCAGGACTATCGACACCTTCTGATTGAGATTGATCGAGTTATTGTTGTAAAAGAAGCGCAGGCCGGTTTGATGTTCGATGGCCTTAAGCACCACACCTGCGGTGCTATTAGGGTAATTGAGACTAATGAGCTGTTTGCTCTTCGGATTCTGTGCATAGACGTCCATCAGCACCGGACGCACAGTCACCTGATAGAGGGTTGCAAAGAAAAATAATGCCAACACCCGAAAGAGACATTGTCTAGGGTGATGTTTGTGTTGATTACTGATTCTCATAGATTGTCTTGTTTATGTTTAAGTTAGGGGATTTTGGTCTTGTTTTCCACTCTGCTACGACCTATGTGGATGACATAGTCGTCAGTACAGTAAAATTCGATATCTGTTGTCTGTCTAAGGAGTTCGAGTATATAGTCCATATTGTCTCGCTTGTCCATGACGCCGGTGAATGCAAAGTTGGCAAGCTCCGGACTGTCAAACTCGGCTTTGAATCCATACCAACGCTCTATGTGAGTCATGATCTTACCGAGGGGCATATTGTCAAATACAAAGTATCCTCTTACCCACGCCATCACATCCTCCACATTCACATCCTGGACCATCAGATGGCTCTGAGCATCCACTATAACCTGCTTACCCGGAGTAATATCTACGCTCTGGGGACCACGTCTAAATCTCACCTTACCTGTCACAAGTGTCGTGGTCACGTTGGATTCAGGATACGCATGGATATTGAACGACGTACCTAAAACTTCGATTTCAGAGCCCTTGACCTCCACGATGAACGGTCGCTGTTCATCGCGCACCACCTGCACAAAAACTTCGCCATAGTCGACGATGATACGCCGCTCTGAGGAGGTAAATTCGTTGGGGAACCTCACCTTCGTATCGGAGTTGAAGGTCAGTAGTGAACCATCATCCAGATATAACCGATAGTCCCTACGACGTGGTACCACGATGGTATTGTAGTCACTGATCGGCACAATCTCCGACGCTTGCTCCAACGCTTTGATGTCATCGGTTGACTGTTCATCCTCTGGTGTATCGGTCATATTGATAACATTGCCATTGCGGAGAGTGAGTAATACACCATTGAGGTTCTGGGGCTTGGATACAGCTACTTCCTCCTCTACCACGACTTCCTTGCGCCCGGTGAGGTCAAAGTATTGGCTGAAGATGAAAAGTCCCGCCACCAATATTGCTGCCGCAGTACTTATCGGCTTAATTACCCTCTTCAGTCGTCTACTCATTCTCCTACGCTTAAGTGTAGAAAGGAGACGAGCATACCCACGACTTTCATCATACTCATCCTCTTCACTCAGTGCAGCCATTCGACAAAGTATCCGCATGTCACCGTCAGAGGGAATGTCTCCCGACCCTTCGATGATGCGCAGAATCCTATCTGCGCAATCTTGAGTAGCTTCGTCGTAGGAGTGTCGCCTATTATCTTCCGTCTCTTTCAATCTCATTTATATCAAATAAAATATCTGCTCAAACCATATTCAGAGTCCTCTACAATTAATTCTCTGTAGCGGCCTCCAACATTAAGACGAGCAGTGGATGAAAAAGGGTGAAGTCAAGCGTTATTTTAACACTTGAAGGAGAATGAATAGGACGAGTATAGTATTGCCCTTGAGTTTTTTATTGGCGATGCGTAGCTGACTCTTCACCGTATTGACAGAGATTCGCTCTCGATCGGCTATTTCCTTGTAGCTCAGACCATCCACTACCGCCATGACGAATATTCGACGACATGCCGGTGGAAGGGTATCGAGGAAAGTACGCACCCTGGACAGCATTTCTTGATACTCATCCTCACTGTATTGACTGCTGAGGAGATAGTCATACTCTTCAGTGAGATTGGACTCATGCCTCCGCTCTATCTGCAGTCTCCGGAAGTAGTCGATCAAGTAATGCTTGGTGGCACTAATTAGATAGGAGCGAATATTGGTCACACCGGAAAGCCTATCAGGGTGTTCACATATCTGCAGAAATGTCTCCTGCACCGCGTCCTCGGCCAGCTCTTTATTGGAGCAAAAAGCCAAGGCAATCCAATATAACTCTCGTGAATAACGACTGAAGAGCTCCTCAAGTTGACCTGAGGCAAGAGCTATTTCGATTTTTTGAGACATCAGTGAAAAATATGAAATGCAATCATGCGATACGCAAATATAATTAAATCTTTCACCTTCCAAATATCACACGCATGAATAGAGTAACGAATCATTCCTTTCACTTATTGGGGGTCAAAAGAAATTGGTTTCTCTCTCGAATATCGGCGTGGATGGTTTCACGAGAAAGCTCTGGGTCATCGGTGGAGCGATGACCCGGAGGTTTTTTCGGAAAGGTCTGGGTCGTTGGTGGAGCGATGACCCGGACCTTTTTGTCGAGCCCTACACCTCGAAAGTCTGCAAGTGGCGTAAATGTTACCTTCAGAAGG
>JBAKGE010000136.1:0-3578 GCA_037191085.1 Porphyromonadaceae bacterium | reverse complement strand
TCTGGCCTCGAGACGTGTTGAAGAAGGTCTCTCGAGGTCTTTCTCGGGTTGAGGCAGGAAACCCTGGCTTCCCTCGTCTTGTGCACTTCGAGATGTGTAATCTCTATGCCCCTAAGTGGGATGAGAGCCATGCCGGTGCTCTCGTCGTACCTATCAATGATATGATAGACACTGAGCAGACTTTTCCACGAGCTACCTTTCGAGAACTCTGTGATATCATCCTCAACGATATCACAGAGTCCCTTAAAATCAGCGAGGTAGATCGTTACACTGATGCCAGATACCGCTACCGTTTCTCCCGCGAAGCTGTGCTTGCACTCCTCAGTAGAGTATATCTATACCGCAGTGAGTGGGAGCAGTCCATTAAGTATGCTCTCGATGTCCTGAAAATTAGTGATAAGCTTGTTGATCTCAATGATGCCACTGCTCAGCTTCCTACCCATTACCAATCTGTGGAGGCTATTATCAATGCTACACCTCTCATCAAGCAGGCAATCGTTACGTATATGGGTATATCACAGCAGACCTTAGACCTATACCATGAGGGAGATCTTAGGGCTACTCGCTACTTCGGCGATCCTGACGGTATGGGTTACAAGATTCCTCTCAAGGGAATTGATAAATCTGAGCAAACTACAATCCGACGCTCCGAGGTCTACCTGACATTGGCTGAGTGTTACGCCCGCACAGGAAAGAACACAGAAGCGCAAAAGTATCTCCTTGCCCTCCTCCAGAAGCGACTGATCCCCTCGGCATATATCGTAGAGGAGTCTGCCGTTCGAGCTCTCTCCGGTGAGGCTTTGGTGCGAAAGGTGCTACTTGAGAGACAAAAGGAACTTGTACTAGAGGGGCATGACTGGTACGACTACAAGCGCACCAATCAGCCCGAGTTGCGCAAGATTATCAATGGTCAGGAATACGTACTCCCAGCCAAAGACCCTCGCTATACTCTCGATCTCCCCAAGGAGGCTAAGCTCAATAATCCTCTGCTCTAAGCTTTCCGGTAATACCGCCCCAATAAAATATCATGAGCGTTGCTCCTATCCTCATGCAAAGGGTAGGAGCAACGCTCTTTCATTACCGAAGTAAAGAGTGTGAAAACCCATGAGTACAAAGGAGAAAACAACATCTCTCGATGGAAAATAATGCTGTAAACGGAGTTGGTGTGTGGATAATTGATATTTTTTCGTACCTTTGCACTCACAAAAAGCTTGGGAGCACGGTGGAGCTATCACCTCTCATGCTTTTCCGGTCCTATAGCTCAGTTGGTTAGAGCACCTGACTCATAATCAGGGAGTCCTTGGTTCAAGCCCAAGTGGGACCACTCGGTGGATAAGGATCTCCTGATATCACCATGATATCGGGAGATCCTTTCTCTTTTGCCGGAAACTGATTGTATTCGATGCCGTGAATAGCGGCCGTGTATTCTAGAACACCACGTAAAAAACAGGAAAATGAAGGAAAAAGTATCTGTTCCCTTTATGCTCTTGGGCATACTCTTCAATGTGTGTCTAATAGCAGCCAATCTCCTCGAGACAAAAGTCATCAATATCGCAGGTCTCAATGTCACTGCCGGGCTGATTGTCTTTCCCGTATCCTACATCATCAACGACTGTATCGCAGAGGTCTGGGGCTTCAAAAAGGCTCGTCTCATCATCTGGACAGGGTTTGCCATGAATGCGTTTGTGTGCTTGCTGGGGCAGATAGCTGTTGCTGTACCTGCCGCTTCTTTCTGGAACGGAGAGGAGCACTTCAACTTTGTCTTCGGCATGGCTCCCCGTATCATGATTGCGAGTCTTAGTGCCTTTCTCGTCGGTT
Source organism: Porphyromonadaceae bacterium (assembly GCA_037191085.1). Lineage (GTDB taxonomy): Bacteria > Bacteroidota > Bacteroidia > Bacteroidales > Porphyromonadaceae > Porphyromonas_A. Next base: position 1,760 of record JBAKGE010000136.1, on the reverse strand, counting down.
CTTTTATCAACGCTTATGTGATGAGCAAGATGAAGATTGCTAGTGCAGGCAAGCACTTCAGCCTACGTGCTGTGGTGTCCACTCTCGCGGGAGAGTCAGCGGACTCCATTATCTTTTTTCCCATTGCTTTCTTGGGTCTTATTCCCTGGGCAGATCTCCTGACTATGATGCTTCTGCAGGTAGGACTTAAGTCTCTCTACGAGGTTATCATACTCCCTATCACTATGCGAGTTGTCGCATTCATCAAGCGCACTGAGGGCACTGATGTATACGACGATGGTATTTCCTACAACATCCTCAAGGTCGGTGATGTCTAAGTCCCACTTCCCTCACCGTGACGAGGGTGCTTTGGTTGTCTTTAGTGGTGGTCAGGATTCCACTACATGCCTATACTGGGCCCTTCAGCGCTTTGAGAGTGTGCGGGCACTCACTTTTGTCTACGGACAGAAGCATGTAGCCGAGGTGGATAAAGCACTTGCTTTGGCGGCAGATGCGGGCGTGCCCATAGAGGTAATGGACGTTACGTTAATTGGTGCTATCGGTCGAAGTTCACTTGTTGACACATCTATACCCATGGATGCAGTCAAGCCCGATGGTTCACCACCTAATACCTTTGTCCCCGGACGAAATCTCTTCTTCCTCAGCATTGCGGGGGTGCATGCCCGTGAACTCGGGATACGCCATATAGTCACCGGAGTATCGCAGACAGACTTCAGTGGCTATCCTGACTGCCGTGACACCTTTGTGCGATCCCTAAATGTCACGCTCAACTTAGCTCTCGATACCTCTCTCGTTATCCATACGCCACTCATGTGGCTAGACAAAGCTGATACGTGGGCATTGGCCGATGATATGGGTGTACTGGATATCGTACGACACCGGACTCTCACCTGTTATAATGGCATCGCTGGTGATGGTTGTGGTCACTGCCCCGCGTGCACCTTACGCGCCGAGGGGTTACGCAGGTACCTGGAGCGAAAAAAGACTCATAATAATTAATTCTACACAATAAAAAATATCCGATGAGTGAACTAAAGGATCAACTTTCCCTCTTGGGGCGAAAGACGGAGTACAGGCAGGACTACGCTCCCGAGGTGCTGGAGACCTTTGAGAATAAGCACCCTAACCATGACTATTGGGTACGCTTCAATTGCCCTGAATTTACCAGTCTCTGTCCTATTACTGGGCAACCTGACTTCGCCGAGATACGTATCAGTTACATTCCGGATGTGCGCATGGTGGAGTCCAAAAGCCTTAAGCTCTATCTCTTTAGCTTCCGCAACCATGGTGCTTTCCACGAAGACTGCGTTAATGTCATCCTGCAAGATCTCGTTGCACTTATGGATCCCAAATACATAGAGGTAATAGGTTTATTCACCCCACGTGGCGGTATTTCCATACATCCGTATGCCAACTATGGTCGTCCGGGTACCCGTTACGAGCAACTGGCCGAGCAGCGACTGAATACACGAGAGTAGGATTTATATTGATGCGAATAAAGTCACTATATCTGCTTTGAATCAGGTCAAAAATTTGACTAGAGAAGTAGAATAAAAAACGTTTATCCATTTCAATCCATGGGCGAGGAGGCACCTGCTCCCGTGCTATCGTGCCACCGCATTTCGAAAACCTCTGGGTCGTTGACTTATTGATGACCCAGAGCATTCTTTTCAAACCTCTGGGATGTCGATGAGTCGACGTCCCAGAGGTTTTTGTATGGTATAGTAGTACTATCCGCAATGAGACTATTGATCGGTGTA
>JBAKGE010000135.1:0-3585 GCA_037191085.1 Porphyromonadaceae bacterium | reverse complement strand
GGCCAAAGTATCAGAGCTTCATCATCAGACCTATACCGTGCAATAATCCTTTCGACCTCCCCTTAGAAGGGTAGACCACTATCCCCCACATCGTGACTCAAGGTATCCAGATACTTCCCATAGGGGTTAGTGATCTCCTCGGGCTTGGTGCCCGACTTACCTGCCACTTCCTCTCTATAGCGGAGAATGCGGACACGGTCTGCCTCTACACGAGCGGATTTGGTACGTTCACCGCTCGGGAGACGCACTTCCTCATACGATAGCCGACCAGATACCTCCACGGTGGCGCCGGTACGTACATCGCGCTCCACCTGCTGAGCTGTGGCATTGAAGCAGACTATAGAGTGCCACTCTGTCACCTCTCCGACCACTGATCTTCCCTCCTCATCAGTATAGCCCATACGGTTTGTGGCGACCGAAAAGCGTGCAATACACGTCGTGGGACCGGTGTACTTCACGAAGGGCATAGCCCCCACATGACCTCGTATCTCTACCCTATTATATGTACTCATCGGATTACTGTCATCTATGGCCCAAAGATACAAACTTTTCGGCACTCTGAGATGTTCCTCTCACGGCGTACAGCAAGACATGGGAGAGACGAAACTAATCTGATGTACCGGAAATTAGAGTGCATCGCATTAGTAGTTGCCCCAAACAGGTGTCGGATTTCTCTGGGTCATCGATAAAGCGATGACCCAGAGAACGAAAAAGGGACGTTCCAGAGGTTTCTCCATCGACGACCCAGAGAAAAACATTACTGTCTATGATTTTTGGTGAACTTAACGTACCAGAGATAGAGCCCGGAAAAGTAGAGCACAGGAACAAGAAAGCCCGTAATCATCCACAATATACGAGAACAGTGTCCCCAAAATTCTCCGAAATGAATGAAATACATCGAGCGAACCAATTTTTCCGCAGCAGGCTTTGTCTCCCACAAGTTTGCCGCAACGACATCGCCTGTCTGAGGGTGAATATAAACGTGGTTGCTCCCCGTACGAGAGTAATCATGAGGGTGCTTCATCCGAACAGAAAAGGGGGCGGTTTCACTTTTGGGGAAGAAGATCATCGTTGGCTCTCCCTCCGGATAATAGTCTTGTGCGGAACGTACAATTTGATCAAGAGATACGTTAGACCCTGTAGCATTTCTCTCTATCAAAGGGCGATCCGGAACTGCCTGGCTCTGAGTAATGGCTTCGAATGCAGACTGATATACCCGCGGGAACCCCCAATATGCACCGGTCAATGCGATAACCGCCAGTGGCACTGCACTCATCAGACCAATGATGATGTGTCTCCTATATCGGGTCATGTATTTGGAATTACGACTCTTGAGAGTGACGATGGGGCGTAGTCTCGGAGGAAGCAATGCAATACCCGTTAGTATCATTAGCAGTAGAAACAATCCCAATGATCCCACGATCACCCTCCCTGCCTTACCCAAGAATAGGTCAGTGTGTAGATCATATACCCACTGCATGAATTTGGTATTATAGACATCCTCCCCGAGGACCTGACCAGTGTATTGATTGACATAGATTTGCCTTCTGCCCTTCTCTCCTTCTTTGGTCGTCCGAAAACTATAAGCCTCATCGCGATCTCCATATATAACCATATTGGAAATATGGTATGCGGGGTATTCGAGCCGAACGTTCTGTAGAAGCGTTTCGAGAGGAAGTGGTATCTGTTCCCGGAATGAATCCAAATATGCCTTCTCTCTAATACACTGTTTCTCAAGGGAAGGCTTGTACACTACCAATGCTCCGGACAGGCAGATCACAGAGAGAACTACCCCAAGCGAAAGTCCACAGAAGAGGTGTAGGAATCTGGCAAAACGTCTCATCTTATATCTTGCTTCCTCCGGCATCAGAATGTAACGGTAGTGGAGAATACGAATGAACGAGGAGTGCCGGGAGTGAGTAGATTATTTCCCTGAGCACCCAAGTAATACCTCTTGTCCGTCAGATTCTTCACATTGAGAGCTAGTTTGTAGTTCTTTTGGGCATATGATACGAACATATCCGCAGTCGCGTACCCCGGAAGTGTTATCGTATTCGTCGTATTCCCGAAGGACTTGCTATTGACGAAACAGCCACCACCGAATGACAATCCACTGAGGATACCGTCATAGAGAGAGTAAGAAGCCCACAGATTGAACCGATGACTCGGAATATTAGCAAGCTTGGAACCGACAGGGATCTTTTTGTCATTGGTTTTGCTAACTTCCCCTTCTGTATAGGCATAGTTCATCTCAAGCATTAGCTGTCTTGTGACTCTGCTATTGATCGCCAGCTCCACCCCGCGACTGTAGTGTTCGCCGATCTGGATCTTGAACTGAGGGTCATCCAGATCCGGAGTGAGGAGATTACTCTTCGTCATATGGTACAGAGACAAGGTGGCGATAGTGCTATTACCGAAAAGGATCTTCTTGAACCCGAATTCCCACTGCTTGGTTCTAACCGGTTCAAATGGTGTTCCTTCCTTTGTCTGACCAGAGGTTGGGATATACGACGTAGTGTAGCTCGCATGAATCCCTAAGTGCTCTAAGGGATTGTACATAAGTGCCACTCTCGGAGAAAAAGCAAATGGGGAAGCACCAGTCTTTACATCCTTAATTTTGTTTTGATTTGTCTCACGAATCCAATCGAAGCGTCCCCCGAGTAAAAGTCTTAGATGTCGAGTGAGAGACATGAAATCTTGGGCATATACCGCAAAGTTATTTTGGTTGATGACCATATCAGTGGACAGCTTGTACGAGTCAATACCAGCAGGTTTATCCGTATAGTTTGGGTTGGTAAGGCTGATGGGAGCGAACGTATCTCCTTTTACTTTTCTCTTGTTGTGCGAATATTCGTACTCTGTCCCAATTAGTACCTGATGTTCGATACTTGCGGTGCGAAATTTCCCGATAAGGTCGTTCTGTAGAGTATAATAGGAAATCTCGGCATCCCACTTGGCAAGCCGACGATTCATCAAATCTCCTTTAATGTCCTTCATCTGAAAGTAGAGGCGATCTTCAGATAGTTTTGTGTAGCTGAATTGGCTATTCCACTTCCAATTGTCATTGAACTCATGCTTTAGAGTATAACCGGCATCCAGGCTATAGTACCTGGACTTAGCCCATGGTTCAGCGACAAATAATCTATCTCCGTTCGGCACGATCTCACCGTTTTGATGCACGATCCCGGGATCCACGATTCGGCCATCAGAAAAATAATTGGCACGGAGCCCCAAAACGGTACGAGGAGATATATCAATATCGACCTTTGGGGAAATATTCATCCTCAGAGAACTAACTGGTTTACGGTAGCTGTCGGCATACTCATACATCGCATTGAGTCTATACCGAATCCTCTTTGAGGTGGTTATGGGACCCGTTAGGTCAGCAACGGCTTGCCTCAGTCCATAGCTTCCGATTCTGAGAGTTGCAGAATATTTAGGACTAAAGAGAGTTGGAGAAGTAATGACATTCACAATACCCCCTGGCTCGACTGTCCCATACAATACGGATGCCGGCCCTCTCAAAAACTCAATACGATCAATACCTCCTTTCAGTCAGAAACTTTAGAGACAAAATCCATTCAC
>JBAKGE010000036.1:0-19699 GCA_037191085.1 Porphyromonadaceae bacterium | reverse complement strand
ATGGATGCAATTGTCAAACCTATTGCCGTAGCACCTTGTACGTCAGACATACACACGGTATGGGAGGGGGCAATCGGAGACCGTAAGGACATGATTCTTGGTCACGAAGCAACCGGTGAAATCGTCGAAGTCGGCTCAATGGTAAAGGATTTCAAACCAGGAGACAGGGTACTTGTACCCGCCATCACCCCCGATTGGAACTCGCTCGAGGCACAGGCTGGGTTGTCAATGCACTCCGGCGGAATGCTGGCAGGTTGGAAGTTTTCCAATTTCAAGGATGGTGTCTTCAGTGAGTATTTCCATGTAAACGATGCCGACGGTAATCTGGCTCTGATACCCCAAGGCATTGACCCTGTAGAGGCCACAATGCTCTCAGACATGGTTCCTACGGGCTTCCATGGCGTAGAACTTGCGGATGTAAAGTTCGGTGACGTAGTACTCGTTATCGGCATCGGTCCGGTAGGGCTGATGTCTGTAGCCGGAGCGGCTCTTGCCGGTGCATCCTTCATTTACGCAGTCGGCAGCAGACCGATATGCGCAAAGGCAGCAAAGGCATACGGTGCATCGGAGATAATAGACTACCGCAACGGATCTATTGTCGAGCAAATAATGAAACTGACGGACGGCAAGGGTGTCGACCGTGTGATTATAGCTGGAGGAACCGTTGACACCTTCGCTGATGCAGTAGCCGTGCTAAAGCCAGGCGGAACAATCGGCAACGTAAACTACCTGGGCGACGGTGAATTCGTGAGGATTCCGCGCATTGAATGGGGAGTAGGCATGGGACACAAGTCAATCAAAGGTGGACTAATGCCCGGCGGACGGTTACGCATGGAGAAACTTGCGAAGATGGTTTCTGCCGGAAGGCTCGATCTCTCACACCTCGTAACCCATCGCTTCAACGGATTTGAGCACATCGAAGAGGCTCTGATGTTGATGAAAGACAAACCGAGAGATCTCATCAAGCCGGTAGTTGTCATCGCCGAAGACCTGATGCAATAAGGGTCTCGACAGAAGAACGGTGTGCGGGGTCAAGCCCCGTAGAATGGAAAGTTGCAGGGACTCGCCCCTCGCATGTCGGTAAAGCAGAGAATATGTTACGGCATGTGAGGGGCATGCTTCTGGATATTCATCGAAACGGCAAAGCAGTATGCCAGGCCCAGGGGAAAATCCCAACATGCTCCATCATAGCACAACAAAACAAAAAAGCGCAACAAACCGTGCCTTCCGTGGGCGCAAAGGAAGTCAAACCCGTATCCAAACAGAGAACACACACGCATTCCACGCATTTATTTCAATCTTCACTTTCCGAGCAGCGGTAAGCCCCAAGGCATTGACCACCACCCTACCCCCATAATTTCATAAAACCTCAGGGCTATTCCGCACTCTGCTGCATGTCTTGATCGAAGAGCCTCAGGACATTGGCCTTCGAGCAGTGGAATCACCGGAAAACGTTCTGAGTGCTTACGTACTACTTCAACCTGCCGCTGAATTCGGTTAACCCCAGTCTTTACGAGTACATACGGATTGTCAAGGATAGCAGATTACATCCGTTCCTCCAAATTTGACAGAAAAAAAGCACATGACATGTCGCCAATATGAGTCGTTACACGCCACGATAAAAGACATATGTAACTTCTATTTTCTTTTGAAAAAAGGTTCCAGAGAACGGTCAGGCGACGACCCAGAGCTTTAGAGAAAAACCTCTGGGACATCGAAACACCGATGACCCAGAGAAATCTTGTGCCCCATCAAGCACCTCTCATCAAGCAATTCATCATAACTGAATAGCACCGTTCTCCACTCAACACAAGCCCCTAAAGAAAATGAAAGCACATCAAAGTGGCGAAAAAATATTACCTTTACGGTATGATAACGAAGCTAACGCCCCCACCTTCTGAAAGCATCATCATCGGCATAGATCCGGGTACTATCGTCCTCGGATACGGTGTATTGCGCTCCTGTGGCAGGGAGTGCGAACTCCTCGCCATGGGTGTGCTCAAGCTCGACCGCTATCGGAGTCACTACGATAGGCTGCACAAGATACATGAGGGCATTACGGCACTCATTGAGCGCTATCACCCCGGAGAGCTGGCTATAGAGGCCCCTTTTTATGGCAAGAATGTGCAGAGTATGCTCAAGCTCGGGCGAGCTCAGGGAGCTGCAATAGTAGCGGCGACCCTGCGAGAAATACCCGTCGTGGAGTACTCCCCCTCCACGATCAAAAAGGCTATCACCGGACATGGCAATGCCTCTAAGGAGCAGGTAGCATCCATGCTACAGGGAATGCTGCATATCCCTCCCGAGTCCATGATGAACACCCTTGATGCCACGGATGGGGTGGCGGCTGCAGTATGCCATCACATTCATCGTACTCATCCCATGCCTTCTGCCACAAAGCAGTCGTGGGTTGAGTACCTCCGACAGCATCCGAATAGGGTAGTCAAGTAGACACCCACTATACTTCTCGGGCTCCAAATACACACAGGAGAAATCCTGCTAAAAGACAAAAAAATGCTACCTTTGTAGTCGGGTGGCCTTAGAACATCTCAGGCAATATAAACGTGAGGGAATTCCAAAGAATTTTCGACAAATCAGGACATTAGATAAGTTATATATGGTAAACTCAAGTAGAAAGGTTATCAAGACACTGTGGCGTATATTCTTTGTCATGGTAGGCGTGATCGTTCTTACCTTCATACTCATATCAACAGGAGTCATCGGCTACATGCCTCCGATCTCGGATCTACAGAACCCAATAGATAAGTACGCATCGCAAGTCATCTCAGAGGACAATGTGGTATTAGGCACATTCGCCCGCCAGAATAACAATCGACTTTATATCACCTACAATGAACTAGCCCCCAGTACTGTAGAGGCGCTGATTGCGACAGAGGATAAGCGCTTTAGCCAGCATTCAGGGATAGATGCCATGGGAGTGCTCAGAGCATTCGTCAAGACTGGAATACTACGACAGAAGAGTGCCGGTGGGGGAAGTACCATCACCCAACAATTGGCAAAGCAGCTTTACTCGCCAAAGGTCAATAACATATTTGAGCGCGCACTACAGAAGCCCATAGAGTGGGTAATAGCAGCTAAGCTCGAGCGATACTATACAAAAGAAGAAATCATCACACTGTACCTCAATCAATTTGACTTCCTATACCAGGCAGTAGGTATTGAGTCTGCAGCACAGACTTACTTCGGCAAATCACCCTCTGAACTGACGGTCGAGGAGTCAGCTGTACTCGTGGGTATGGCCAAGAATCCTTCGCTATACAACCCACGGAGATTTCCCGACCGCGCACTCGCAAGGCGCAATGTGGTCATCGATCTGATGTGCCGGCAGAATTACCTCACACGTGCAGAGGCCGATAGTATACAAGCTCTGCCACTCAAGATAAAATTCAATCGACTGAATCACCAGACAGGACTTGCTCCTTACTTTCGCACCTACCTACGCAAGATCATGATGGCACGGAAGCCCGACAAGAGTGACTACGCTGAATGGCAGTCCGAAGACTATATCCGTGACCTCGAGCAGTGGGAGAACAACCCTCTCTATGGCTGGTGCAATAAAAATAAGAAAGCCAATGGGGAGCCCTACGATGTATACACCGATGGACTGAAGATATACACTGGCATTAATTCCCGGATGCAGGAACACGCTGAGCAAGCGATGCTCGAGTACTTGAGTACCGAGCTACAGCCTCTTTTTGATCAGGAGAAGAAAGGACGCCCTCACGCACCGTTCTCCTCCGGTATATCAGAGGCAGAGCGTAGAGAGATCATCAGCCGTGCCATTCGCTTGAGTGACCGGTATCGCTTCCAAAAGGAGGCGGGAATGTCTGAGAGCGATAACCTAGCATCGTTTGACAATCCCACCGAAATGGAGGTACTCACCTATGCCCACGGAAAAAAAGCAGAGATAGTGATGAGGGATACAGTGATGACACCGCGCGACTCTATCCTCTACTACAAGAAATTTCTCCGTTCAGGTATGATGGCAATGGATGCTGTCACAGGTGAAGTTCGCGCATATGTGGGTGGTGTGGACTTCGGAGCCTTTCAGTACGACATGGCAGGACAGGGTCGCAGGCAGGTGGGCTCCACGATGAAGCCTCTGCTTTACTCCATGGCGATGAACGAGGGATTCACCCCTTGCGACATGATGATGCACGTGCAGCCACACATACGTACAGAGGCCGGTACAATATGGTCACCCAAGAATGCCGGTTCAGCCGGTAATGGAGAAATGGTATCGATCAATTGGGGACTACAAAACTCCAGCAACTGGGTTACGGCATGGCTCATGAGTCAGATGTCGCCATACGCTTTCGTGGAACTGCTCAAAAGTTTTGGCATTACCGGCACACTGGATCCAGTGATGTCTATCAGTCTCGGGACACCGGACATCAGTGTGTCGGAGATGGTGAGCGCGTTTTCCACCTTTGCCAATGCAGGGATTAGAGCCAACCCGGTATTCGTCACCAGAATAGAAGATCAGTACGGCAACGTTATCGCAAACTTTGAGCCTGGATATAGGGAAGTACTCCCCTCCGAAGCAGCATACAAGACCCTCTACATGCTCCGTAATGTGATGAATGGCGGTACGGGTAGTCGTGTGCGCAGTCGATACAACGTGCAAGCAGACATGGGAGGTAAAACGGGGACGTCACAAAACCATTCTGACGGTTGGTTTATGTGCTTCACACCACGGATCAGTACCGGCTGCTGGGTAGGGGGAGAAGACAGATCAATACACTTTGACGGCATCCGACTTGGTCAGGGAGCGAACATGGCGCTGCCGATCATTGCGAAGTTCTTCCAGAAAGTATATGCCGACACTGAGCTACAGAAAAGAGCAGCCACACTCGGTGTCAGCCCCGACCTCAAGTTTGAGGTACCACCTGAATACGAAGATCCCTGCAAGCGTGATGGCGATGAACCTATTACACCGACCATACAAACCGAAGAAGGTATAGACGATTTGTTCATGTGATGACGAGATTATTATATACCTTTGCACTCGGATCTAAAGAAAATCTAGAGATCAGGATTTAACCCACTATAGATATAGATTTTTTCTCAATCAAAAAAACATTTTTATATGACCGAATCAAAGAAAAGAGTCTATTTCTTCGGCAATGGAACAGCCGAAGGAAGGGCAGACATGAAGATGCTATTGGGTGGAAAGGGAGCCAACCTCGCAGAGATGAACCTTGTAGGTGTACCTGTGCCTCCGGGTTTTACTATCAGTACTGATGTATGTCACGAATATTACGAGATTGGGGAGTCAAATATAAAGGCTGAACTCCAGAAAGATATCGAAGCCAACATGCGCAAGGTAGAAGAATTGATGCGTAGTAAGTTTGGTGACACAGAAAACCCTCTCCTCGTATCCGTGCGCTCTGGTGCTCCAGCGTCCATGCCTGGTATGATGGATACAATCCTCAATCTCGGGTTAAATGATGAAGTCGTAGAAGGTCTGGCTCGAAAGACTAACAACCCTCGTTTTGCATGGGACTCTTATCGCCGATTCGTGCAGATGTACGGTGATGTAGTATTGGGCATGAAGCCTGAAAACAAGGACGACGAAGATCCATTTGAGGTCATTATCGCAGATGTGAAGAAGGAAAAGAGTGTGAAGCTCGACACCGAGCTCTCCGTCGAAGACCTCCAAGAGCTAGTACGCCGCTTCAAGGCTGCAGTCCTTGCCCAAACCGGTAAGGAGTTCCCGACTTCTGCGTACGACCAACTGTGGGGTGCTATATTCGCTGTATTTGGGTCTTGGATGAATGAACGCGCTATCATCTACCGCAAGATGGAAAGCATACCCGAAGAATGGGGTACTGCTGTCAACGTTCAGGCGATGGTATATGGCAATATGGGTGAGACAAGTGCTACAGGCGTTTGCTTCTCCCGTGATGCTGCTACCGGTGAAAACCTCTTCAACGGTGAATACCTGATCAACGCTCAAGGCGAAGACGTAGTAGCAGGCATCCGTACACCACGTCAGATTACAAAGATTGGTTCTCAGAGATGGGCCGAACTCGCAGGTATGAGCGAAGAAGATCGTGCCTCCAAGATGCCATCTCTCGAGGAAGCAATGCCCGAAATTTACAAGGAACTGTGGGACATACAGCACAAACTCGAGCTCCACTATCACGATATGCAAGATATGGAGTTCACAGTACAGGAGGGTAAACTCTGGTTCCTCCAGACTCGTAACGGGAAACGTACAGGCAAGGCAATGGTCAAAATTGCGATGGATCTCCTCCGCGAAGGTCTCATCGACGAAGAGACTGCCCTCATGCGCGTAGAACCCAATAAGCTGGATGAACTTCTCCACCCGGTATTCGACAAAGCATCCGAGAAGAATGCAACCATGATCACACGTGGTCTCCCTGCATCTCCAGGGGCCGCTACGGGTATGATCGTATTCTTCGCCGAAGATGCGGCACGCCTACACAATGACGGTGGGCATCGTGTCATCCTCGTCCGTAATGAAACGTCTCCCGAAGACCTCGCCGGTATGCAGGTAGCAGACGGTATCCTCACTGCACGTGGAGGGATGACATCTCACGCAGCCGTGGTGGCACGTGGTATGGGCAAATGCTGTGTATCGGGTGCGGGTGCACTCGTGATCGACTACAAGTCACGCACAATCACCGTAGAGGGCAGAGTATACAAGGAGGGAGACCATATCTCACTGAATGGCTCCACCGGTCAGGTGTACGAAGGTGAGATCATCACCAAGGCTGCTGACCTGGATCCGGACTTCCAAGCGCTTATGGATCTATCCGACAAGTATGCACGTCTCGCGGTCCGTACGAACGCCGATACAGAGCGCGATGCCAATGTAGCTCGCAAGTTCGGTGCCGTAGGTATCGGACTCTGTCGCACTGAGCACATGTTCTTCGAAGGTGAAAAGATCAAAGCCATGCGCCGTATGATCCTCGCCGAAGATGCGAAGGGGCGTGAAGATGCGCTCGCAAAGCTTCTCCCGATCCAACAGGCAGACTTCAAGGCCATCTTTAGGGCTATGGATGGACATCCGGTGATCGTCCGTCTCCTCGATCCACCTCTGCATGAATTCGTTCCCCACGACAGCAAAGGACAGCAGGAAATCGCTGATGCCATGGGTATTCCTGTCGAAAAGATTCGCCAGAGAGTGGCCAGTCTCAGCGAGCAGAATCCCATGCTCGGACACCGTGGTTGTCGTCTCGGCAATACCTATCCGGAGATCACACAAATGCAGACCCGCGCAATCCTCGGTGCTGCACTTGACCTGAAAGCTGAAGGACTCAATCCCATCCCTGAAATCATGGTACCCCTGACTGGTATTCTATATGAGTTCAAGGAGCAGGAGCGTGTCATCCGTGAGACTGCCGAGGAGCTCTTCAAGCAAAGGGGTATCAGTGTAGACTTCAAGGTAGGTACGATGATTGAAGTACCACGCGCTGCCCTTACAGCCAATCGCATCGCTTCGTCTGCCGAATTCTTCTCATTCGGAACCAATGACCTCACCCAGATGACCTTCGGGTACTCTCGTGATGACATCGCATCATTCCTCCCCGTGTACCTCAAGAAGAAGATCCTAAAGGTAGACCCATTCCAGGTACTTGACCAGAATGGTGTTGGGCAGTTGATCCGTATTGCTACCGAGAAGGGTCGCGACATTCGTCCGGACCTCAAGTGTGGCATCTGTGGCGAACATGGTGGTGAGCCGTCCAGCGTTAAGTTCTGCCACAAGGTTGGTCTTGACTACGTATCATGCTCTCCATTCCGTGTGCCCATCGCACGTCTGGCTGCAGCTCAGGCAGCTATCGAAGAGAAGCGCGGCAAGTGATATCGCTCTTCTCGCCACACTATCCTATGAGATAGATCAAAAGGGACGTACTCCTCGGAGTTACGTCCCTTTTCCATTGCCATCAATTGCACAAGACAAGGAAACTTTCCTCAAATCTCAGGAATACACCCTTAACAGCTCCCCGGCCGTATATCCCATAGGTGGATATATATAATTCAAAAGCTCTGGGTCGTCGATAAAACGATGACCCAGAGCTTTCTCTGACGACCTCTGGGACATCGACAAACCGACGACCCAGAGGTTTCTATGGCGTTATCCAGATGTCTGGAGTGCGCGGAGGAGGATATAGCCCACGAAGATATGGCGTATTCTCTACGAAATTTTCACATCGACCACATCATAGCCACGCAATTAACAATTCATTTTCGAGACGATCCGTTCTCTTATTTCTTACCCCCCAACCAGCATTAGATCAGCCCTTGTCTATGGTGGCTACGTAGATACGATGATTGGAAGTCAAAGGCTGGGGACACCGCTCATGCAGCCACTTCGCCCACTCACCGATATCAGGAGCATCAGACAACCACTCAACGATGGGGGTAACCCCATGTGTGGAGTAACATCCGGTGAGCCACGCCTGCACCCCTGAACGGATAAGGTAGAGAAAGTCAGCCAAATAGTCCGAACAAAACTCATCAAGTCCACTGACAACGAGCAGTCCCCTACCCGTGACATCAGGGCCATGATCCAAGAACTTCGTGGCGACATCCACACGTAGCTGACAATCGCCGGAGAGAATCTGAGTCCTATTGATCTCAGACATCAGGGCATCGCTAATCCGCTCCGCCTCCTCATGCATAAAGAGAATCATAGGATACTGACCGTCGAAACCTTTCTGGTTGAAGAGCCCTGTCCAGTCCGCATACTGAAGGAGATACGGAATGGAAACGTCCGAGGCAATGAGTTGATCATCACCCCAGACGTCCTTATCATCTAATTCTGCCATGCGCAGGGATTAATGGCGTGCGAGGTAGTCAGACACTGAGTCATGACTTTCTCTAAGCCCATCTTTCCCCTCACTCCAGTTCGCTGGGCACACTTCTCCGTACTCTTCGTAGTGCTTGAGGGCATCTACCATGCGGATGGCTTCGTCGACACTGCGACCGAGTGGAAGGTCATTGATGAGCATGTGACGAACAATCCCCTGCTTGTCGATGAGATAAAGGCCTCTGAATGCCACCGGAGCACCATTGTAAACCATATTGCCGTCTTCATCAAAGTCTTCTTCCCCAGCGAGAACGCCATAGTTCTGCGCAATCGTCTTGCTGAAGTCAGCAACGATAGGATACTCTACGCCCTTAATACCTCCCTGATTACGTTCCTGGTTCAGCCATGCAAAGTGTGAATAGTGTGAGTCTACCGAGCAGCCGATGAGCTGGACACCACGCTTCTCAAACTCTGCGAGTTTATCCTGAAACGCGATCAATTCAGTAGGACATACAAAAGTAAAGTCCATGGGGTAGAAGAAAAGGATCACATACTTATCTCCCTCAAATTGAGAGAGTGTGAAGTCTTCGATAAACTCTGCGCCTTTTACCGCGGTTGCTTTGAAGTCAGGGGCTTTCTTACCTACTAACGATGTAAACATAAATTCCTAATACGTTTTGAATTATTATTGAAGTGAAAAATTAGTTATTCTTCTTTTGCTATAATAACACACTGCAGCAGCCTTTTGTTTGACTATCTATGAAAAAATTTCGGATCCTCTCGCCCAATCTCCGTGATACTTGGCGGCACATCTCCACGACCAGGGGCAGATTTCATATAGTCCATACATGGCCCTACATGGCTGAAGAACTGGCCGTAACCTCGGCATAGATGGTTAAGATCCTTCCCCCATACTCGCCAACACCAAGCCAATTCTCCAGGTATTCATCCCAGCAGACAAAGAGGTGGTCACACTCCCTACGCCGCCAAGGTCGTCTATCGTACTTATCGTGCTCAGACATCTGCTATTCCACACACTCCATCATCCGGAAGAGCGGATGTCGACGATTATTACCCGGGTTATACCATAAATGTACTATTGCCATAGCGTTGTACTCCAAACCGTATTTCTATGAAACCCCAAGCCCTTGCATCATCTTTGACAAACAGGTTGTTCAACTCCTGTGTAGCGGAGGGGGCGCAACGTCTCATGCCACTATCGACAAGGATTAGCTACGAGAAGTCATTACCCCTTGAGTAAGTGTTCCGCCTTGTCTGTGGTAGCAGTCGTGTGTCGGATTACAGTGCGTACCGGCAGGTTTGAGCATGAAATGGAACAGATGAGATAAGGGATATCGGACACTCCTAAAGATGTTCATCTGAATAACAGCCTAAAGGCTTCGTCTACTCGCTTCACCGGGATCAAATGGATCCCAATACTCTTAACATCCAATCCCCTCATATTGTCCGCAGGGAGTATCATAGTTCGGAAACCAATCTTCTCCGCTTCGCTGATGCGTTGCTCTATCCTCGACACAGCACGCACCTCACCACTCAATCCCACCTCTCCAGTCACACAGATATCGTGAGGGACAGCTATGTCCAGGCTCGAGGAGAGTACCGCAGACAGCAGAGCGAGATCTATGGCAGTGTCCGAGACATACAAACCTCCCGCGACGTTGAGGAAAACATCCTTCTGTATCAGCTTAAAGTTAGCTCGCTTCTCCAGTACGGCGAGCAGCATATTGGCACGTCTGAGATCACTCCCCGTCGCGGACCTCTGCGGTGTACCATACACGGCGGAGCTGACGAGAGCTTGCACCTCTACCAGCAGTGGTCGTACACCCTCTACCGTGACCCCTATACAGACACCGCTGAGGGTTTCATCCTTATTCGTGAGTAGCATCTCCGAGGGATTCGTCACCTGACGCAAGCCTTCTGTACGCATTTCATACAGACCTATCTCCGACGTATTGCCGAAGCGATTCTTGAGAGATCTCAATACTCGATACTGATGGTTCGGATCCCCCTCAAACCGAAGTACTGTATCCACCAAATGTTCCATGATTTTTGGTCCTGCTATCGAGCCCTCCTTGGTAATATGACCAACGATAAGAACAGGGATATCATACGTCTTGGCAAAAGCCAGAAGTGCCGCCGTACACTCACGTACCTGGCTAAGACTCCCTGCTGAGGACTCGCTCTTGGCTGTATGCATAGTCTGGATAGAGTCTATGATAAGCAGGTCCGGATCTACTGAAAGAGTGGTCTCAAGTATCGACTCCAGATCCGTCTCTCCGAGCAGCAGACAATTGTTCACCGTATCAGCATCCACCAGACGCTCGGCACGCAGGCGTATCTGTCCTGGGCTCTCCTCTCCACTGACGTAGAGACTGCGAAGACCCGCATTGCGCACCACGCTCTGTAGGATTAGTGTACTCTTACCTATCCCGGGTTCTCCGCCGATGAGCACCAGTGAACCCCTCACAAGCCCTCCACCCAACACACGATTGAGCTCTCCGTCCTGCATATCCATACGTGGAGCTGTCTCCGCAGATACCTGACTGAGAGGCTGTGGGGGACGTTCCATAGCACGAAATTGCTCCGGTCGTATCCTCAGACCGGGGTCATCGGGATTTACCTTGTACTCCTTGAGCGTATTCCACGCCCCGCAATTGGGACACTTACCTGCCCACTTCGAGAAATCCTCTCCGCACTCTGTGCAGAGAAAGACTGTCTTTGCTTGTTTCTTTGCCATTAGTTACTCCTTCGTCAATACTCTCTATACAGTGGCAGCGTGGTACAGCGTAGTAGCCCTCCCAGCTTGCTCACCTCACGGTACGGGACACCTATGACTTCCATCCCCCTGCGCTCCAGCCAGCCCTTCAGACGCGTGAACGACTCGTCTATCACCACCTTAGTAGGTGACAGACTAAATATATTGGGATTCATCTCAAACATCTCCTCACGTGTAATAACACACGTATTCTCCGCCCCAAAGAGGTTGAAAATATACTCCCAATCCTCCACGTGCCTAAAAGCACCGGGAAAAAGAATCGCCTTGTCACCACCCACGGGCTGAAAAGCGCAGTCCAGATGCAGTACCCCCTTGTACGGATCGGTGTCATGCTTGATGAGACCTAATGGGATGATGTCCTTGTGGGGAAAAAGATCCTTGAGAAAACCGATAGCATACTTATTGGTTCGAGCCATGCTATAGGTCTCAAAGTACGGACTCATATACATGCCTACCAGTATCTTGTCGCCGAGGATTACGACGTCTCCACCCTCCACATGTACATGATCGGGAGGTACGACCATCTTGTCGGTAGGTATCCGGGCGAAGATATCATCGTAAGCAGCAAGCTCGGGTGCTCTATCCTCTATGATGTTGGCACGTATCATCGTGTCCTCTATCACGAATGCCACATCACGCGCAAAAATCTGATTCACCCCTTTGATACTCTTCGGGCGGTATACCTCTATACCCTCCTCCGCCAAGACCTGTGCAAAATGCTCCACTTCACACTCCAATGCCTCATCGGTCGGGTATGTCCCCTCGATGAGCGTATGATATGTCTTGGCGTCATAGGCCTGTCCCAGAGTGGGTACAGGTCCGGGATCAGTTCCCAATCCCACCACGACGCTACGCAACGGGCTATTTTCATCCCTGATCTGCAAATCAATCATACTTACCTCCTTGTTTTTATGTCATGTCTCGTCCGATCTCGGTATCAGCTCTCATCCCTGATGAACTTTACATACTCCTCCACACTGAGTGGCAATCGCTCCAGTGCGTCAGGGGACTCTGCTCCGTAATATGCATAAATACGCCCTGCCCTACAGCGGACGAAGCCAGCCGATCCACGCACAAACGAAAGGTATGTCTCCAGACTCGTCTGCCCAAAGGCCACCTCCGGAGCACCACACGAGCACGCCACATCGAGCACCAGATGCTGCATGTGCACACCACACTCCCCGTATGCCCATCCGTCGCACCACACATCGGTCATCCACTGCACCATGATTGCCGGAGGCATGTACCAGTAGAGAGGAAATTGCAGTACAATGCGATCCACACTCTCGATCAGAGCATGCTCGGCATCGATGTCAAAGCATCCCCTCTCATCCACTACTTCGCTCAACACATGCACTATGATATCCTCGGACTCAAAAGGGCGTAGTGCCTCACGCCAGGATTTATTCACCACAGATTTACGGAGATTAGGGTGTCCGATGACGACTAATGTTTTCATACAATTTATTGTCTATTGTGATAATGATGTACAACTTATGTGTAGAGTCTATGTACAGAGCCCCACCGGCTCTTCCTACAAATATACCCTTTTTCTCTTATCCTCACGTCCCCTACCCTCTAAATATAACCTCAGACGACCACCCCAACAGAGGACAGCGAAGTCTCCTCGCAATCCCATTCGCCAAGATACAAAGAGTATCTCCACACCAACTTACAGTACACAGATGAAAAAGCTCTGGGTTGTCGACAAATCAACGACCCAGAGCTTGTCCGATCATCCTCTGGGTCGTCGGCGATTCGATGACCCAGAGAAATTTAGGGGGAATACCACTCCACTCGCAATCCATAGACCAAGAAAAGCGCCTATGTTTTGAATCTTCTCCCCGGAAGTATTCGCGGAATACCCTCGGTGACGGTGGTTCAAAGTACCCAAAAGTATGCCCACAGAGGTGGAAAAATGATTTTGTGCAGCTACTGTGTGAACATTTGGAGACACCGGAGTGTTTTAGGAATGAATACAAGATTAAAATAACTCTGATATTAGTTTTTTCGATGAGTAGGAAAGTAAAGAATACAATAGTATCACTAATGCTCGGTGTAGGGACACTGACAGTAAGTACATCAGGGGCTCAGGCCTGGGAAACATCCCAGATCAACAATATCGATAGAACAGATGTGATATATAAATCAAGGAACTTCAAACAAGACAAAAAGATTATGAAATTTGAACTTTTGACGTTGCCGTACGCAACAGACGCGCTCCAGCCGGTGATTAGTAAACAAACGGTGGAACTCCACCACGGTAAGCACCTCGCTAACTACGTAAATACCATGAACAGCATCATCGAAGGTGATGCTAAGTATGAGGGCAAGAGCCTCGTGGAGGTTGTACGTATGTCCGAAGGAAAGCTCTTCAACCAGGCGGGTCAAACCCTCAACCACAATATATACTTTACACAATTCGCTCCGGTAGAAAAGGCACAAAAGACCCCCTCAGGTGATCTTTCCAAGGCTATTGATGCGAAGTTTGGTTCATTTGAAGGCTTCAAAAAAGAATTCAATACAGCGGCTGCGGGTGTGTTTGGCTCCGGCTGGTGCTTCCTAGTCACCGACAAGGAGGGCAACCTCAGTATCGTGACAGGTAAGAATGCGGAAAATCCAGTGACCGATAACCTTATACCCCTCGTGGCTATTGATGTATGGGAGCATGCTTACTACCTCGACTATCAGAATCGCCGTGCCGATCACCTCACCGAAGTATGGAAGATCGTCGATTGGTCTGTGATCGAAAGGCGTTATGCTGAGCGTACTCAGGAGCTGAAATACTAGGTAACCGTAAAGGAAAAATCACTTGTGACAAGGTAGTCTCATCACAAGTCGGTCGATTTCCCCCGGACTCTCTGCACAGGGAGTCCGGGGGAACTGTTTACGAGTAAATTCAAGATGCCTGAGACTTGATGTTTTAATAAAACCTAAAAACAAATTAGAGATTAGGAAATATGCGTTATTTTGCTATATTTGCGTGTGTTAATTTAGCGAGGAATTTTACGATTGTTTTTACGTAGTAGCAAAATGGCTCAAGAGAAAAAAACGAGGTCCAGTAATAGCGGAGGGAGTAAAAATCCATCTGAAGTGCAGGAGACGTATAAAGCTTCTGCACGAGGGACTTTGCTGTCCTGCCTTCAGGAGAAGTCGGAGCGCTCTCGCACGTCAGCCAAGCAGCTTATATCCTCTGGGAGGGTATGCGTGGACAGAGTCGTAGTTTCACTCCCCACAGCAGAGGTGGGGGTCGGTGCCCTCGTCACAGTACACCGCTCTGCACCACCAAGGCCTTTCTCACATCCGCTGATAGACAAAGTGTGGGAAAATGAGGACTACCTCGTGGTGTACAAGGATGCCGGGATCGCCACAGTTAACACCGCACATAAGGATAGAGAGGATACAGCCCTGTGGCTGCTGAGTAAGAACCTCAAGCTCTCGGATCCTCAGGGCAAACTCTTTATGGTCAATAGGCTGGACAAGAGTACTTCGGGCTACATTATCTTTGCTAAAAATGTAGATGCGAAGGATCAGATGAATAAGCAGTGGAGCCGACAAGTGAGTCGTCAGACTTTTGCGGCATGTGTGGAAGGCGAGATCAATGAGTGCGACTTCAGACTATCAGCAAAGCCCCCGAAGAATAAGGAAAAAGATGAAAATCGAGGACGGAGGCTTAGGGAAGTAGAGGCCCAAGTAGCTGTGAAGAAGAGCAGTGCTCATGGTGGACTCCATGTCGTTGAGATTGAGGTACACGGAGAGCGGATATTCTCCCTTCGAAAGATATTTGCGGACAATAAGTTGAGCATTTTTGGCGACGTGAGATCTCATTCTAATTATGTGATGAAAGATCGTATTGCCCTCCAGCAGATTCGTCTCGAGCTGACCTTGCCACAGAATGGACGGCACCTCTCTTTCGAGAGAGCATTTCCATCCCACTTCTACTCGTTCCTCAGGGGGGATAAGGGAGTCATAGACAACTTAGGTCTGCAGCGTAAGAAAGAAGAATAATTAAACTTTAGATAAGTGTACAACATGAAGGTGAGAAGATTAGTGATGATAGGAGTCATGGGGATGATTCTGCCTATGGTCATGGGGTCGAAGCTACACGCACAGCAACTCTCAGATGAGGTAGTGAAGTGGACAGTGGCGCACTCAAAGGTGGAAAATGAGGCATTCGCCGTTACCTTCGATGCGCAGATAAGGACTGGTTGGCATGTGTATGGTACCACAGTGCCAAAGGGGGGCCCCATCCCCACATCAATCGTGATAGAGGAAATCATTGGCGGTGAACTGGTGGGCGACCTTACCCCGAACAAGAAGGCTGAGATACACAATGATCCCAACTTCATGATGGAGATCCCATGGTTCTCTGTGAGCGTGACACTGTCTCAGAAAGTTAAGGTAACAGAACCTACGTCTTTCAGCATCAAAGGATACCTTAGGTACATGAGCTGCAATGATCAGACATGCTTACCTCCCAAAAATATCAAGTTCTCTATCATTGGCCCAGACCTTGGCTTGTGATTAGACGTTTTGCTAATACTCAATCCTTAATAATTACTATTACATGAAAAAAAGAATTTCGAGCTTCCTCGTCGGGATGTGTCTGGTACTCGTATCTGCTTGGATGGGGACCGCTCAGGCGCAGATGATCAAGGATGCGATCAAGTGGGAGAAGAGCTTCACTAACACAAGTGATGGCTTGATTACATTGACGTACAAGGGTACACTGAAAGATGGTTGGCATATCTATGCAACCGTGCTCCCTAAGGGTGGCCCCACAGCGACTGGCATCGAGTTGGAGGACAGTGAGGGAGTAACAGCTGTCGGCGAGCTAAAGGCGGACCGCGATCCGGAGGTACACTTCGATCCCAACTTCGATATGGATCTCAAGTGGTATTCCGGAAATGCTACATTTATCCAGCAGCTCCAAATCACAGAACCAACCAACTTCAAGGCAGTGGCTGATCTCATATACATGATCTGCAACGACCAGACCTGTATGCCTCCTACACGTGAGACGATAGAGATCACACCTGCCACTCTCAAGACTCCTCTCAATATGCAGTCTACTACAGCGACTAAAGCAGTTTCGGATACGGAAGTTGACACAACCGCCGAGATTGACCCAGCTGCTAGTACTGTAGAGGAGCCCACCCAGGCAGTGCAAGAGCAGCAGAAAGCTATCACAGGAGACAAGTCTCTCCTTTGGGCTCCTGTCGTAGACGAACTCAAAGCATTTGGGGATAGCACTCTCAAAGCCAGCGATAGTTCTCTTCTGATGATATTCATCCTCGGTTTCCTTGGTGGGCTTGTAGCACTGCTGACACCCTGTGTGTGGCCGATGATTCCGATGACAGTAAGTTTCTTCCTAAAGCGCACCAAGAGCCGTAGTAAAGCCATTTCGGACGCTATCATCTACGGGGCTTCCATCATATTGATTTACCTTATCCTTGGGTTGCTTATTACGGGAATCTTCGGGGCAAGTGCTCTAAATAATCTGGCTACAAATGCTGTCTTCAATATAATCTTCTTCCTATTGCTTGTCGTCTTTGCTGTGAGCTTCTTCGGAGCATTCGAGCTGGTACTACCTGCATCATGGACGAATAAATTGGACAGCAAGGCTGAGTCTACCGGAGGTCTATTAAGCATCTTCTTCATGGCATTTACCCTGGTACTCGTGTCATTCTCATGCACCGGTCCTATCATCGGTACGCTGCTTGTGGATGCTGCGTCCAAGGGAGATATCTTCGGTCCCGCTATCGGTATGTTCGGATTCGCATTGGCGCTGGCCCTGCCCTTTACGCTCTTTGCTGTCTTTCCCAATATGCTCCAAAGTATGCCTAAAAGCGGTGGTTGGCTCAATAGTGTCAAGGTGGTACTCGGGTTCCTCGAGCTCGCTCTGTCGCTCAAGTTCCTCTCCGTCGCTGACCTCGCCTACGGCTGGGGTATCCTTGACCGTGAGACCTTCGTTGCACTTTGGATTATCATCTTCTTCCTGCTGGGTATATACCTCCTTGGCAAACTCAAGCTCCCTCATGATTCGGACCTCAAGTACGTCTCCGTACCCCGTCTCTTCATGGCTCTGATTTCACTCGCCTTCGCTGTGTATATGGTGCCTGGTCTGTGGGGCGCGCCACTCAAGGCCATCAGTGCGTTCGCACCTCCTCTGTATACTCAGGACTTCAACCTTTATGAGAATGAAGTACACGCGAAGTTCGATGACTACGACATGGGGATGGCCTATGCTAAGTCTCATAACTTACCGGTCATGATTGACTTCTCAGGTCATGGGTGTGTCAACTGTCGCAAAATGGAAGCCTCCGTATGGACTGATCCGCAGGTGAAATCGATACTAGAGCAAGACTTTGTACTCATCACCCTCATGGTAGATGACAAGGCTAAGCTCCCCGAAACTATCATGATACAGGAGGACGGGACCGAACGCAAACTCAAGACGATAGGCGATAAATGGAGTTACTTCCAGCGCAGTAAGTTTGGTGCGAATGCCCAGCCATTCTACGTGATGCTCGACCATGACGGCAAGCCTCTCGGCACCAGCTATGGTTTTGACGAAAACGTGGAAAATTACATCAAGTGGCTACGTGGTGGCATAGACAACTTCAAGAACAAGAAGTGATCCAACCCACACTCACAAGTATGAATATTGGCTAATAAAATTGGGTAGTGGCAGGATGATCAGTCCTGCCATTACCTTTTTTGTATGAATCGTCTATATGGAAAAGAACTTTACCCCCTCCTCTCGTGAGGAACGATTAGAAGCATTTGGAAAACTCCTCGATGTCCTTGATGAGCTAAGGGTCAAGTGCCCCTGGGATGCCAAGCAAACCAATGACAGTCTACGACCTAATACCATCGAAGAAGTCTACGAACTCAGCGATGCTCTTATGCAGGGCAATGTCAGGGATATCCGCAAAGAACTGGGCGATGTACTCCTGCACATCGCATTCTATGCCAAGATAGCTGAGGAAAAGCAACAGTTCGACATTCGGGATGTCTGTGATGCTCTGACGGAGAAGCTCATCTTCCGTCACCCACACGTCTTCGGTGATATCTCGGTAGAAAATGCTGACCAGGTTAGTCAAAATTGGGAACAGATAAAACTCAAAGAAAAGGACGGCAACAAGACAGTCATGGGCGGAGTACCACACAGTCTCCCTGCGCTCATCAAGGCATTCCGTGTGCAGGAGAAGGCTGCCAACGTAGGCTTTGACTGGCAGGAACGGAGCGATGTGTGGGACAAAGTCTACGAAGAGCTAGATGAATTGCGAGAGGTGGTAGAGCATAATGGAAGCCAAGAGCGCAAAGAAGAAGAACTCGGCGACTTCCTCTTCAGTCTCATCAACATGGGACGACTCTACGGACTCCAACCTGATACTGCTCTTGAGCGCACCAATCAGAAGTTCATCCGACGATTTAACTTCCTCGAAGACCGAGCTCGCCAAGCCGGTCACTCACTCAAGGATCTGACATTAGACGAAATGGAAGCCTACTATCAGCAGGCTAAGGATGCCGAATAATCCTCTAATCATCACTCCGAATACACTCCAATTGGAGTTGGAGGAAAATAAAAGTTGCCCATTACTTGGTCTAAGTCAAATAAATTTTATACCTTTGCATTCGCTAACCGAGAGAGACGGTACATCGTCTCGCCAAACATTCGGGGTGTAGCTCAGCCCGGTTAGAGTGTACGTCTGGGGGGCGTGAGGTCGCTGGTTCGAATCCAGTCACCCCGACAGAGAGGTGAAAGTTTCCTACAATTTCTTGGATCTTTCACCTCTCTATTTTTTGTGACTACTCCAGTAACACAGGCGAGCTTCCTGTGTCGATAAAATTTAGCCTGAATTCGCCTCAAAAGATTACTCTTTTTCGAGACAATATCTATCGATATAGTCCTTTTGGCTATACAGAAGACTATACATGTAGCCAAAAAGCTCTGGGTCATCGCTTCGTCGACAACCCAGAGCTTTCTTCGGTAACCTCTGGGACATCGGCAAAGCGACGACCCAGAGAAATTTAACCCGGCTTATGGCTCCCAGTACTGGGATATTGAAACAGACAATGCAGAAATACAAAGGATT
>JBAKGE010000134.1:0-3675 GCA_037191085.1 Porphyromonadaceae bacterium | reverse complement strand
GTAGACTGATTGGCCTTGATGGGTTCGGTATTTGGGATATGTGGTCCTCGACAGAGGTCGGTGAAGCTACCTACAGTATATGTAGATATGGTACCGTCCTCAAGGGCGCTGATGAGTTCGACTTTGTACTCATCGCCTTTCTTGTTCCAATACTCGAGGGCGTCCGTCTTCGTTATGCTTTGGCGGATGAGATTGTCCTTCTTTGCGGCAAGCTCACGCATCTTATCTTCTATTTTAGGCAGATCAGATTCCTTGATCTGCACACCCTGCCCTGGGTCTACATCGTAATAGAAACCATTGTCGATAGCCGGACCAATACCAAACTTGATGCCTGGATACAACTCTTGCAGGGCCTCAGCCATGAGGTGAGAGCTGCTGTGCCAAAAGGCATGCTTCGCCTCATTGTCCTCCCACTTGTGGAGTCGGAGAGTTGCGTCTTCATTGATAGGTTGCATGAGGTCGGTGACCTTGCCGTTCACCGTAGCTACAAGCACCTCTTCCGCCAGCCTGCGACTGATGTTCTGTGCCACCTCCAGTGCAGTCGTACCACGCTCAAAGGATCTCTCCGATCCGTCAGGGAAGGTAATCTTGATCTCTGCCATATCGTTCTCTATTGTGCCTTATATTGTATGTCTAATTTCAAATGTCCCACAAAGGTACATTTTTTCCTCTATCTGACCACGAAATTATAGGCTGATTGGTTTATCTGTCTGACACCAGAGGACAATCTGTCGTCAGGTGGCAGGACAGGAGGTATGCTTTTGACATACTTGGGGCTGACATGTTGGACGAAAAGGCAGTAGAGTGCCGCCTGGTGCCGTCTTTGTACCATAATGTATAAAAATAGAAAACAAATAACTGATAAACAATAGCAATATGAACTGGAATAAGTATACAATCAAATCTCAGGAGGAGATACAGCAGGCTTTGCAGACTGCACAGACGAATAGTCAGCAGACGATTGAGCCGGAGCACCTCATGTCAGCCCTCGTGCAGGAGGGCAATAATGTGGTGGAGTATGTCCTCCCCAAGGTTGGTATCTCCCTTTCCACCCTTAAGTCCGCCATTGACGATTCTATCAAGCGGCTGCCACGTGTAGAGGGTGGTCAACCTTATCTATCCAATGACCTAAATAAGGTACTAAATGAGGCTGAATCTACAGCCAAAAAGATGAAGGATCAGTATGTGGCTGTGGAGCATCTGCTTCTTGCCCTTATGCGTGTAGACACAGCAGTTAGCCGTATGCTCAAGGAGCGAGGTGCCACCTACGACGCTCTTGAAAAGGCTATCCTTGAACTCCGCAATGGCGCAAATGTCACCGGACAAACCGCTGAGGATACCTACAATGCCCTCGGTAAGTATGCGGTTAACCTTGTAGAACAGGCACGAAATGGCAAACTTGACCCCGTTATCGGTCGCGACGATGAGATACGTCGTGTGCTACAGATATTGAGCCGTCGTACGAAGAATAATCCTATCCTTATCGGTGAACCGGGGGTAGGTAAGACAGCGATTGCTGAGGGGTTAGCACAGCGCATTGTGCGTGGAGATGTCCCTGAGAATCTGAAGACCAAACGAATCTTTTCCCTTGATATGGGGGCACTCATTGCGGGAGCTAAGTATAAAGGCGAATTTGAGGAGCGACTCAAAAGTGTTGTCAATGAGGTGAAGCAGTCGGAAGGTGAGGTGATTCTCTTCATTGACGAGATACATACACTAGTGGGAGCTGGTAAAGGTGAGGGAGCCATGGATGCTGCCAATATCCTCAAGCCCGCCCTCGCACGAGGCGAGATGCGCTCCATTGGTGCTACTACGCTGGATGAGTACCAGAAGTACTTCGAGAAAGACAAGGCGCTCGAGCGGCGATTCCAGATTGTCATGGTGGATGAACCCGATGAATTGAGTAGTATCAGCATACTTCGTGGGCTCAAGGAGAAGTACGAGACTCATCACCGTGTACGTATTCTCGATGATGCCATTATCGCTGCTGTCAAGCTATCCAGTCGTTATATCACTGACCGATTTTTGCCTGACAAAGCGATTGATCTCATGGACGAAGGTGCGGCACGCATGCGTATGCAAGTAGACTCACTCCCAGAGGAACTAGATGAAATTATGCGTAAAATGAAACAACTTGAGATTGAACGCGAAGCCATTAAGCGCGATGGTCATGAGCAGAAAATACGGGACATAGATGCCGAGATCGCCGACCTACGTGATCGACAGAATGAACTCAATAGCAAATGGCAAAGCGAAAGGGAGCAGGTGAATCTCATCCAGCAGTCCAAGGCTGATATCGAAGCCCTCAAGATCGAAGCTGACCGCGCCGAACGCGAAGGAGACTATGGTAGAGTTGCCGAGATACGCTACGGCAAGTTCCGAGCACTACAGGAGCAGATAACTCTGGCAGAGGCTCGACTCAGGGAGATACAGAAGGATAACCCGATGATTAAGGAGGTAGTGAATGCCGAGGATATAGCCGAGGTGGTGAGTAAGTGGACCCACATCCCGGTAGCCAAGATGCTGACCAGTGAGCGGGAGAAACTTCTACACTTGGAGGAAGAACTCCATAGGCGCGTAGTGGGACAGGAGGAGGCTATCACTGCGATAGCCAATGCGGTACGTAGGAGTAGAGCATCTCTACAGGATGCTAAGCGCCCGATCGGATCATTTCTTTTCCTCGGTTCCACAGGGGTGGGCAAGACGGAGGTTGCCCGCGCGCTTGCAGAGGTGCTCTTTGATGATGAGAACATGATGACCCGCATAGACATGAGCGAATATCAGGAGAAGCACTCTGCATCCCGTCTCGTAGGAGCTCCCCCTGGATACGTAGGCTACGATGAGGGAGGACAGCTGACGGAGGCCATACGTCGCAAGCCGTACTCTATCGTTCTCTTCGATGAGATCGAAAAGGCGCATCCCGATGTGTTCAATGTGTTACTACAGGTATTGGATGACGGTCGTCTGACGGACAATAAGGGCCGTACGGTTAACTTCAAAAACACGATCATCATCATGACTTCCAATATGGGTTCGGACATTATCATGCGAAACCTCAGTGGACTCACCGCGGATAATAGTGCACTCGTCATCGACCGGACACGTGATGAGGTGCTTGGACTCCTTAAGCGTACGATACGCCCCGAGTTTCTCAATCGTATCGACGAGACGATTGTATTTACCCCTCTAAGTATGGAGCAGATACGTCAGATCGTGCGGATACAATTGGATGCTCTCACTCGCACGCTGGGGGGCAATGGTATCACGTTCTCGTACACGGATGGAGTGGTAGATCAGATAGCACGTGAGGGATACAATCCGGAGTTTGGTGCTCGACCTGTCAAGAGGGTCATACAGCGTAGTGTGCTCAACGAACTCTCCATGGCCATCCTGCGCTGTGACGTCACATCTCAGACACCGATACGATTGGATTACGATAGTGCCGGGGAGAGATTTGACTTCCGCAATTCTGGAAGCCTCTGATGTACAGTATTCCCGATACCTGACCATTGTATTGAGGGTATGCTTTTCTCTACACGTGGAGGAGCATACCCTTTTTCGTGCCCAATACTTGGGAAGTCCCCATTTGGGACCGTATTGTTGATTATCGTACCAGGCATATCTCCTAGGAGTGGGAAAAACTATAACTTTGACTCTTTAGACGTTCCTGAGCAT
>JBAKGE010000133.1:0-3690 GCA_037191085.1 Porphyromonadaceae bacterium | reverse complement strand
GACTGACAGGTATAGACACTCGAGAGCTAACGAAGAAGATACGTGACAATGGTCCTATCCTCGGTGAGATAGTGCTGGAGGGAGAAGAACCGAAGGGATTTACATCCTATGACGACATCAACCTCGTGGCTCAGACCTCTACGAAAGAGGTAAAGTACTTCGAAGGCTCCGGGGACAAGCATGTCGTTCTTGTAGACTGTGGCGTGAAGCAGAACATCATCCGTCATCTTCTTGATCGTGGACTCAATGTGACTCTTGTACCATGGGACTATGATTTTACGGGCATGGAGTACGATGGCCTTTTCATCAGCAATGGTCCCGGAGATCCCAATCACTGCACCCCGTTGATCGAGAATGTGCGTAAGGTCATAGCTGCAGGTGACAAGCCGATAGCCGGGATCTGTATGGGTAATCAAATCTTAGCTCTTTCGATCGGCGCCCAGGTGGTCAAGATGCCGTTTGGGCACCGTTCAGTCAATCAACCCGTGCGCATGTACGGCACCACAAAGTGCTATGTGACAAGCCAAAACCATGGTTTTGCCGTTGACGACAGTAAGCTCCCGAAAGGCTGGCGTCCCTACTTCATCAACCTCAATGACGGTTCCAACGAAGGTCTGATCCACGAGAGTGGGATGTACTTCTCTGTGCAGTTTCATCCGGAGGCAAACGGTGGTCCGACAGACACAACTTTCATATTCGACAACTTCGTTAAGCTGCTCAATGGCATTACGATCAATGTGCAAGCGGATGAGCCACGCATGCGCAAGCGATACAAGAAAGTACTCGTCCTCGGATCTGGGGCACTCAAGATCGGGGAAGCAGGAGAATTCGACTACTCAGGCTCACAAGCACTGAAAGCGCTGAGGGAAGAAGGAGTCCAGACCGTTCTGGTTAATCCCAATATCGCTACGGTACAGACCTCTCAGGGGGTAGCCGACAGAGTCTACTTTCTACCAGTCACTCCATACTTCCTCGAGAGGGTAATCGAGAAAGAGCGTCCCGATGGTATCCTCCTTGCTTTTGGCGGTCAGACGGCACTCAACTGTGGTGTGGCGCTTTACCGTACGGGGGTACTGCAGAAGTATGGCATCGAAGTTCTCGGCACACCAGTACAGGCTATCATGGAGACCGAAGATCGAGAGCTCTTCGTGGAGAAGTTAAATGAAATCAACGTAGACACTATTAAGAGCGAAGCAGTAGAAACGATAGAAGACGCTCGAAGAGCCGCACTTGAGTTGGGTTATCCCGTTATCATCCGTGCAGCGTATGCTCTCGGAGGTCTTGGTAGTGGCTTTTGTGACAACGAAGAAGAGCTGGACACTCTCTGCTCCAAAGCCTTCTCCTTCTCTCCGCAGGTGCTCGTCGAAAAGAGTCTCAAGGGTTGGAAGGAGATAGAGTATGAAGTGGTTCGTGACCGCTACGACAACTGTATCACAGTTTGCAACATGGAGAACTTCGATCCACTAGGGATACATACTGGAGAAAGTATCATACTGGCACCGTCACAGACACTAACCAACTCAGAATACCAGAAGCTCCGGGAAATCGCTATACGTATTGTCCGTCATATCGGCATCGTCGGCGAATGCAACGTCCAGTACGCCCTCGATCCCCAGAGTGAAGAATATCGTGTCATCGAAGTCAATGCACGCCTCAGTCGCTCATCTGCACTTGCCTCCAAAGCTACAGGCTATCCCCTCGCGTTCGTTGCGGCAAAGCTGGGATTAGGCTACGGACTCTTCGAACTCAAGAATGCTGTTACCGAGAGCACATCCGCCTACTTCGAGCCAGCACTCGACTATGTTGTGTGCAAGATTCCTCGCTGGGATCTCAGCAAGTTCCACGGCGTATCTCGGGAGATTGGCAGTAGCATGAAATCGGTGGGAGAGATTATGTCCATTGGTCGTACGATCGAGGAAGCTATCCAAAAAGGACTCCGCATGATCGGTCAGGGCATGCACGGTTTTGTAGGAAATAAAGATCTCGTCATCCCCGATATCGACAAAGCACTGAACCAACCTACCGATAACCGTATCTTCGTCATCAGCAAGGCATTCAGGGCTGGCTACAGCGTCGAGGAGGTACATAACCTCACAAAGATTGACCTTTTCTTCCTCCACAAGCTCCGCAACATCATGGACACGGCAGAGGAGATAGAGACTCTCGGTGTTCTTCCTCGTGTATCATCCGACCTCCTACGGAGAGCGAAGGTACAAGGCTTCTCTGACTTCCAGATCGCCAAAGCTCTCGATTCCGATTCATCCGACAAGGAGCATCTGCAAGCACAGGTACGCCAGCGACGCAGAGAACTGGGTATCATCCCTGTAGTACGCCAGATCGATACCATGGCGGCTGAGTATCCTGCCAAAACTAATTACCTCTATCTCACCTACGATGGAACTAGTCACGACGTCACCTTCGATAGGAAGAATCGCAAACCTGCTGTCGTTGTTCTCGGCTCAGGAGCATACCGTATCGGTAGTTCCGTAGAGTTCGACTGGTGTGGAGTCAGTGCTCTCCAAACCATTCGCCAGCAAGGTTACGAGTCTGTGATGATTAATTACAATCCTGAGACTGTCAGCACCGACTACGACCTCTCCGATCGTCTCTACTTCGACGAACTAACCTTTGAGCGCGTGCAGGATATCCTCGACCTTGAGCACCCGATGGGCACTATCCTCTCCACGGGAGGTCAGATACCGAATAACCTCGCTGTCAAGCTCGCCAATGTCGGCATCTCGATCCTCGGGACACAAGCCATAGACATAGATCAAGCAGAGGATAGGCATAAGTTCTCGGCCATGCTCGATGAGCTCGGCATTGATCAACCGGCATGGAAAGAACTCACTACCCTCGACGACGTCACCGCCTTCGTGGAGGAGGTCGGTTACCCTGTCCTCGTACGCCCCTCCTACGTACTCAGTGGTGCTGCGATGAATGTCTGCTCGAATGAGGAAGAGCTTCATCGATTCCTCCAACTTGCTGCCAACGTCTCCCAGAAACATCCTGTAGTCGTTTCCTCTTTCATCCAAAATGCCAAGGAAATAGAGATGGACGGTGTCGCCGACAAGGGCGAGCTCGTCGCTTATGCTATCAGTGAGCATATAGAGTTTGCCGGAGTACACTCTGGTGATGCCACGATCCAATTCCCCGGACAAAAGCTCTACATAGAGACTATCCGCCGTATCAAGCGCATCACACGACAGATTGCAGCCGGGCTACATATCTCCGGACCATTCAATATACAATTCCTCGCGAAAGGCAATGAAATCAAGGTCATAGAGTGTAATCTCCGTGCATCACGCTCCTTCCCGTTTGTGAGCAAAGTCCTCAAGACCGACCTCATTGACATCGCCACCAAGATTATGCTCGGTGTGCCGTACGAACAGCCAAACAAGGGCGTCTTCGATCTTGACTACGTGGGCATCAAAGCTTCACAGTTCTCTTTCTCTCGACTGCAGAAAGCAGATCCTGTCCTCGGAGTGGACATGACTTCCACCGGCGAAGTAGGCTGTATCGCTTATAATCCCCACGAAGCCATGCTACAGTCGATGCTATCTGTAGGTTATCGAATCCCAGAGAAGGCTGTGCTCATGTCTACTGGTAGCTCCAAGGATAAGGTCACACTCCTAGACTCCGCACGGCTATTGGTCCAGAAAGGCAGATTTGTTTTGTTTTGTTTTTATCCCC
>JBAKGE010000035.1:0-19937 GCA_037191085.1 Porphyromonadaceae bacterium | reverse complement strand
GCTCCCGTGCCCTATGCCACCGTGTCGATACCGCGGTGTTCTATGGGGACACAGTCCGATGTTCATGGTGCATATATTCTTCGTGTACCGCGTGGACGATACGAGGTAGTGGTTTCGGCAGTAGGCTATGTTACTGTACGTAGAACTGTAGAGGTGTCAGGTAGCATGAAGCGTGACTTCGCCCTCGAAACCGTGACCTATGACCTAAGGACGGTGGAGGTGGTGGGCAAAGCGCAGGATAGAATACTGAGAGAGAAAGCCTATACAGTGTCGAATGTGGATGTACAGTCTGTGGCCGCCTCACTTAGTTCTCTCAGTACTCTTGTCGGACGTACCAGTGGTATCCGTATACGTGAGGAGGGAGGTTTGGGATCGGACTACAACCTCTCTATCAACGGTCTGTCTGGCAATGCTATCCGATACTTCGTGGACGGCATGCCTCTCTCTGCCCTTGGCAGTGGAATTAACCTCGGCAATCTCCCGGTCAACATAGTGGATCATATAGAGATATACAAAGGAGTAATCCCGGCCGAACTGGGGGAAGATGCTCTCGGAGGTGCCGTCAACATCATCACTCGCAGGCATGGTAATAGCTATTTCGATGCATCGGTGAGTGGCGGTTCTTTCCATACTCTGAGGGGTGATGTATCAGGGCAATATGTGGATGAGCATACTGGGTTCACCGTGCGTCCTTCAGTCGGAGTCAGTTACTCCAAGAACGACTACATCATGCGTGGGGTAGAGGTTTGGGACGAGTCGTCGCGCAAGTTTGTCGATGTCGATTTGAGACGTTTTCACGATGGGTATCGATCGGTATTCGGACAGGTAGAGGCAGGCTTCACTCGGCGTACATGGGCTGATGAAGCATTCGTAGCCGTTTCGGGCATGACCTCGCACAAGGAGATACAAACGGGGATGAAGCAGTCGATCGTCATCGGTGATGCTACCCGTGATGTGAAGTCGCTGAGTGTCTCTGCTCGGTATCAGAAGAATCACTTCCTCCTCGACGGACTGACGGCACGCTTTTCCGTTTCCTACACAGCCGACCACACGCTCTTGACGGACACTGCTTTCAGAGCATACCGGTGGGATAGAACTTGGGTGACGTCACCATACAGTGAGGTTACTGGTAGGGGGAAATCGGTACGGCATTACCTCCGTCCGCAGGTGACGGCACGAGCAAATCTCAACTACCACATCAACGATGTCAGTTCGGTCAACTTTAATTACCTTCACAGTGGCACAGGTAATCATAGGTATGATGATTATGACGAACTCTTCATTCCCACTAGTGACCACATGGACAAGCATGTCCTCGGCTTGACTTACAATCGCTCTTTACTCTCTGATCGACTCAGTACTTCCATTTTCCTTAAGGACTATATCTTCCATGTAGAGCTCAATCAGAAGGATCTCTATTGGCTCACTGGTGTCAATGACGTCGAGACGAAAGCTACCCGCAGCAATATGGGCTACGGTGTCGGAGTTCGATGCACTGTTTCTCCTGTCGTTGCCCTCAAAGCTTCGTACGAGAAGAGCGTGCGCTTGCCGATAGCACGTGAGTTTCTGGGTAATGGAGAGACGGTGTATGCCAACTTCAAGCTCCGCCCTGAAAAGGCGCACAATATCAACTTCGGAGCGTTTGGAGAGGTGCAGAGACAGCGGCATCGTTTCATGTACGAAACCAATCTCTTTGGCCGGGTTGTACAGGACTATATCCTCCGGCAGACAATTGGCGAACGTCAGAGCCAGTACTCTAACGTCTCCGCTGCCACCGTCCTCGGTGCTGAGGGAGAAGTATCGTACACCTACGACGGGATCCTGAGGGCTACTCTCAATGCTACTTACCTCGAGGAGCGCAATAAGATGCAGAAGACCCCCGAAGGACGAGACAATCCCGTGTACAATAACCGTATGCCAAATCGCCCTTGGCTCTATGCCAATGCAGAGCTCTCTTATAATCATGCAGCCCCATTTGGTCTACGGGACAGCCGACTGACGGTGGACTATTCATTCAGATATACACAATGGTTTTACTTGACATCGGAGGCTTTTGGGAGCCGTGTCGGCAAGGCCGTGATACCGTCACAGTATTCGCATGATATCGCAGCTACCTGGTTCTTCGACGACGATAAATATTCGCTCTCTCTGGAGTGTTCTAATATCTTTGACCGCAAGCTCTACGACAATTATATGCTACAGAAGCCGGGACGTGCTTTCGTAGGTAAATTTAGAATATTCATACACTAAACAAATTCAGTAACCCTATTATTTTTATATGAAAAAGGTACTACTATCAGTGCTGCTCTCGGCACTATCCCTCTCAGCTCTCACGAGCTGTAACAAGTCCGGGATCGATACTCCTACGCCCGAACCTAACAAGGAAGCGGGCATACACTTCGACATCTGGATGCCTACAGATCCCAGTGTCGGCATGTCCAGTGGCAGTTATATCGTACATCGTGCATCCAATCTTGAGTCTGGTGAGATATCACCTATCGGTACTGGAGCAGAGGTTGCTGCCAACCTCACCCCCAATACTATTATCCGCGGTAAGTACTACTATCAGATCACCAAGGACAAGAAGTTCTGCAAGTATTTGATCCACAGTGATCGTGTGGAAGAAGTGTCTGCATTCCCTATCGCTGACCTCAAGGATCGTACCTACTGCCATGCGTGGATCGATGACCGTACAGTCGTTCTCCTCGGGGCTAGCGGTGATGCGCAGAAGATCCTGTGGGTCAAGGTAGACGTAGAGGGTATGAGAGAACTGGATAAGGGAATACTGGAGCTCAAGAATACTCCACCTAAGGGGCTCTCCTACACGACCTCCGGTCTCGCTGCCTACCGCCCATCGGACGGCAAGATTCTATACTCCTTTCACTTCAAAGGCAAGGGTATGACTGGCTCGTATGGCAGTACCTTTTATATGGCGTTCGTGGATGCCAAGACTATGAAGGTAGAGAAGGAGGTCAGCGAAAATAGAGCTGAGATGATGGCTGGGACTGCTTTTGGAGAACTCCGCCAGAGCAAGTCCTTCTTCGACGAAAAGGGAGACTACTACCTCGCCTGCAATTCTGTCATTCCCGGTATCGTAGATGATAGGGGTAAGGCTGTCACTACAGCGCAGCACGGTGCACTGCTGAGGATCAAAGATCGTCAATTGGAGTTCGATAAGTCCTACAATGGCTATCCGTTGAATACCGGTAAGATCATCACTGTTAATTATCTCAACAACGGCAAGGCGATTCTCTATATGCAGAATCCTGCCCACGCGACCCCTGCCAATCCCGTATGGAATAGCAAGACCAATCCTTACGTCTTCTATTGGCTTATCCTTGATCTACAGACGAAGCAAATCACCGAATTGAAGGATGTTCCCTATGGTGACGGTAACTTTTCGCAGCTTGCAGTAGTCATGTCACAGAAAGTCTACATCGGTAATAATACTAAGGATGAATCCTCTATATACATCTACGATATCGCCACTGGAAAGGTCGCCAAGGGTGCAAAACTCACCAAGGGTTTCACCTTTGAGCGTATCGTACCGATGACCAACTAAGCAATTACTATATTCCGATCCTGATGAGTTGTGTGGCACACCACATCGCCACGGACTCATCGGGATTATTTCATTCATTCCACCCCTGACTCCACTGTATTTCCAAATGACTAAAAATATATTCTCCACGCTCGTCATCGCATTTTCTCTTTTCACACTCACAAGTTGTGACAGGGCAGGAAACAATACCCCGGATCCCCAACCTCTCACGAAGGTACACTTCGACATTTGGACGCCCCTCGAGGCTCCTTCCGTCATGACCACACGCAATTATCTCGTCGGTCGTGCGACAAGTCTGGACTTTGGAGTCATGGATTTCGAGGGCAAGGGTGCCGATCTCTCCGACAAACTCAACCCCGAGACGTTCATGCGGGGATGGTACTACTATCAAATTTCCAAGGACGGACGTTTCGGCAAGTACCGCATCCACGGGGATAGACTCGAGGTACTTAGTGAATTTCCATTCACGACCTTTAGACAGGGAAAGTTTGCTCACGCATGGATAGACGACCGTACCGTAGTGCTCATGGGTACCACAGCTACGCCGTACGACAAGGTACTGTGGTCAAAAATTGATGTGGAGCAGATGAAAGAAGTCGCCCATGGTACGCTCAACCTAAAGACCACCCCTCCCAATGCCCGTGTGGGCTACAGCAGTGCAGGGATGCTTGCCTATCGTACCTCTGACAATATGCTGATGTATTTTTTCAATATCAATGAGAATAAAGGCAAGCGCCTCGATGCCACCCCCGAGTTTTATCTCGCGTTCGTGGACGCCAAGACCATGAGGGTAGAGAAGGAAGTCTCTGAGAATCGTGCATCCATGATGGGCAGTACATCCTATGGGGAGCTGAGACAGAATAAGAGTTTCTTCGATGAAAAGGGTGACTATTACATCGTATGCAATTCGCTCCTCAAGGGAGAGCTCAATGGTCAAGGTAAGGTAATCACGACCGCCATGAATAGCGCCCTCCTCCGTGTCAAGAATGGGACCCTCGACTTCGATAGGTCGTATAATGCCTACGACCATCCCCGAGGTAAGATCCTCACCGTCAACTACCTCAATAATGGCAAAGCCCTCCTCTACATGCAGGATCCTAAGGTTGCGACACCCGATAATCCCGTGTGGGACAGTAAGACAAATCCCTACGTGTACTACTGGGAGATTGTTGACCTTCGTACCATGGAGGTTACGAGACTCAGGGACATTCCTTATGGCAATGGCAACTTTTCACAGCTCGCAGTGGTGAGTGGGCAAAAAGCATACCTTGCCAACAACGCCAAGGGTGAATCCGCAGTGTACATCTATGACATCGCTACAGGTAAGATCTCCAAGGGTATGACCCTTGCCAAGGGCTTTACGTTCGAGCGTATTGTGCCTATGGTGGACTGATCTGTTCTTAGTCCATAGTCCCGGTGCAGGTGGAGAGCTCTTGCCGTATGGGTGCAGTCTGACTGTTTCGCCACACTCCTCTTCGTGTGAATATCCGGAGCTTCTCGAAGAGAAGGCCCCGGCGGGTGGGGCAGATTTCTCTGGGGCGTTGCTTCATCAACGTCCCGAAGGTCGAAAAAGAAAGCTCTGGGACATCGATTCGTCGACGTCCCAGAGAAATTTGAGTGACTCTCTGACGTATTATGTCGATTATGGTAGAAGGGTGATAAAGTAAGAGGGAGAAAGAGCATACTTTCGGGGGGCCAAACACGGGTTTTTTCTCTCCGAAAGTATTACATTTGTACATATGCCTTGGTATGGCATACGGATACACATAATCATTATACAATAAGCGTAAATCCATGTCCGCAGGAAAGATCATAGTCGCAGGGATAGGTCCCGGCTCCAAGGAGGATATCACCCCGGCCGTCTTCGATGCTATAGCGAGCGCCGATGTCATCGTAGGGTATAAGTATTACTTTCAGTTTATCTCTGATCTCATCCGCCCCGATGCCCTGAGCATAGATACGGGGATGAAGAAGGAACGAGAGCGCGCGGAGCTGGCTTTTGAGCATGCAGAGGAGGGTCGGACCGTGTGCGTCATCAGTTCAGGTGATGCGGGGATCTATGGCATGGCACCACTCGTGTATGAGATGAAGGACGATCGGGGTAGTGCCGTAGAGGTGAGCGTGCTCCCAGGTATTAGTGCGTTCCAGAAGGCAGCTTCACTCCTCGGGGCACCGATAGGGCACGACTTCTGCATCATATCTATGTCAGACCTCATGACTCCTTGGGACAAGATTGAGCGTCGTATCACTGCTGCTGCACAGGCGGACTTCGTCACTGCGATCTACAATCCCCGCAGTCGTGAACGTTACTGGCAGCTGAACCGACTGAGGGAGATCTTCCTCATGGAGCGTGCCCCTGACACCCCCGTAGGCTATGTATCACAGGCTGGACGGGAGGAGCAGAGGGTGGTGCTGACGACGCTGGCGGACTTTGATCCGGCAGAGGTAGATATGTTTACGATTGTCCTCGTAGGCAACTCACAGACCTATATCTCACAGGATCGTATGATGGTCACTCCTCGTGGCTACTATGGGACGAAGAAGCGAGAGTCGGACAAGGTGGGACAGGATATCATGATACGGAGCTTCAAGACCATAGAGAGCGAACTCAAGAATAAGGATATCCCTCTCGATCATAAGTGGGCACTTCTGCACTCAATACACACGACTGCGGATTTCGAGATGGAGGAGATACTACACACTGATGATTGTGCTGTGGAGACCTTACACAGGGCTTTCACCACGGGGGCGGTACGAACAGTCATTTCGGATGTGACGATGGTGACGTCGGGGATCCGCAGGGGTGCCTTGGAGCGGCTGGGAGTGGAGGCTAAGTGTTATCTCCACGATCCCCGTGTGGCGGATCTCGCGGAGCGAAAGGGGATCACTCGTACGCAAGCCGGTATCAGACTTGCCGTGCGAGAGCATCCTGATGCGTTATATGTCTTTGGGAATGCCCCCACAGCACTCATGGAGTTGTGTCATCTGATACGTAAGGGAGACGCTCACCCGGTCGGGGTGATAGCGGCGCCGGTAGGTTTTGTCAACGTCCGTGAGTCAAAGCACATGGTGAAACCCTTCACCTCCGTTCCTAAGATCATCGTGGAGGGGCGCAAAGGAGGGAGCAATCTTGCCGCTACGCTCGTTAATTCAATCCTCACACTGGACGATGCCGCGCAGCTGAGACCTGGACGTGATATGTAGAGTACGGAGGAGGTATGAAAGAGGAGAGGCAGCCATTTAGATGTGTGGTCATAGGGATAGACGACAATAGGGAGCAGTACTTCAGTCCCGAGATCAAGTCGATTATTCGAGAGCACAGAACCTTCTGTGGTGGAGCACGACACTATGAGGTCGTGCGTCCATACCTCCCCGAGGTACACGAGTGGATATACATTACGGTACCATTGGACGAAGTGTTTCGGCAGTTCAGAGTTGTGGATGACGAGGTGGTCGTTTTTGCATCAGGAGATCCGCTGTTCTTTGGGTTTGCCAATACGATACAGAGAGAGATCCCCGATGTGGAGATGCAGGTGTTTCCGTACTTCAACTCCCTACAGCTCCTCGCCCATCGTCTGCTGATGCCATATCAGGAGATGCATGTCGTGTCCCTCACGGGACGCCCGTGGCTGAAGTTCGATGAGGCACTTATCATCGGTTACGACATGGTGGGTGTGCTGACAGACAACAGGGTACATACCCCTTCGGCGATAGCACAGCGGATGCTGGAGTATGGGTACGATAATTATGAGATGTACGTGGGAGAGCTCCTCGGTAACCATGATAAGGAAAAGGTAACTAAATGGAGGATAGAGGAG
This sequence comes from Porphyromonadaceae bacterium, assembly GCA_037191085.1. GTDB lineage: Bacteria > Bacteroidota > Bacteroidia > Bacteroidales > Porphyromonadaceae > Porphyromonas_A. Next base: position 12,557 of record JBAKGE010000035.1, on the reverse strand, counting down.
GTAGTAGGGCAGGATTTTGATTACCCGAACAATATTATCCTCCGCAGAACTGCCGTGCATCCGAGACCATTTGGAGTACCTGAGAGCGGCTTTCACCTCCTCAATGGTCGAGCGAAGATGATCACAAAGATGCCGATACGTCTGCTGTCTCTCAGCATGCTTGACCTGAGAGAGCGTACGGTGATGTGGGATGTGGGATTTTGTACCGGCTCTGTTTCTGTGGAAGCAAAGCTACAGTTCCCGCATCTTCAGATCGTGGCTTTCGAGCAGCGGGAAGAGGGTCGAGCGCTGATGCATGATAACTCGAGGAAATGGGGTACTCCCGGTATCGAAACTGTGGTCGGCGACTTCACGGAGGTAGATGCTACTGCTTATCCGTCTCCTGATGCTGTATTTATCGGAGGTCATAGTGGCAAGATGCACAAGATCGTAACTCGAGTGTCGGAGGTGATACGTCCGGGAGGAGCGGTTGTCTTCAACTCCGTGTCGGCGGAGAGTAAAGCCCTCTTCTCCGATGCTGTCACGTGCTGTGGCTTTCTTCTGGAGCAGGGTATCCGCGTCAGGATAGATGACTTTAACGAAATAGAAGTACTGAAGGCTGTGATGCCGACTTCAGCAATACGAGATTAGATATGAAAGTGAATGTGATCCTTGTATCCGAGACTTCCATTGAGCTGGCTCGCACAATACAGAGAGAGATACAGGGGGTAGAGGTATTCGCGAGATCCTCCCTCAATGGATGCCATAAGATAGGGTCTATATCGGAGGAGGTAGCGAGACTCTTCCACTCTTCGGATGCACTGGTATTCATTGGAGCCATGGGGATTTGCGTGCGTAGTATAGCACCCCATATACAGGATAAACATACGGATCCCGCCGTGGTGAATGTAGACAGTACAGGACGCTTCGTGGTATCGGTGCTGTCGGGACATGTCGGAGGTGCCAATGCATTGAGCACTCGTATCGCCCGCATCATAGGGGGTGTTGAGGTCGTGACTACTTACAGTGACAATGCGGGACTCTGGGCACTTGACACCATAGGTTCACAATATGGCTGGATTACCGCTACCACGTCAGACAACCTAAATGCCCCTATTACGACATTCGTGCACCGCCAACGGACAGCCCTTCTCCTTGATATCCGCGATGCCGGTACCGACTATCTCGAGCGCACTAAGCCTGAGCATGTCGACGTCTATTACCGAACTGGGGAGATCGACTTCGGCAAGTATGCGCTCTTAATAGCCGTCACTCCGTACCTTTATCCCGGCTGCCCGATACCCATAGTATACTATCATCCACGTATCTTGCACCTCGGTGTCGGATGTCGTAAGCAGTGTGCTGTCGAGGGCATCTATGAGCACATCAGTGCTTATATGAGGGCACAATTCCTTGCTCCCGAGTCAATAGCTGATGTCTCTACGATTGAGCTAAAGAAGGACGAACCTCTGCTCTCCTCTCTCTCTGAGCATCTGGGAGGAATTCCCGTGAATATCTACTCTGCAGAAGAATTGAAGGGCATCGACGTCCCTAATCCCTCCGCTCGTGTCGAGGGCGTCACCACGGTACCCAGTGTGTCCGAAGCCGCCGCCCTTCGTGCGTCAGATATGGGTTCGCTCCTCGTGGAAAAGCAGAAAGGAGTCCTCAGCAAAGGCAATGACTTTACCTTTGCGGTAGCGGTACCACCCCACGTCTTTCGCCGTGGGGGGCATATTGAGATTGTCGGAGCAGGTCCCGGTGACCCAGAGCTTGTCTCCGTCAAAGGGAAGCGATTCCTCGAATCCGCTGACCTGATTCTATATGCCGGGAGTCTTGTGCCTATCGAACTCACACATTACGCCAAGGCAGGAGCCACGGTACGTAGTTCTGCAGACATGAACTTGGAGCAGCAGTTCAAGATTATGAAAGAATTTTACGACCGTGGCCAACTTATCGTTCGTTTGCACACTGGAGACCCCTGTATCTATGGGGCGATACAGGAGCAAATGGCCCTCTTCGATGAACACGGAATGAGCTACCATATCACTCCGGGTATTTCTTCCTTTCAGGCGGCTGCTGCGGCACTGAAATCCCAGTTCACCATTCCGGAGAAAGTCCAAACTATAATCCTCACCCGAGGAGAGGGACGTACCCCGATGCCCGAGAAAGAGAAGCTCCACATGCTCGCGCGATCGCAGAGTACGATGTGTATCTTTCTCAGCGCAGGTATCGTCGACCAGGTACAGCAGGAACTATTGGAGCACTACCCGCCCACGACGCCTGTAGCAGCCTGCTATAAACTCACCTGGAAGGATGAAAAGATATACCGTGGTCAGCTAAAAGATCTCGCCCACATCGTGCACTCCAATCACCTTACACTCACTACTATGATCGTTGTTGGCGAAGCGATAGACAACCGTCATGGTCTCTCTCGGCTGTATGCTGACGAGTTCAAGCACCTCTTCCGCCGGTAAACTATGACACAAGTCTACTGCGTATCTCTCGGACCGGGTGACCCCGAACTCATGACCCTCAAGGCTGTCAGAGTTCTCCGTGCTTCCCACATTATCTATTGCCCTTGTACCGAAAAGGCTGGTGCCACGATCTCTCGTGCCGGTGAGCTTCTCTCCGTCATCGGGATTACTCCTGACCATGTCAGCTACTTTTCCGTCCCCATGAACTCCGATCGCAGTGAAGCTTTCTGTGTATACCGAGAGGTCGCGGATCAGATTGAGGAGTCCGTACGTCGAGGTCAGAGCGTTTCTTTTGTTGCCGAGGGAGACTCCGGCTTCTACTCCTCTGTTCACTATATCTCTGATACTCTGCTGGAGAAAGGAATCAATGTCCTACACATTGCAGGTGTGCCTGCCTTTATTGCTGCCGGTGCGATGGCTAACCTCCATATTGTCAAGCAGCATGAGTCCCTCCTCGTCCTCCCCTCCACCACCTCTGTGCAGCAGATCATCAGTGAGGTTCGCTCTGGCAAGACCGTAGTCCTCATGAAACTCTCCCGTCAGGAGACGATACTCAAATCTGCCCTCACGCAACTCGGGGACGTGGAGGTACACTACTTTGAGAACGTGGGCATACAGGAGCAAGAGTACCACACTTCCACCGTCCCTGATATCGTGGAGCGCTCTTTTCCTTACTTCTCCCTCATGATCATTAAGCAAAAGTAACATAATGTCTCCTAAACTCTTCCCTCTCTTTTTTTTCCTTATCTTCCTCTTCACTGCTTGCAGTGAAGGCTCCTCCCGGAGCCGTAATCACGACGACAGCGAGGATACAGCTTCATCTGCGAGAGGAACAGAAATCTCCATCAAGTATGCCAAGGGCTTTAGTGTCCGGGACATGGGTACCTATCGTCTCGTCGACGTGCAGGATCCTCTCGGGGAGAATAACCAGATCTACCGGTATGCTTTTGTCCCTCGAGGGACCACGCCAGAGGGCATTCCCGACGGCTATGAGGTAATCCATACACCCATACACCGCGTGGTGTGCATGACGGCACTCCAGATGTCCAACTTTATCAAGCTTGACCAGACCGACAAAGTCGTCGGTATCAGCAGTACGCGTTTTCTATTCAATGAAAAGGTAAAGCAGCAGATCGCTGACAAGAAGACCTCCCGAATCGGGATTGAGGGCAACTTCGACAATGAGATTATCCTCGCAATCTCTCCCGACGTTATACTCGTCTCACCCTTCAAGAAAGGGGGTTACGATGCCATCAAAAACCTCGACATCCCCCTCGTTACATTCCTTGGCTACAAGGAACCACTCCCTCTCGGTCAGGCGGAGTGGATCAAGTTCACCGCCATGCTTCTTGGTATCGAAGAGCAGGCGAATAGCCAGTTTGATGCTATCGAAAAGCGTTACAATGAGCTCAAGGCCCTTGCTGCCACTTCCGATACCCGCCCCACAGTCCTTAGTGGTGAGATGCATGGAGGAAACTGGTATGTAGTGGGAGGAAAAAGCTATCTCGCCAACCTCTTTAGGGACGCTGGTGCTGACTACTTCATGCACAATGACAATGAGTCGGGGGGATTTTACGTCGACTTTGAGACAGTGTATGCTCAGGGAGCAAGAGCCGACTTTTGGAGGGTCGTCAATAGTTTTGACGGACAGTTTGACTACGATGCCATGCAGGCTTCGGATGCCCGCTACGCTGACTTCAATGCCTTCAGGCAGAAGCATGTCATCTATTGTAACCTTCGTCAGAAACCATTCTACGAGAATACTCCTGTCGAACCGGAGCATGTCCTTGCCGACCTTATCCATGCGTTTCATCCTGAGCTACTACCTGACTACAAACCAATGTACTATGAAGTGCTCAAATAGCTCTGGGTCGTCGCGATTTCGTTCTCTGGGACATCGCTTTGTCGACGACCCAGAGGTCGTCTGACGATTCTCAGGGTCGTTGATAGCGGTGGAAGCAGTTGTCTATTCAATAACGGCAGTGAGGACGTTGTATTGACAGCTCTAATGTGATGATAACCAAACAGTATACATAGATGGAACGACACTCGATCATATTCGTCTCAATCATCCTGATGATCATCCTTTTTGTCATGCTCAATCTTGCATTGGGCACGATACCTATTCCCCTCCGTAGCGTGTGGGATATCCTCCTCGGTCGTGCGACTGACTCGATGGTGATATGGGAGAATATCATCTGGAAATCCCGCTTTCCCCAGACAATCACAGCCATGGTCGCCGGCATAGGTCTATCTATCAGCGGACTTCAGATGCAGACTGTCTTTCGCAATCCTCTCGCAGGTCCATCGGAGCTTGGTATCAGTTCGGGAGCGAGCCTTGGCGTAGCTACGATTATTCTCCTATCGGGAAGTATCGGGGGACAGGCGTTGAGTAGCATGGGATTTGTGGGGGAAATGGCAGTTAATGTCAGTGCTATTATCGGAGCGATAGCGGTTATGGTGATTATCTTGACGATCTCGCAGAGGGTTAGAGGAAACGTGGTACTCCTCATCATGGGAGTGATGATTGGTTATATCGCCAATGCTATTATCGGAGTTCTTAAGTTCTTTAGCAACGACGAAGATGTGCGCACCTACGTTATCTGGGGTCTCGGGAGTTTCTCCAAGGTTTCTGGCAATCAGGTCACCACTTTTGTCCTTATCATGGCGGTACTGATACCGCTCTCATTCCTCCTCATCAAGACCCTTAATCTCATGCTCCTCGGGGATAACTATGCTCGCAATCTTGGGCTCAACGTCCGACGAGCACGATTCGCAGTCATTGCTTGCTCCTGTGTGCTGACGGCTGTGGTCACGGCATACTGTGGGCCTATCGTCTTCCTCGGACTGGCGGTGCCACACCTATGTCGTACTCTCTTCTCTACTTCTAATCATATCGTCCTTATGCCTGCGGTGGCACTGGTAGGTGCTGCTCTGGCACTCTTCTGCAACCTGATAGCACGCATGCCGGGATTTGAGGGGGCACTGCCGATTAATTCGGTTACCGCCCTCATCGGTGCCCCGATAGTGATTTCGGTACTCTTTGGCAAACGAAGAAATGAAATAAACTCATGAGCACACGTCGTACTATCATACTTAAAGATCTCAGCATCGGCTACAAAGGACGGAGATCGCTTCGGACAGTGGCTGAGGGAATCAATGCACATATCTCGTCCGGTGAACTGACCTGTCTCCTCGGCTCTAATGGGATCGGCAAATCCACGCTCCTCCGTACTCTATCTGCATTTCAGCCCAAACTCAGTGGTGAAATCATACTACAAGACAGGGAGATAGAGACATACACGGAAAAGGAACTGGCACGGCTCGTCAGTGTGGTCCTGACGGAGAAACCAGACGTTCGCAACATGAGTGTTCGGGACCTCGTAGCACTCGGGCGCAGCCCATACACGGGATTTTGGGGAAGGCTCCTACCTGAGGATGAGGCCAAGGTCGACGAAGCTATTGATCTCGTTCGTATACCCCATATCGCAGAACGTATGGTACATACCCTTAGCGATGGTGAGCGACAGAAGGCGATGATAGCCAAGGCCTTGGCTCAGAATACTCCGATTATTTACCTGGATGAGCCGACAGCATTCCTCGATTTCCCGAGCAAGGTGGAGATGATGCAGCTCCTGCACCGTCTGTCGCGCGAGACCCACAAGACGATTTTCCTATCTACTCATGATCTCGAACTGGCACTCCAGATAGCGGATAAGATTTGGCTCATGGATGAGTATTCGCAGATACACGTAGGGACACCCGAGGACTTGTCTCTCAATGGAGTGTTGAGCCACTTTTTTGCCTGCAAAGGGATTATATTCGATCAGGAAACAGGGCTTTTTCGTATCGAGAACGACTATGACTGTCAGATACGTTTGATAGGTCATGGCTATTGGTATTCTATGATACGTAAGGCACTCCTGCGCCACCGCATACTGGCAGGACGACACGTGGAATCCGCAGAGGTGGTGCAGGTAGTGGATCAGCGTATCAGCTATACTCGCGCGGATGGAGTCGCGCTCTGGGTGGATACGATAGAAGAACTACTGGAGAGCATTCACCATGACTGAGGCAATTACACCAACTATACTCATCGTCGGAGGGACAACGGAAGGACGCATGGCCGTGGGCGTGTGTGATGAGGCTGCTAAGGGATATTACTATTCCACCAAGGGTAGTGCCCAATATATAGAGACGGCGCATGGGAAGCGCTTGGCTGGCGGACTGGATGAGGTGACGATGTCTCACTTCTGCAGAGAGAGAGGGGTAGGACTGATAGTGGATGCGGCACATCCCTTTGCAGAGAACGTGCATCGCAACATCGGGATTACGGGAACAGAGTTAGGTTTACCAGTAGTGCGTGTGGAGCGTTACTTCCCCTCTATAGATGAGCGAATGAGATATTTCGACACATACGATCAGGTCATGGAATACATGGAAGAGCAGGGGTATGAGGAAGTGCTGGCACTGACAGGTGTGAATACGATAGTACGGCTCCGCCCTTTCTGGCAGAAGCATCGATGTACGTTTCGGATTATGAATCGTCCCGAGTCCATTGATACAGTGATCCGGAGTGGAATAGCACCAGAACAGATTCTGTACTATGATGACGGGGAACCGGATGAATCGATATTCCACCGTCTGAGACCCGATGCAATCATAACGAAAGAGAGTGGAGAGAGTGGGGGATTTGTAGAGAAGACCTCGATAGCACTTTCCATGGGTATTCCTGTGCTGGTGGTGCGTCGTCCTACCCTACCTTATGTCCCGTCAGAGGTGGTGTATGGTAAGTACGGACTCCGAAAGGCGATAGAACGACTACTGCCCGACTTCTTTCATCTCAAGACAGGCTACACCACCGGGGCCACGGCAACAGCTGCCACCGTAGCAGCATTGACGGCTCTCTTAACTGGCGAGAAGATGTCGGCAGCGACGATTACTCTCCCAAACAATGAGCCTGCTACATTGCCTATTGACAGTATACACTATAGGGATGACGGTACGGTGACAGCGATAGCACTGAAGTACTCTGGCGATGACCCTGATGTGACGAATGGCATAGAAATATGCTCTACAATACGGCTGACAGAGACACCGAGAGAAGTAACTTTTGTACAGGGAGAGGGGGTCGGTCGGGTGACTTTACCTGGGCTTGGGTTGGAGATAGGAGGACCTGCAATCAATGCCACACCTCGACAGATGATGACACGAGAAGTGTTACGACTCTTGCACAGCTATGAGGAGGAATGCGGTGTAGAGGTGCGGATATCGGTCCCGCAGGGGGCACAGATTGCGATGAAAACCTTCAACCCACGTCTTGGCATAGAGGGAGGGATATCGATCATCGGTACATCGGGGGTAGTAAAACCATTTTCGTCCGAAGCATTCGTCAACTCCATACGGAGAGAGATGCAGGTATCCAGGGCTTTAGGGGTCCAACACTTGATCATTAACTCGGGAGCAAAGAGCGAACGCTATCTCAAGGCTCTATACCCCGATTTACCGCCCAATGCATTCGTGCAGTACGGAAACTTCGTGGGTGAAGCGCTGAAGATAGCATCGGAAGAAGAATTTCCGGAGGTAACACTCTGTATGATGCTTGGTAAGGCTGTAAAGCTTGCTGAGGGCTCTCTGGATACGCATAGTAAGAAGGGGGTGATGAATAGAGAGTTCCTCCAACGGGTGGCACTACAGTCGGGTTGTTCAGTAGAGACTATAGAGCGCATCGGAAAAATCACTATGGCTCGGGAGCTGTGGATGCTGATTCCACACGAGGAAGTAGCGTTCTTTCGGAAAATTTTGACCCTCTGCTACAATGTCTGTGCTCCCCTCATCCCTCATGGACACTTGCAGATTCTTCTCATGGATGATGCCGGGAATATCATATAGGTCAAAGGGATAGTCACTTCTTTTTGATCACAAGGATAGTGACAGCGATAATGATGAGTCCAATCCCGATAGCAGAGTCGGTAGTAAACGGCTCGTTCAGGAGCGTCACACCGATAGCTACTGCTATTACGGGTTCAAATGCTCCGAGGATCGCTGCCAGGGTAGAGCCAACCTTACTGATTGCTTTGATGAGGAAGACGTTGGAGAGGACAGTGGGGATAATGCCAAGCAGGATTAGATTTATCCAGGAAAGAGTTCCCAGTACAGGCTCAATGGTATTTCCCATGGCATAGAGAAAGCCGGTGAGGAAGAATAGTCCGAAAAGAAAGACGTAAAACGTTAGCTTCAAACTCCCCATTTCTCGAATATTGAGCCGATCTACCATAACCATATACACGGAGTAAGAGAGCCCTGATATCATCACTATTCCAATGGCGTACCAGGGAGTCCCTGTTTCTAGCTTTTGATCTCCTGACAGAAAGTATACCCCACCCACAGCGAGAAGTATCGCGACCAAGGTGTAGGCAGACAACCGCTCTCTGAAGAATAGCGTCGTGATGACGGCTGTCCACACTGGATACATGAATATCAGTGTGGTCGCGACACCACTGGACATGTACTGATACCCATAGTAGAGACACATGGCAGAGACATCATACAAAATCCCGAAAACCGACAGCCATAGAATCTCACGGAAGTTAATCTTTAGGTCCTTTTGATTCACGACCAGAACTCCGAGCATCACCACACAAGCAATCACATAACGATAGAAAAGAACACTATAGGTATTCATCCCCATCCGTAATACAGGAACAGAGAAGAGTGGAATCAACCCAAATGTGACTGCTGAGAAAATAGCAAACAATATCCCCTGCGTGCGGACGGATGTCCTGCTCCCGGAAATATGCCGGAGCGATTGAGAAAAGCTATTCATGTGATAATGATTCTAAAAAGTACACAAAGGTACGATTTCCTACTATGGTGAGAAAAGAAATGTAAGATATAATTTTGGGAAAATCGATAAATATACTTACCTTTGCAGTCGCCGGTCAGGTTCACAGAAGGTCCTGATGGTTATTTCAGGCTGACTAAGGAAGTGTGGGTGAGTGGCTGAAACCACCAGTTTGCTAAACTGACGTACGGGTAACCGTACCGGGGGTTCGAATCCCCCCGCTTCCGCAGTGAAGGGTGCAAGTTAACGCTTTGCGTGGCTTGCTCCCTTTTTGTTTCTATGAAAGCACGTTGAATCCCTTGGGTACCTTTACTCTCTCTTACGGTCCCTTTTCTTCCCGAACGACTTAGCTTATGGTACTTTTATATTAGATTTCATAGTCAAATGTTCAATAGCGAACCACAGGAGGGATTCGTCAAAAAACGGCAATTTGTACCTACATTTACCTTTTTTATCCATGTAGAAATCTGTAACTTCCTCCTTGTAGAAGGGGGGCTATTTGGAGCCAAAATTGTGCGCACAGCGCCTTATCGCTAGGGTTACATAGTCATTGTGTGGAAAGCCACCGACTCCTTTACCATGGCGTGTGTCTGATCTGTTTGGGTGTTATATCCATTGGTTGGTGGCGTGGTTTTCGCTCTCCAGTACAATGCGCTTTGGAACCCTGTCCTTTTGTAGAAGGTACAAAATGCAGGGCTTTGATGCTTCATGCCCCTTTTTCAACCCAATTAAAACGGTATTAGGGATAAGACCTAACTCTTTACTAAAATGATTCAAACTTAAAATTGACTCTAAAAGTTTGCCGTACATTACATCTTTCTCCTTTTCGCTGTAGTAGTGACGATCAATGAAAACGCTTTCTGCTCACAATCAATTACTATTTCAATACCCCGTTTCAGGAATCAACCTATTTCAGCACAAGATACTTAGGAATATCGATTTTTTTTGGAGTTTGCAAATATGTGTGTAACTTTGCCGTCGAATGTATGGGGAATAAAGCGTGAACGATTAATCACCTGTTTTTGCCTTATGTATTTAGAGTGTTAGCTCATTTTTTAACGCTTTATATTTGGATTTTTGTAGAAAAATGATTAGAGAGAGAGAGAGAGAGAGAGAGAGAGAGAGAGAGAGAACTCTCGTATACGCTTCTTTATCTAGGCTTACCAGTCTCGATTTTTCCTGTAGCATACTTCCTGTTGCTACAGCTCTAGTTCATATACCCTTGGTGTCAGATGCTGCTTCCTTTTGGAGGCGGTATCTGATTTTTTTTGTTTCGTGAGTAATTAGTAGTGCTTGAATTGTGCGCAACTTCAAGCATCCAGCACTAGACAACATATATAAGATTAAATAATTAGTTATGAAGTTCGGAAAATTCATTTGTCGCTTTATGCTCATGCTTCTCGTTGGCGTGACGTTTGCTGTTGGCAATGCGAATGCACAGAAAGTAGCGGTCAAGACAAACTTATTGTATGCGGCTACGACCTCGCCCAATGCTGCCATTGAAATGAGGATGAGCGATAAGACCACCCTTGAGTTGGGTGGCGGTATGAGTCTGTGGAAGTTCGGGGAGAAGACCACCTGGAAGCATTGGATGGTTCAGCCGGAGGTGCGTTACTGGTTTTGTGATGTCTTCAATGGTCACTTTGTGGGGTTTCATGCTCATGGTGGTCAGTTCAATGTAGGGGGACTTAATATCCCAGTTGGTCGACTATCAGAATTGAAGGACCACCGTTACCAAGGCTACTTCTATGGCGCAGGGATGAGCTATGGCTATCAGTGGATATTGAGTCGCCATTGGAATATGGAGGTTTCCTTGGGTGCCGGTTACGCTCGCGTGATGTATGAGACGTTCCCATGTGCTCATTGTGGTACGAAGCAAAGTGAGGGTGCCTACAACTATTGGGGTGTGACTCGTGGAACCCTCTCTTTGATCTACGTTTTCTAAAATGTCCAAACTTATCTAATTACAGAATACATAACATATAGATATACATAGTGAGATGAATAAAACCATAACTTCGCTATTGTTTCTCCTGATGTTTGTTCCACAGTTGTTGATGGCTCAGGGGCAGTATATGAACCAGATAAAGGTAGAGGATGTACACGTGGCGCGTAGTGGCGAGTATGTCACCCTGAATATGAATATCCGTCTGGATGACCTCAAGATGCGCTCCAATGATGTGCTTCTGCTGTCTCCTGCCCTGCGTATGCCAGGTACTAGTGAGGTGGTCAAGATGTTGCCTCCTGTACAGGTAGCGGGTCGCACCCGCAGTATAGTACTAGATCGTATGGCAGATAGTGGCATTGTTCGCGAGTGGCAGGTGGATCCAAGCATGGAGTTCACCCGCAAGAATGGGAGTCACCAGTCTGTCACCTATAGTCAACGTATGCCTTTTGAGAGTTATATGTCTGAGGCAGAGCTAGTGTTTGTGGAGATTGTACATGGTTGTGCCGATTGCTTTGTACATGAGGATGCCAAGGTACTTTTGACCCCATTTGTCAAGGAGCCAGTCTTTGTTCTCTCATATATTACTCCAGAGGTAGAACCTGTGAAGGCACGTGCCGATAGGCATACTGCTACCTTCAACTTCGTGGTGGCTAAGCACGACCTTGTTCGTGACTACAAGAATAACGCTACTGAGTTCGCTCGTGTGGATAAGGTGGTGAGTGAGGTGGTAAAGAATAAGGACCTCACTGTTACAGAGTTCTCTATCGAGGGTTATGCTTCTCCCGAGGGTGACTTTGAGAGCAATCGTGCACTCGCTGGTTGCCGTGCCAATTCATTTGCCGACTACCTCGTCTCTGCCCATGGCGTAAAGAAGAGCCAGTTCAAAGTCTCTGGTCACGGTGAAGACTGGGAGGGGCTAAAGAAGGCGGTGAGCAGTTCTTCTCTCGTTACCAAGTCTCAGGTACTTGATGTGATTAGCACAACATCTAACCCCGATGCCCGTGATGCCAAGCTAAAGGCGATTGATGGTGGCAAGACCTATAGCGATTTGCTCAACGTTTATTATCCGCCACTCCGTCGCACCGAGTATGTGATTGCCTATAATGTACGCCCCTTTAGTGTGGATGAGGCAAGGGAGGTTATCAAGACCAATCCAAAGCTCTTGAGCCTAAACGAGATGTATCTAGTGGCGAAGAGCTACCCAGCAGAGAGTAAGGAATTCAAGGAGGTCTTTGATATTGCGGTGCGACTCTATCCAAATGAACCAATCGCTATCATCAATGCTAGTGCGGCTGATATCGAAGGAGGCAAC
>JBAKGE010000132.1:0-3735 GCA_037191085.1 Porphyromonadaceae bacterium | reverse complement strand
TATGATCACTTCCAGTACATACATCGGAGGTAGTCCTACCGGCACAGTGATTAGCTCCACCTCCAAGACTGACCAGAAACTAACGTACAGCAATACCGACGGCACTCCGATTAATCGGATTGTGGTTTTCAGACCCCCGAGTTCCGTACCATTGGAGGGGAAATTCTACACTTCTACGACCTCCCAAGTGATTGGTGGCTCCTCCGACATAGCCACCGATACGCTTCATCTACAGGTACCATCCGCCACAGTCACACTGACAGTTCCTCCACGAGCTAGGTTTTACGGTCTCAGTCTCGAGAATTCGTCCACGGGCACACTTCTTCATACCATAGGCTACAATAGTGCTTCCTACGGTACTTATAGCCAGAGTGACATTGCCCAACACATGCCTGCACTACATCCCGATCTCATCATTATCTCCCTCGGGACCAACGACGGGATCGTCACCAATTTCTCGGTCTCTGACTTTCGATACAGCGTGCTCTCCCTCATCCATCAGATCCAACGGTTCAATCCCAATTGTGCCATTATACTCACCTCTGCCCTCCCTGCCGGTCGGGTACGATACACGGGTAGACGGAAAAAGCGAAGGTCAGCATTCGTCGTCTCTGCCCACATGTCCACGATAGCCACTGAGCTCCGAAAGATAGCCCAAGAGCAAAAGATCGGGTTCATAGACCTCTACCAGATATTTGGAGGAGACGATAAATTTGCCGTCCTACGGACCTCTGGCTTCTACAATAAGGACGGTATACACCTCAGTCAAGCAGGGTATACGGCGTGTGGAGAGGCTATCGCAGATGCTCTCACCAAAGACCACAGACAATATCTTCTCCGACAACAACCATGAGTTTCTCCGACATCACATCCTGCATCCCCGACGTATTTCGCTACGATCCGCGTGCACCGCTGATCTTCAATAGTGCCTTCTTCCTCGTACTTTTCACTGCTTTTCTACTACTATACTACGCCCTACGCAAGCGTGATACCGCCCGCATCATATACGTAGTCCTCTTCTCTCTATACTTCTACTATAAGAGTAGTGGTACCTATGCGATTCTACTGCTCCTCACCGCCACAGTAGACTTCATCATCGGCAGACAGATATTCCATGTCCGCACACAAAGGATGCGGAGAGGGCTTCTCATCCTGAGCATGGTCTTTAACCTTGGGATGCTCTGCTATTTCAAGTACACCAACTTCCTCCTCCAGTCCTTCACCCCTCTTCTTTCTCTCCTTGGCCTCACAAATGAAAGTGGGGCATCACTGCACTTCGACATTTTTCTCCCGGTCGGTATTTCCTTCTTCACCTTCCAGTCCATGAGCTATGTCATTGATATCCACCGTGGACGGATACAACCCCTCGGGAGATGGATTGACTATCTCTTCTTCGTCTCTTTCTTTCCCCAGCTCGTGGCAGGTCCCATTGTTCGGGCTGCTGATTTCATTCCTCAGATCCACCGACACCCGTGGGTCACGAAATCCGAGTTTGGCGAAGGACTATTCCTCATCATGTGTGGTCTCCTCAAAAAAGGAGTTATCTCCGACTATATCAGCCTCAACTTCGTCGACCGAGTCTTCGATGCCCCCACCCTTTACACCGGTTTCGAAAATCTCATGGCGATCTATGGGTATGCGATACAGATCTACTGCGACTTCTCGGGATATTCCGACATTGCTATCGGTATAGCACTGTGGCTGGGATTTCGATTCAATATCAACTTCGACCAACCTTACACCTCTGCTACTATTACCGAATTTTGGCGGCGCTGGCATATATCCCTATCCTCATGGCTCAAAGACTACCTCTACATCTCCCTCGGAGGGAATAGGAAAGGAAAAGTGCGTACCTACCTCAACCTCATCATCACCATGCTCCTCGGGGGTCTATGGCACGGAGCCAATCTCCGCTTCATTATCTGGGGGTTACTGCATGGTGTCGCCCTCGCCCTCCACAAGCTTCTACTGACCTGGATGCCCTGGCTCGGCAAGACAGGCAAAGATATGCCATTCCTCTGGAGAGCCATCAGCATGGTCATTACCTTTCACTTCGTATGCTTCGCATGGATATTCTTCCGTATGCCTACACTGGAGGGGGTATGGCAGATGTTGACAGCAATCGCGTACGATTTCCATCCGGAGATTATACCACAGTTTTTCAGCGGATACCAAACCGTGAGCACCCTTCTCGTCATTGGTATCATCACGCACTTCATTCCCAGTTGTATGAGGACATGGATCCAAGACGTAGTCACCCATTCACCCCTCGCCATACAGGTACTGCTACTGTCTATTGTGATTATTATCCTCACACAATTTCACAGTGCTGGAGTACAGCCGTTTATCTACTTCCAATTCTAACAACTCTTACGAACCACCAATACGCCCCCTCAAAAAACTCTGGGACGTCGCTTTACCGATGTCCCAGAGCTTTCAACTACATCCTCCGGGACATTGACGAAGCGACGTCCCAGAGAAAAAATACCCAACATAAGCTTCCTCTAATAAAGATCCCCCAAAGGTTATCAAGCCCACGATTCTCTCGTGTTCGCTTTTCCTTGCACCTCCTTGGAGGAGTCATTCACCGCTTCAACCAAAGTACTTTTCTGCATGATGACGTATTCACGTCACTAAGGAGTCATGCAAATTCTGAGAAAAATATGTACCTTGCGGTATGAAATCGCCCCGAGCATGAGCGATAGATAAGAAAGAAGAATATACGATATGAATCCACTCTACGATAATAGCAATCAACTACCCTACCGCATCCTCGCTATGGATCTGGACGGTACGCTAGTTAACGATCAAAAGCACATCTTGCCCTCCTCTTACAACGCCCTCATGGAAGCTCAACGCAAGGGCCTTACCCTCGTGATCGCCTCAGGGCGCCCCACGTACGGCTGCATGAAGATAGCAGAGGAGCTAGAGCTCAAGAAGTATGGAGGCTACCTACTTTCTTATAACGGTGGCAAGATCACAGACCTCATGACGGGACATGTACTCGGACGCAGGACGATATCCATAGATAATGTGAAAAGAATCAATGATTTCATCAAGCCACTTCCCGTCACGATCATTACCTACACTCATGATATGATCATCACCGAGCATCCCGAAGACAAGTATGTACAGAAGGAAAGCTGGACGGCTAATAATATGCCGGTGTGTGGTGTGTCTGATTTCATGTCAGCTGTCGTGCGCGAGCCTTTCAAATGTGCTATCCTCGGTGACGCCGAAGAATTACAGGCGGTGAATAAAAAACTGAAGCATGAATTTGGGCAGGAGCTCAACTTTCTCTTCTCCTCCGACTGCTTCCTTGAGGTAGTCCCCGCCAATGTAGACAAGGGGCATGCCCTTGACTTCCTCCTCAAGGACCAGGGTCTCGACCGTCAGGATTGCATAGCTGTGGGTGACAACTACAACGACCTCCGCATGATACAACTCGCAGGTATGGGGGTAGCTATGGCGAATGCGACAGAAGCCGTCAAGCGAGTGGCTGATTATGTGACCAAGTCTAATAATGAAGATGGTATCCAGCATCTCCTATATAAGCATATCCTCCACCCTGAGTCCTACGACAGTAGCGTCAATGCAGACTTCATCAATGCCATTACCCCCAATACCCTCATGCAAGCCCTCGGAATCAAGTGTACCATACTGAATGAGGGTTACGTGGAAGCGACGATGCCAGTAGACCGGCACACACGCCAACCAATGGGTATCAATTGGTGC